>BOBI01000024.1 GCA_026002305.1 Spirochaetia bacterium
GCGCAATGGAAGGGTCTATTTCCGTAGAATCGTTAAAAATTGTAACGGAACCACTCTGTAGTTTTGCGTAAATCGTATTGTAGTCGCTTTGGGTAAATTTTGTGAATTTGCTTGAAGACATCGCAAGTCCGATACCGTTATTAGCCGCGTTGTACAAGACTTCCTGCCCGCCTTTGAAGTCTTTGCTTATGTAGATTGACTTTAGTGCGTCGTAAACTGAAACCTGTAACTGCTTTGTAGCGGAAGTTATAATAGCCGGAGAATCCGCCGACTGATCGCTGTCAACACCTATAACCTTTTTACCTGCCGCGTCCGCCGCCACCACCGACCTCCAGATACCTCCGCCGCAGGCAAAGATAACCTCGGTGCCCGAATTGTACCAAGATGTACAACGCGCCTGAATAGCGGGTTCCGGTGCAAAAGTCATTGCGTAGTTGTATCTAATCTTAATAGCGTTTGTGCCAAGCGCGAGTTCTTCCCCCGCCGCCTCAGCCCCCTGAACAAACCCGAATCCGTAGCGCACAACAGGCGGTACGGAAATGCCGCCCTCAAAACCAAGCTCTGTCCAACCGTCTTTAACGGCGGCGTAACCCGCCAGATACCCGGCCTCCTCTTCCCGATAGTGAATGGACAGCGTATTACCGGCGGTCTTGATCACCGCCTTATCCCCGTCCAATCCGTTGCCCGGGGTGGAATCAAGTGTTATGAACTTTACATCGGGGTATTTATCTTGCAGCATAAATACCGGCGTGGAGTAGACAAAACCGGGGGTAATGACAACCTTTGCGCCGCCTGAGATTGCAAGCTTAATAGCGTCAATGTAGTCCTGGTTTTCTCCACCGGCGGGCCTGAAGAAATTGTATTCCCTGGCTTGGGTCAATCCAAATTCTTTGCCGAAAAGCGCAACGCCGTCCCAAGCGCCCTGATTAAACGAATGGTCGTCGACGTTCCCGGTGTCGGTAACAAGGGCAATCTCTCCGGCTGCCAGAGATAACAACTCGGAAGACAACCCCTGTTTTCTTGCCGGACAACCGGTCAGGGTTGCAAACGAAATTGCCGCAACAAGCAACGCCGCGAACAAAGAGTTACCGTTTTGTGTAATTCGTTTCATTAACCTCCACCCCAGTATACATACTAAAACTGTAGGCCTTTTTTATCAAGTCAACTTTTTATATCCTGCGAACCCCTCCCCATAATGCCAAACCGTTCTACATAGTTTCTTAGGAAAAACTTCTGCGGCACAGGCGGTAAAATCCGGCAGCCAGCCGTCGCCGGTTTCCAATTCCTGATAGAAACCGTCCTCAATTTCAAAATCTTCCAGCCACTGCAAAACGGTTTTGTATTCGTCATCATTTACAAAACGATCCGGTTCCGAATTGCCGGCGCAAAGGCGCGCGCCTTTTACCGGCGTATACTGTGTCATAAGTGAAAGCTGCACATTTTGTTTTTTATTGGCGGCAAACCATTGCAGTACTTTTTTTGTAGATTCCAAATATTCAGGCAGAACAAGGTGGCGGACAATAACCGGTTTCCCCGTCCCGATCATCTTTCTTACAGCCTGCGCCGCATAGAGCGGATAGTCCGGCGCGTTAAAAAAGTTATGCGCAATTTTTTCGTCCAACGTTTTTAGATCGGGCAGATACATATCAATTATACCGTCTAACCTGCCGATTGTTTCCGTTGTTTCATAGCCGGAAGAATTCCACAAACACGGAATGGTTAATCCGGCTCTGCGCGCCTGTATTATGCCTTTAATAATTGCAGGCGCCGCGTGGCTTCCTGTTACAAGGTTTATATTTTCAGCGCTGTTTTTTTGAAGCGCAAGGCAAATGTCAACAAATTCTTCTGTGGAAACAACACGCCCCAAACCGTTATGCGAAATCTGATAGTTTTGACAAAAAACGCAGGCTAAATTACAGCCTGAAAAAAAGACCGTGCCCGAACCATTCCCGCCTGTAACAGGCGGTTCCTCGCCATAATGAATACCGGCAAGCGCAATACGCAGCTCGTCCGTTTCACCGCAAAAACCTTTTTCGCCGCCCGCGCGGTTTACCCCGCAATTCCTGGGACAAAGGCGGCAATCATCGTAGAAGTAATTAATACCTGTCAATTCTTTGTGGTGATACTCTTATATTATCTAAAGCCAAGGCGTTTTACCAATCCGTCAAAACGTTTGGAGAATTCATCTAAATGCCCGCCGATAAAGACCGTACCGAATGCCGTAATAACACCGCCAATGGTTACACCGTTTGCGTTGTCATTCACAAACCCTTCTTCCGGCGCTTCCTGTGCGTCTACCGCGTTTAAGTCTTCTATATTTATCATTGATATTACCTTTTCGGAAAAATTATTTTCCTCAGGCGGCAGGAATTCATTTCGCATAATTGTTGTAGATCTGTTGATAAGGGCTTCGTGATACGAACACTTGTTACAGTGTATAAGATGAATAAACACCAAGAATCTTTCAAGCAGGGTACTGTTTTCAAAACACCCGTACAAAAAATCCTGTACCCGTTTGCAATTCATCATTGTCCCCCTTCAACAAAACCCTTTAATTTTTCTCTAAGGATTTTTTTTGCCCTAAAAACGTGCGATTTAACGGTATTAACCGGAAACCCGCTGATAACTTCAATTTCCTCGTAGTTTCTGTCATAGAAAAAAAACAAATCTATACAGATTCTGTATTTCTCCGGCAATTCAGACACAGCCTGCTTAACCGCCTGCCGGATAGCCTCTTTTAAATGTGCGTCTTCCGGCGACAAATACGCGCCCTCGTAATCACAATCGGCAAGGCTTGCATACTCACGGCGCCGGTTTACCTGGTTAACCGCCGTTGTATAAGCAATCCGGTAAAGCCATGTAGAAAACCGCGCCATTCCCTTAAACCCCGGCAAGCCGCGAAAAGCCTTTATAAAAACATCCTGCGCAAAATCCACCGCGTCATCATTGTTACGGAAAAAGCTAAGCCCCATACCGCGAACCGCGCGTTCATGCCGCTCCACCAATACACGGTAAAGATCGTGCCGTCCGGCCAGAACCTGTACAACTATTATTTCGTCCGTAAATTCCAAAGTTGCTAACGCGCCGCACCTAACATTCTCATTGCTCTTCCCTTATGACACATAATATACGGCAAAGTTGCATCTGGGCAACCACCACGCGCCCATACCCTGAATACGGCGGGGTAAGCCTTATAAAGGTTTCTTTTGTTGTCCGTGTTTTGGTTTAATACATCTTTTTGTTATAAATAATCAAAAATTTTGGTATTATAACTATAAGTATGAAAATTTGCAAGCGTTTTTTTACACTAACTGTCCCCTTATTAACCATCCTTTTGAGTACCTGTTATGAGGTGAACCCGCCTTTCGGTCAGTTTATAGACGATCAACTACAGAAAGCCCGCGAGACAGGCGGAGGATCGGAGCCAGACGGTACCGCCATTACCTACACCGCAGCGGCGGACGGCGGCCCAGCCTCCACAACTACAAAAATCGACTTTGTCTTTAATGCCGCCGTTACCGGTCTTACCGTAGGCAATATCACAATCGGCGGGTATCCCGGCACAATAACTAAAGACAGCCTAACAGGATCCGGTGGTAGTTATAGCCTCTTTGTAACACCATCTACAACGGGTGCGGCAGTTGTGTCCATCAATAAGAGCGGCATAGAAAGCGGGGCAAAAACCATAACCCTTTATAAAATCGCATCCGTATCTGTACCGGAAGTTGCTTCGCGTGTGTACAAAAAAAACGGGCAGGATGAGGTTATGTATTATAAAACATTAAACGAAGCAATTGCATGGGAACCGGACAATACGCAAAGTGAAGCATTTTGTACAGATGACATTGTTACAATATTGCAGGATATTGAAATTTCAGCCACGATTCTGCTTCCTGCAACACGCCCCGCTAGCAAACCGCTTATTCTTACGGTGCAACCAGGCGGCGAAAAAACAATAAAACGCGGCGCAGGCTATACCGGCAGCCTTTTTACCGTTCCGGCAAACACCGCCCTAACATTAGGTTATGCGGGTACGGGCGCCCTTATTATAGACGGCGCTGCCGAATGGACAGGCGGTGATGGAACACCGGCCGGTGGCGCGACAAACAGCGTAACATTCGATGTGAATGCATCAACAATTACGGTAGACGGTACCTTTGTTATGAATGATGGGGTAATTCTTCAGAATAATTATAAAAAAGGCGGCGGCGGAGCGGTATTTGTAAATTCTACAGCAAGTTTTACAATGCAAGGCGGTGAAATAAAAAATAACGGTTCGTTAGAACGCAGTGGCGCTGTCGAAACTCTTGGTACCTTTACAATGTCCGGCGGAAAAATTACAGGTAATAAATCGGGCAGTAATGGCGGCGCCATAAGGATTGATAGCGGCGCCGCTAATATAAATGGCGGCTTTATTGGCGGTAATGCAGCAACTAACGGTAAAGGTATATATCTTAAAAATTCAGGCTATTTAAGTATCTCCGGTAACGCCGTTATAGATCAGAATAACGACGTGTATTTAGAAACAGGCAGGGAAATCACCATAACAGGCGCGCTAACACCGGATGCAAACCCAACAACACCATCCCAATATACAGCAAAAATAACGCTGCAAAGCGAGGAGGCTGGCACGGTAGTTTTAGCAGGAAGCGCAAGGCGCCTTCTTACACCAAGCGATGTTGGTAAATTCACCCGGACAACATCAGGCAGCGCCGACTTTGCTTATGACAGATCAAATTACGGACAGGGAAAAGTTCCCGTGTCCGCAACTCCAACGCCCACTCCAACACCAACGGCGTCCGCCACACCAACACCGTCGAGTACACCCAGCTCTACACCGTCGAGTTCGCCAACAGCGACGCCAACGCCTACACCAACTGCCTCGCCAACAGCATCTGCAACACCGATAACCTACAACGCCGATGCTAACGGCAGCCCGACCCAAACGACTAACGCAATTATCTTTTCCTTTGACGAAGCTGTTAGCGGACTTACGGCGGCCGACATCACAATAACCGGATATACCGGCATGATAACCAAAGGCGCCTTAACCGGAAGCAGCAAGACTTTTAGCCTAGCCGTTACTGTAACTGCGGCAGGTACCGCAACTGTACAAATCAACTCCAACGGCATAGAAAGCGGAGCAAAAACCATAACCCTGTATAAACCGATCACCTACACCGCCGCAGCGAACGGAAGCACGGCAACCTCGACAACTAAAATCGACTTTACCTTTAGTAAATCGGTTAGCGGACTTACGGCGGCCGACATCACAATCGGCGGATCGCCCGGCGCGGCAACCAAAGGCGCCCTAACCGGAGGCGGCACGTCATGGAGCCTTGCAATTAATACAACTACAATAGGAGCGGCAACGGTAGCCATCAACAAAAGCGGCATAGAAAGCGGGGCAAAAACCATAACCCTTTTTCGGTAACCGCGATAGGGGATGTAGATGGGTGGGCGTATACCCTGTCTTCAAATGAAAATCACTGCGGCGAGGCAAATCTGCAGCAATTCCCCTTGCGTCTCCTTCCAATTGCATTTATGGTTATCTATGCATCATGAAGCAGATACAATCCATTGGCACCCAGCTTTTGTTGAGGCAATCAAGCTCGAATTAGCGGAATACAAAGATGTCCTTAATATTAAGGGAGGCATTTAAAATGAGTGATGTAGCAATGAGTTTAGATCAGGTTCTCGAAGAAGTCGGGCTAACTGCTAGGTGGGAAGCCAGAGGAGAAGCCAGAGGGGAAGCCAGGGGGGAAGCCAGAGGGGAAGCCAGAGGCAGACTCGAAGTTGCCAAGAGCTTAAAAGACTTGGGTATCCCTATTCCGAAAATTGCGCAAGGTACCGGACTCTCCGAAGACCAAATTAGTAAACTTTGACCCTGCCTGCCGCTTCAGACCGCCCCTAAGCATTTCATAGATGTCAAGAATGAGGTATGGTTGGCAAGCAATTGTCTAATTAAAATGAGAATTGCTTGGGTAAAAATCCTTGCGGCTACGAATTGGTGTTAAAAAAAAATTGCTTGCAATTAATCAAAAATTTCGATATATTAGTATAGTATGATAGTTGCCAAGCGTTTTTTTGCACTGGGCCCCATATTCGCCATCCTTTTGGGCGCTTGCGCGCCGGTAAACCCGCCTTTCGGTCAGTTTATAGACGACCAGCTACTAAAAGCCCGAGGCGCTAATGGTATTTCTGTTTCGGTATCCGAAGGATACAATATTACGTTTAGCGACCCGCCCGGCATGATTCGCAAGGGGGAAACCATAACAGTAGAAGTTAATTCATCAAAAGAATTAGGGGGCGTCGGTTATACCATCTGCTTGGACGAAGATGTAATCTCTAAGTTTACAGGCCGTTTACCGCAGATCGTACCATGCTATATTCCAGATGGAATTCAAACAGGGCGATGGACATTTACGATAGAGGTTATAATAGACGGTTCATATTATACAGGCAGTTTTCCGGTAACCATTACAGACTAAATTTCATGCCATAAAGAAGGATTGGAATGAAAACAAAAAAAAATCCGTTTCTAACTTTTTGCTTTTTATTTTTCACTCTTTTTTACGCTCTCTTGCTCGCGGGTTGTGAGCAGTTCACGGCTGTGCCTCCTGATGAATTGGTTTTTCAAGGCGATTTAACGGTAACATTTGGTATGCCGCAGGCAAACATTTTGCGCTCCCAGGGGAACTTTTTAGGCAGCGCGGGGGTTTTGCGCTCCATTATGCCTTCCATGAACGGTATTGATCATATTGTCATTAATCTTGAACCGGAGGGCGGCGGCGCACCTTTTAGTACACAAACCGTCAGTATGAATGAAGGCGCCCGTGCGGTTTTTAATTTAAAAAAGCCGGCGGCATTGCGCATAACGGCACAGGCCTATAAAAATTCAGGCGACACCCTGCCCTGTTTAACAGGCGGTCAGGATTTTACAGCAGCGCAGGTCCAAAGCGGCTCTGTTAGTCTCCCTTTTACCTCCGCGGCGGAAGGAACAGGCAAGGTTGAACTTACCGTTAGCTGGCCCGCCGGCGAGTCGATTACCCGGTTAAAAGCACAAATTGAGTCTGATTTTTTTGATTATGCAGGTACTGCCCAGACCGTTACTACATTCGACACCGATGGCGCTAATAAAAAAACAACACTTACTTTTGACAATGTACCGGCAGGATCGGGTGTATTGGCTATTTTGTTTGAACGGGGCGGCGCTCCATACACCCGGGCGGGTTTCTTTTACGAGGCCGTTACCGTGTGGGCGGGTTTTACGTCCGGCTTATGGGCGGACGCATCCGGCGTTTCGCATAACGGTATTCATTACACAAGCGCCGATTTTGGCAGTAGTGCGGCATCTATTGGTATTGATATTCGGAATGTTGACGGAACCCCCGTAACCTTAATTCCGCTTGCAGGCGATTTCTACGCTTTTGATTATGATACTATTTTAAATCCATCTGCTTCCACAGAATTAGATATTTTAGTAACCATGCTGGGCGGGCCCGGCGAATCGGTAATAAGCGCCGGGTACAACTGGGAAACCGGTTCTAGTAAACCCAGACGTGATCTTTCCTTACAGACGGATGACTCCCAAGCGGTAACGCCGGTCTATAAGGCAAAAATTTATCCGGATCTTACGTCGCCCTTAACACAGCCTATGGTCATACAAATTGATACAATGGCTCCCGACAGAGCGACTACAAAAACCTACCGCATATCTATAACGGCAGTTGCATCGCGTGTGTACAAAAAAAGCGGGGATGATGTGGTTAAGTATTATCAAACATTAAACGACGCAATTAACTGGACGCCATCAACAGGTGAAGAATTTAGCGATAATGACGTTGTTACAATATTGCGGGATATTGAAATTTCCGCCCCGGCTCCGGTACCAACAACGCGCCCCGCTAGCAAACCGCTTATTCTTACGGCGCCCTCAGGCAGCGAAAAAACAATAAAACGCGGCGCAGGCTATGACGGCAGCCTTTTTGCCATTCCGGCAAACACCGCCCTAACATTAGGTTATGCGGGAACAGGCGGCCTTATTATAGACGGCGGCGCAGTATGGACAGGCGGTGATGGAACACCGGCCGGTGGCGCGATAAACAGCGTAACATTCGATGTGAATGCATCAATAATTACGGTAGGCGGTACCTTTGTTATGAACGATGGGGTAATTCTTCAGAATAATTATAAAAAAGGCGCCGGCGGAGCGGTATTTGTAAATTCTACAGCAAATTTTACAATGCAAGGCGGTGAAATAAAAAATAACGGTTCGTTAAACCGCACTGGCGCTGTCGAAACTCTTGGTACCTTTACAATGTCCGGCGGTAAAATTACAGGTAATAAATCGGGCGGTAATGACGGCGCCATAAGGATTGATGGCGGCGCCGCTAATATAAACGGCGGCTTTATTGGCGGTAATGCAGCAACTGCCAACGGTAAAGGTATATATCTTAAAAATTCAGGCTATTTAAGTATTTCCGGTAGCGCCGTTATAGATCAGAATAACGACGTGTATTTAGAAACAGGCAGGGAAATCACCATAACAGGCGCGCTAACACCGGATGCAAACCCAACAACACCATCCCAGTATACAGCAAAAATAACGCTGGAAAATGGCTCCCCCGACACGGTTGTTTTGCAAGGGAACGCAGGGTACACCCTTACACAAAGCGATGTTGGTAAATTTACCCGGGCAGCATCAGGCAGCGCCGACTTTGCTTATGACAGATCAATTAACGGACAGGGAAAAGTTCCCGTGTCCGCAACACCAACACCCACTCCAACACCCATCACCTACAACGCCACGGCGAACGGCGGCGCGACAGCTTCTACGACCAAAATCGACTTTACCTTTAGCGCCTCCGTTACCGGTCTTATGGCTAGCGACATAACAATCAGCGGATCGACCGGCGCTGCAACCAAAGACACCCTAACCGGAAGCGGCACGTCATGGAGCCTTGCAATTAATACAACCGCGGCGGGAGCAGTCACAGTGTCTATCAACTCCAGCGGCATAGAAAGCACTGCAAAGAACATAACCCTGTATAAACCGATCACCTACAGCGCCACAGCGAACGGCAGCACGACAACCTCGACAACTAAAATCGACTTTGTCTTTAGCGCCTCCGTTACCGGTCTTGCCGTAGGCGATATAACAATCAGCGGCACGGGCGCGGCAACCATGGGCGCCCTAACCAGAAGCGGCACGTCATGGAGCCTTGAAATTAATACAACCACGGCGGGAGCAGCCACTGTATCAATCAACAAAAGCGGTATAGAAAGCGGGGCTAAAATGGTAACTCTGTATAAGTCCCTGGTAACCTACAACGCCACGGCGAACGGAAGCTCGACAACATGGACAACTAAAATCGACTTTACCTTTAGTGAATCGGTTAGCGGACTTGCGGCGACCGACATCAAAATCGACGGATTGTACGGCGCTGCAACCAAGGGCGCCCTAACCGGAAGCGGCACGTCATGGAGCCTTGCAATTAATACAACTACAGTAGGAGAGGCATGGGTAGTCATCGACAAAAGCGGCATAGAAAGCGGGGCAAAAACCATAAACCTGTATAATGCCTTAGCCAACCCCTCGTCCCCAAGCATTGCCGCCAAATTCGATATTGATGTAACGGCAAACAGCGCGGCGAAGGTAACACAGGTCTTTACCACGCTCCAAAATTACCTTGCGACAAACCCGGCGGAAACAGGGTCGGGCGCAACGCTCAAACTGGGAGACATAGCCCTGGGCGACTACATCGACCTGGCATCCCTCAATGTTGCGGGCTATCCCGTTGACGACACTACAGCCGGTTATGGTAAAATCGACGCAACCGATGAGCCAATAACGCCAAGCCCGCCTCCTTTTGCAGGCTATGAAGGACGGCTCTTGCGACTCATCGTGGTGGGCATAAACACCTACAGCGGCATAAACGGCAACGGAAACGACCCCCACATTGTGTTCCAGTTCCAGAACGTGCCGGGGGTGCGCTGGATGAACCCCACCGATACCAATGTGGGCGGCTATGCGGCAAGCGAAATACGGAAGTATCTTGTTCCGGTTAGCGGGGTGGGCGGCAATTTCCTTACGGGGCTAAAAGCCGCAGGCGTGCCGGAGGATTTCCTCTGGGCGCCGGCCCGCAAGGTATGGAACGGATTCATTCCGGGCGATGTAGGCTCATCATCGTCAAATGCGGCAGTGGATACGATAGAAGACGCGCTCTTCCTGCCCACGGAATGGGAGATGCTCGGCCTCCAGTCGCTGAATTTTACAAACGCGAGCGCGACCGAAACGGCGGGCAATCAGGGGCGTTTCGAGTACTACACAAACAATCCCAGCAGAACAAAATACGATAGCCGCAGTGTCCGTAACTACTGGGTTGCATCGCCCTATTCCGGTTCCGCATCTTCCTTTTGCTTTGTCAGCGGTGGAAGCAGCTATGGCTTTGCTAACACGAGTGCCGGCGTTGCCCCCGCTTTCTGTGTTAAATAGCGCGTAATTTGTAGAATATGCCGGCAATTCCAGATTTGAGGAAAAACCACGAACCACACGAAAGAAGACAGGAAAAAATATTTTTTCTTTTTCGTGTGTTTCATAACTTTTTCGTGGCCCGTCTTCCTATCCCTTATGTAAAATGAGAATCACCGATTATCTAATGCGTTTATCCTGGCCAATCACCGCGCCTAAAAAAGTATAACTCTCAATCTGGTCTGTCAAACTAGTCTATTCATCTATTTTACAGATTTTTTGTTTGACTTCCATAGGTGTTGTGCTATACTTATCAGATACAAAGTTCTAAAAATTCTTGATGAACAAGGAGTCAGGTTGTGAAGAATCTGGAAAACTACACATCCATTGAAAAAATGGAAGAAGTTACCGCCAAGCTTAAAGAGCGCGCGGTAGCAGCAGGAGCGGAAACCTATGAGGACCGCGTAAAAACACAAACGCCGCATTGCAAATTCGGCGAGGACGGTATCTGTTGCAAGAACTGTTCTATGGGGCCATGCCGCGTAACGGCAAAGGGCAAAAGGGGTATCTGCGGCGCCGATGCACATGCTATCGCCGGAAGAAACTACCTTCGCACTGTCGCAGCCGGTACAGCAGCCCACTCGGATCACGCACGCGAGATTCTGCACGTGCTTCACAGCACTAAACGTGATGGAAACTATCAAATCCGCGACGAAGGAAAACTTCTTCGCCTTGCGGCCGAATACGGCGTTAAAACCGAGGGCAGGGATATTTATGATGTTGCCCACGAAGTAGCCGAAGTAGGCCTTATGGAATTCGGCAAGCCCTGGGGAACCCAGATATTCGCAAAGCGCGCTATCAAATCACGCCAGGATTTATGGGAAAAAGAAGGCATTTACCCGCGCGCCATAGACCGCGAAATTGCCACATCCCTCCACATGACCCACATGGGTAATACGGCGGATGCCGAAGCGCTTATTCGCCAGGCACTGCGCACCGGTCTTTCAAACGGCTGGGGCGGCTCGATGATCGGCACCGAAATTACCGACATTATGTTCGGCACACCGGTTGTACGCAAATCAGAAGGTAACCTTGGTACGCTCGAAAAAGACATGGTAAACATTGTTGTCCATGGTCACGACCCCGCTTTCTCCGAAATGGTTGTAACCGCCTGCGAACTTAAAGAATTGCAGGACCTTGCAAAATCTGTCGGCGCGAAAGGCCTTAACGTTGTCGGCCTTTGCTGTACAGCAAACGAAGTGGCAATGCGGCACGGCGTCCGCATGGTTGGTAACTTCCTTCAGCAGGAAAACGTTATTCTAACAGGCGTTGTAGAAATGATGTGCGTGGACGTTCAGTGTATCTTCCCCGCGCTTTCAACTCTGGCAACCTGCTTCCACACAAAGTTTGTAACAAGCTCCCCGATAGCGCGTATTCCAGGTTCAATTTATGTTGAATTCAAACCGGACACAGCTATGGATCAGGCAAAACAACTTATTAAGGACGCGATCAATAACTTTAAAAACCGCGACGAAACCAAAATCTACATTCCCGATACAAAACAACCGGCCGTTGTAGGTTATCCTTGCGAAGAAATTATTCACCACCTTGACGGTATTACAAACAGCCATGTTGATGAACTCGGCAGCTATCGCCCGGCGGTAGACGCAATTAAGAACGGCGTTCTCCGTGGCGCGGTCGGTATCGTAGGTTGTAACAACCCGCGTGTGCGCCCCGACTATTCGCATTTTGAAATCATGAAAGAACTGCTTAAAAACGACATCCTGATCGTAGCCACAGGCTGCGCGGCACAGCTCGCTTGTAAAGCAGGTCTTTTGAACTTCGACTCAAAATGGGCTTGCGGTGATGGTCTTCGCCGTGTTTGCGACCTTCTCCACATTCCACCGATACTCCACATGGGCGCCTGTGTAGACATTAGCCGCATCCTTCTTCTTGTTAACGGCATTGCCCGCGACTGGAATGTTGGAACAGAGCAGCTTCCAATCGTAGGCGTAGCGCCGGAGTGGATGTCGGAAAAAGCGGTCTCCATTGCAAACTACGTAGTATCAAGCGGTATCGACGTTTATCTCGGTATCGAACCACAGGTAAAAGGCTCCTCACAAGTGTGGGATCTTATCACCAATGGTACACGCAAAATTGTTGGCGCGGGCTACATTATCAACACCGATCCGAAAGAACTCGTAAAAAACATCATTGACGGTATCGAAGCAAAACGCGCGGCGTTAGGCATATAGTTTTAGGTTAAATAAAGGTTACAACATGAAGATTGCAGTAACAGGAAAAGGCGGAGTTGGTAAAACTACATTTTCGGCCGTTTTAGCGCGGTTATTTGCCGCGGAAGGGAAAAAGGTACTTGCCGTGGATGTAGACCCCGACGCTAACTTGGGGCTTGCCCTGGGTTTTACCGCAGATGAAGTTAGCGCGATCACACCTGTTTCCAAAATGAAAGAGCTGATAGCCGAGCGCACAGGGTCGGAAGGCGAAGGAATGGGCAAGTTTTTCAAAATAAACCCTAAGGTCGATGATATTCCGGATACCTACGCGCATGAAAAAAATGGCATTAAGTTTTTAATTATGGGAACTGTAGAAGTTGGCGGAGGCGGCTGCGTATGCCCCGAACACGTTGTTATAAAGAGGTTAATATCCCACATGGTGGTTCAGCGCGACGAAGTGCTGATCATGGACATGGAGGCGGGTATAGAACACTTGGGACGCGGGACGGCAAGCTTTGTAGACCGTTTTGTCGTTGTTATTGAGCCGGGGGCGCGGAGCGTGCAAACTTACCATGCGGTAAAAAAACTCGCTTTGGACCTTGGTGTCCGAAAAGTAAGCGTGGTGGCTAATAAGGTGCGCGATGCGGAAGATGAAGACTTCGTAAAGAAGAACATTCCCGCGGAAGACCTTTTAGGCTGCATAAGCTACAACGACGAAATATTAAAAGCCGACAGAAAAGGGGTTTCCCCTTTTGATACAAGTGAGAAGGCCAAAACCGAAATTATGAGAATTAAGGAAAGACTTGAATCTGCGGATTAGCCTTTTGGCAATCTGCAAAATCCGCAAAATGCGGATAAAATTATAAGAAAATGGAGAAAAGTTATGAAGTTACTTTTTAATAAGGTTTTCGACGGCGCCGATGAGATGATGGCGCTGGCAGAAAAATCAATGAAGGATACGCTCTCAAAACTTGGTCGCGATGCTCCCGTAAACATTCTTAATACGGCATTCGACCTTGCAAACTATTTAGCGTATACCGGTCGTAAAATCAAAACCGTAGGTGAGCTTGCCGATGGGTTTGAGGAAGTCAAAAAAGACTGGATGCCCCACACCCAACGCTTGGAATCAGTATTCACAACCGGTAAAGGCACAGTTCTTGCCGCCGAAACAATCGAGGCTTGTAAATACGCCCAGGCAAAAGGCGCCGATCCTTACAACCCAAACAACGAAGAAACCCGCCCCTACTGGGGACACATGACGGACGCCGAAGTCCGCGAGCTTGGTGTTCCGCTTGTAACAAACGACATACCCGGCTTCGTAGTAATTATCGGCCCCGCCCCCTCAGACGAAGAAGCCGAAGAGTTGATAAAGGGGTATCAGACCCGCTCAATATTCGTGTTCCTTATCGGTGGAATTATTGATCAGGCGCGCCGCAGAAAGATTCTTATGAACTTCTCTGTTCGTGTTGTTCCTGTAGGCCAGGATATTTGGCAGGTAGCCCATATCATAAGCGTTGTAAACCGCGCGGCGATGATCTTCGGTGCGGTACAGCCCAAAGACCGCGATGCCTTTGACGATTACACATTTAAACGGATTAACGCGTTTGTAAACGCCTTTGCTCCGGTACCGGATCTTGTAGTATGCTGCGGCGGCGGCGCTATTGCGCTCGGCTTCCCTGTTATTACCAACGATGTGGAAAACTTGGGACATTGTAATGTTCCAAAAAGTCTTATCGTCCAGAAAGACACCAAGGACTTTATCGAGACATCACTCGAAGCCCGCGACATCAAGCTAAAGATCACCAAGA
This sequence comes from Spirochaetia bacterium, assembly GCA_026002305.1. Classification (GTDB taxonomy): domain Bacteria; phylum Spirochaetota; class Spirochaetia; order Treponematales; family Breznakiellaceae; genus BNVA01. The sequence goes on from BOBI01000024.1 coordinate 14,517, forward strand.
TCGATATGCCGATCAACTATTCAAACTCCTTCGAAGGCGAAATTATCCGCAAAGCGGATATGTTGATCGATATCGACGGTTCCCGTATGCCTTGTTTTGAGTGGGTAAAATCGCTTGAAGGCACGGAAGTGGAAGACCACAAAATTGAGGTTTTTGGCCCGGACATTGACTGCAACCCGCCGGATAAGAAAATGGCCCTGTCTTATGTTATTGAAGTATCGGGCAAGAAAATGCAGACCGACTTTGAGCCGGTTTTCGAGCGCAAAATCCACGCCTTTATTAACGGCGCGGAAGGCATTATGCACACCGGACAGCGCGACCTTATCCGTATCCGTGTTTCGAACGGCGCTTTTGAAAAAGGTTTCCGCGCGAAGCACTTTGGCGAAATACTCTACGCGAAAATTAAGAGCGAGTACGAGGCCGTTGTTGATAAATGCCAGGTTAAGATTTACACAGGGCTTCCCGGCACACCGGAATACAAAAAACTTGAGGAGCTTAAAGCCGAAGTAAATAAAACTTACGAAAAACGCGACGAGCGCCTTAAATCACTTACAGACGAGAGCGTCGAAGTTTTTTACAACTGCATTCTCTGTCAGGCGTTTAGCCCCGCGCACGTTTGTATCGTAACACCGGAGCGCACAGGTCTTTGCGGCGCGGTTTCTTGGCTTGATGCAAAAGCCACCAACGAGCTAGACCCGAACGGCCCCTGCCAGCAGGTAACCAAAGAGCGTGTTGTAGACGAGAAACTCGGTATCTGGGAAGACGTAAACGAAGTTGTAAAACGCGACTCGCACGGCACCCTAGAGGGGGTAACACTCTACTCAATCCTTAACGACCCCATGACATCATGCGGCTGTTTCGAGTGTATTTGCGGTATCGAGCCTGTTTCAAACGGCGTTGTAATTGTAAACCGCGAACATGCGGGAAAAACACCTGTAGGTATGTCATTCAGCGAGCTTGCAGCCTCCACAGGCGGCGGCGTGCAGACACCGGGCTTTATGGGTCATGGCAAACAGTTCATCTTCTCCAAGAAGTTCATGTATGCGGAAGGCGGCCCCGGACGCATAGTCTGGATGCCCAAAGCCCTTAAAGAATTTGTACGTACAAGGCTCGATGCAACTGCCAAAATTATCTACAACATAGACGGTTTTACAGACATGATTGCCGACGAAACCATTACAGAAGAAGATCCCGATAAACTCATGTCTTACATCACAGAAAAGGGCCACCCTGTTCTTAAAATGGATCCTTTAATGTAAGTTTCTTTCTCACAGTTTTTCGTAACGCCCTGTCGAAACGGCAGGGCGTTTTTTTGTTAGAAAATATTATCCTATACATATTAAACCTCATGGACAACACAGGCTTTTTACACATTTTTTTATTTGCCTGCGTTGTATGCCTATTTTAGACAAAAAAAAATTCATGAATTTGTCGTGGAAGCCGGATATGCTGGCATTGTATTATGGAACATGGTATGTGATACTGAAATTATGCAATCACTCATGGGAGGTATTTATGGAAGCAGTAATGGCAATTTATGATGGCCGCGTATTTATACCCGAAGAACCGATACGGCTCGAAAAAAACAGACGAGTCACCCTTTCATTTAATGAAGAACCCACACAATCAATTACGCCATTTCGCCTTACGGTAGCACAAAAAGCAGAGCAGGATAGGCGGGATATGGAAATAATTAATCATACTGCAGAGCGGCATAATGCAGAGGCGATGGACACACTTGAATATCAAAAGGATATATTTTGAAACGAGGTGAATTATACCGCGTGTATAAAGGCGCAAAACGTGATCCAAAAAACTATCGTGTTTTTGCGGTGGTAAGCAGGCAAGTTCTCATTGATACCACATTTTCAAGCGTTATATGCGCCCCGGTATATTCAAATTATGAGGGAGCGGTAACACAAATACCCATAGGTATCAACGAAGGGTTAAAACACGACAGCGCTATTTATTGCGATGAATTAATTAGCCTCTCGAAAACGCAATTGACGGATTTTGTGGGAAAACTTGACGTGGAAAAATTAATAGCCTTAAAAGGCGGCTTACTAGCCGCATTAGAACTTCAAGAAGTTGAATGAAGCCAAAAACAATATCTTGAACATCGCTGCTATCCTTTCGTTTTATCGACATAATTTTGACACAATTAACGGCTATATTTTAGGCGAAAGTAAGAGGAGGACGTGAGGGTTATGAATACCGAAACGATCCGTATCGGCGGAATGACCTGTGTAAACTGCCAAAAACGGATTGAAGAAAAACTGAAAAGCACCGAAGGTGTCGAGGATGCAACAGTAAGTTACAACACAGGGACGGCCGCTATCACCTATAACGACTCGGTTATTACCCTTAGTGAGATTAAAGCGGCGATAGAAAAACTGGATTACAGGGTGCTGGACGGCAAAACCGCAACCCCGGCAACGGAGATTGCCGGAATACTTATCATAATACTTTCTCTCTATGTCCTGCTGCGTGGGTTTGGTGTCGGCAGCATAACCTCCGCATTCCCGCTTGCGGAAGCCGGTATGGGTTACGGAATGCTGTTTATTATCGGGCTTATCACATCTGTACACTGTATTGCCATGTGCGGAGGAATTAACCTTTCACAGACTTTAAAGGGAGGAGCTTCGCTACCCGCTACCCGCTACTCACTGCTCACCCCTTCTATCCTTTACAACGCGGGGCGGGTCATATCCTATACCATTGTGGGGATCATCGTTGGCGCCTTGGGCTCGGTAATTGCCGTATCGGGACGGTTTAAGGGCGCGGTTCAGCTAATTGCCGGTGTGTTTATGGTGATTATGGGCATCAATATGCTGGGTGTTTTTCAGGGTTCCGCAGGAAACATCCTGCGACGGTTAAATCTTCGTATGCCGGATATTTTTACCCGGAAAATTGACGGGCAAAAAGCCGGAAACAGACCCCTAATCATCGGGTTACTCAACGGGCTTATGCCCTGCGGCCCCTTACAGGCCATGCAGCTCTACGCTCTTTCCACCGGAAACGCAATAGCCGGCGGGCTTGCCATGTTCCTTTTTAGTATGGGGACGGTTCCGTTGATGTTTGGAATCGGGGCTTTGAGCTCGGTTTTAAGTAAGAAATTTACACGGCGGGTAATGAAGGCGGGAGCAATTCTTGTTACGGTAATGGGCATGACCATGTTCACTTATGGCTGGGGGCTTTCGGGGTTTAATTTCAATTTTGCCGGTAAGCTGGCCGCCGCCTTAAATACACAAGCCCCGCAATCGGGCGGGGCCGGAAATGGGGACTATGCCCCGCTGATTGAAAACGGCAAACAGGTTATCAATTCTAATTTGAGCGGCGGGCGCTATCCGGCGATTACCGTGCAGCAGGGTATTCCGGTAAAATGGACAATCAACGCACCGCAGGGCAGCATTAACGGCTGTAACAACCGTATGATAATCCGGGAATACGGCATTGAGTACCGCTTTAGGCCCGGCGAAAATGTGATCGAGTTTATACCTGAAAAAAGCGGCAAATTCTCATACTCCTGCTGGATGGGCATGATCCGCAGTTCCATTACCGTAGTTGAGGAAGGTCAAAGTGTCGCCGGTATAGGGGAGCCGAACCTTAACCCGACACCGGCAGGGGTAGCCATACCCACAGACAAGGTGTCGTTAGCTAAAATACTAGATGAAGGTTATCAGACCATAACCATCAATCTTAATGATGAAGGCATAGACCCAAGTCTAATCGTGTTGCAGCGGGGAATGATTGCGGCATGGAATATCAACAACAATTCCCTTGATCCGGGCAACAGCCGCCTTGTCTTTCCCGCCTATTACCAGCAGGTAGATATGAAACAAGGAAACAACGTTATCCGGCTTATGCCTACCGATGACTTTGATTTCTCTACCGGCGACAGCGTGTTTTTTGGGTTTGTTAAAGTGGTTGACGACCTGAATAATGTGGACATGGAGGCAATTAAGAAGGAAGTTGAAAATTTTGAAACCAGGATTTATCCCGATGCCTATTACGAGGCTGCGGCGCAGGCCGGCGGCTGCTGTAAACAAACATAATTTTGACACAATTGTTTATTATGATGAAAACATAGGAGGCAAAAATGAAAAATTGCTTTAACAAAAACAAAGCATTTGTTTTAACGGCGGCCTTGTTGATAATGGGTTCCGCCCTTTTTGGACAAACGGCGGGGCAAAACGTTATAAAACCCGCCATCGCCGACCGCGACCTGGTAATCCAGATTTCCGAACTTACGGAAAACGCAATCTTTTATCCGGTGGACATTGAGGGGACACGGCTGGAGGTATTGTCGGTAAAGGCGCCGGACGGCACAGTCCGCACGGCTTTTAATACCTGTCAGGTCTGTTATGGTTCGGGACGGGGCTTTTATAAACAGCAGGGAACGGTCCTTGTCTGCCAAAACTGCGGTAACCGGTTCCGCATGAGCCAGGTAGAGGTGCGGAGCGGCGGCTGTAACCCGGTGCCGATTTTCCCGCAAAACAAAACGGTAACGGCTAATACCATTACCATTTCAAAAGACTTTTTGAAGGAAGCAAAATCGATTTTTTCAAGTTGGAGGAGGGGTTAAATGAAAAAGACAGGTGTTTTTATGGCAACGGCTCTTTTTGGGCTGCTTTTAATGCTAACAGTTTCCTGCGGCAAAAGCGGAGGTATTTCTTCGCTTGATGTGGTGGGTAAAGAGTCGGTCAATTCTTTTGACAAACTGTTACAGCAAACCGCAGGGCAGGTAAGCCCGGACGAAATGAATGGCGGCTGGTCGCTGGCGGCCCCGGATAACATGGCACGGTTTATCTGGAGCAAAAACTACGCCAAAAGCCCTCTGCATGATGTAATGCTGGAACTGGACGCCGCCCCCTTCCTCGCCGCCGGGCTTACCCCCGATAAACTGCCTGAAAATTTTGCCTTTTATGAAGGCATGATCATGGTGGGTACAAAACTTGGGGAGGAAACCCTAAAATACACAGGCGAGGTTACGCCCCTTGCTTCGTACCAGCAGATTGTAAAACTAAAAAGAAGCAGTATTGGCTATCATGGCGCCCTGGACCACTACGGCGTGAATATTGGAGACGGCAACCTGTTTGAGTGGGCCAAGGACATGAGTACCAATGATAAGGATATGGTTTTTGTTCTTAACCCCGAACCGTTTATAAACGCGGGCGTAAATCCGAATGCCATTGAGGGCTGGGCCTTCGCCAAGGTAACGGTTGACGATGCAAATGGAAAACCCATAGAAGTGGACAAAATCTTAAAGCCCTTTAATTTGCTGTAGGAAACACCTCTAATTGTTTACAGCAAAATCCCGCCCCATAAGGAGGCGGGATTTTTGTGGGACTCTAAAAGAGTCCTTCTTTTAATTCGCGATCCTCTTCCAGCCGCTCGTTTTCTTCCTGAAACTTTACGTATCTTCGTATTTTTTTTCTTCGTCCAGACCTACAGTAGTTACACAGTTCTTAAATCCAATATGCTCCTGCGTTATGTCGGTTAAACCGTTTCTGGTGGTCAAAGGAAAGATAACGGCTCGATAGCCCCTATGTGAGCGTCAAATGCGTTTTTCCTGCTTTTGTGCCAGAGGCGGTAAACGGGCGAAGGTTCCAGTGTGACGCATATTGCGTCATGCGGACTAATAGGCCGCTGGTGATCAAAGAAAAGATGGCGTTCCGATAGCACAATGCGGAACACTGGGTTCTTTGCCCGTTTACCGTTTTTGTGTTAAAGGCAGAAAAAATGTATTTGGAGCGGGGGATTTATTCAAAGTTCAGAATTGCTGTTTCACAGGACGCGCGAATTGCATGGTTTCTTTTTAATTTTTATGATATAATTTCACTAGACTGAGTATGAAGGAGTTTGCGCCATGAAAGATGAAGAATTTAAAAAGCTTCAAAAACAAGCAAAAAAAGAAAAGAAAGCTGAAAAGAATAAAAAGCCGAAACGGAAAGAGCGTCGTTTAGGCGGCAGGGGCTGCTAACCCATTTTCTGCCTTCGTTTGCACAATGCCTGTGATGCGCAAAAAAGCGCCGGAGGCGCAAACGGGGGCAGGCCTAATAACGCAGTATGCGCGCATCTTGCGGCGTATCACTGTTTTTTTCGCAATTTTTGCCGGCGTTGTACACCCTTATAAAAATCCGCCATTTTAACAAGCTCGAGATTATCAAGGGATTTAATTTGTTTCTCGCCAAACTGAACCGTTTTATCCTCTAACAGAATTTTATTCATGGCGGGCTTTGCGGCTTCTTCTGCCAGACCAATCATTTTTGTAAGCTCTTTTGGGCCAAAGTTCAGAACGGCTGTCGTATGCGAATCCATCTGCTCGCGATTTTTCTCAAGGTGCATAACCATAGCATCGTAGATACGCGCAACAGGATCCTCAAGGGCGGTGTTTGCAAGCTGCTTGTAGCTAAACCAAATCCTATCGGCAAGCAATTTAGTAAGCCGTTCAATTATGTTTGGCTGGGTTACCGACATCCCCTCAAAATTTTTCTTTTCCACCACCATTACAGAGCAATCTTCGTAGGCAATCGCGCTTGCCGAGCGGGGTTTATCCTCCACCAGCGCCATCTCGCCAAAAATATCGCCCTGTTTTAACATGGCAAAAACCATCTCGTTGTCGCCTAAAACCTTGCATATCTGAACGGAGCCGCTCAACAGCACAAAAAGTTCGTTACCTATTTCGCCATCGGCAAACAAAAAGCGGCCTTTTTCGTAAATGCGGCCGGTGCCTTTTACAGCCGGCGCCTTGGCCTCGTTTTTTAGTTCATCTATTTTAGCTTTAGCTTCCTCCGCAAACTCGCCATCAGGAAAACGTTCCAGATATTTTCGGTATGCGTAACTCGCCTGCGAAAACCGTTTTTCCTTTTCGTAAAATTTGGCGGTCTTAAACAAAGTTGATGTATCTTCATCACTTGAAACTGGTTTGTTGGTCGCAACCGCCAGCGCCTCGTTACAAAATCTAATCCGCCTTGAAAATTCAACCATAATCTTCATCGCAACAGACGGGTTGCTTTGAATAAGAGCAATAAATTGTTTTTTGCTGATAGCAATAAGCGAAACCGCAGACATAGCCTGTGCGTTATCAATATGGGGATGTTCGGACATAACCGCAACCATACCTAAAAAATCACCCGGCAATAAATGCCGGGTATCCTCAGTTGTAAGAGTCTGCGCCTCCCCTGTAATTTGAACTTTACCTTGGGTAATTACATAAAATATGTCGCTTCGGGTTCCTTCGAGGTAAATATAATCACCCTGAGAAAATTTTACCACTTCAAACTGCGGCCTTGTGGCCATGATGCTAATCTCCTTGCGGATTAAACTATAACGTAAATCATGGGAATTTTAAACCCCACGTTTTCATGGCTGTTGAGGGGTAGTATATACGGCAGAAACAAAGGTGATTACAGCGACGCTACATAATCTGCTCGTCAATCGGTTTGCCGCCGGGAACCATCGGCAGAACCATTTGATCCTTGTCGATTAGGGCATCAATCACAACCGTGCGACCGGCTTTCAGGTCGGCCTGCGCGGCGTTTAAGCAACCAATAAAAGTTTTTTCGTCCGCCGCGCGATAACCGGCGGCGCCATAAGCCCCTGCCAGCGTTATAAAATCCGGCGGCCTGTCCAGCACGGTTTGTGAAAAGCGGCTGCCGTGGAAAAGATTCTGCCACTGGCGCACCATGCCCAACACAGCATTATTAAGAATGATCACCAAAACCGGCGTTTTATAAGCGCTTAATGTACCCAGTTCCGCGCAATTCATGCGGAACGAGCCATCACCTGTAAA
>BOBI01000025.1 GCA_026002305.1 Spirochaetia bacterium
CGCCGCAATGTGTGCAGACGGAAACAGCGTAATCAGCAACATCTACCAAATTGAACGCGGCTACGAACACCTGGTAGACCGGCTTGTCAGCATAGGTGCAAAAATCGAGAAGCGCGGTTAAACAGGACGGTAAAGGCGGCTTCGGTTAGGGCGCAGGCGATGATCGTGGCGGCCGTCCACGCGAAAAGTTCCGTTGTTTCGAGATTTGCCTTTGCGCGCTGCATTCCGCTGCCAAGGGCGGAAAGGGGCTGAACAAGGACTTCTGCGGCGACCACGACTTTCCAGCCCAGCGATAGGGCGCTGCGCAGTCCTCCGGCCAAAAATGGCAGGATGGACGGCAGGTAAAGGTATTTTAACTTTTGCCCCCGCGAAAAATCGTATATTTTGACGAGTTCTTTTAATTTGGGGTCTACGGATTGGATTCCGGCAATGGTATTGGCGGTGATTACAGGAAAAATCATTAAAAAAGCTGTAAACACCGGCGTTTTTTCTGCGCCGAATGCTAAAAACGCGATTAAAATCACCGACATAACAGGTGTGGCGGCTATTATCGAGAAGAAAGGCCTAAAAAATCCCGCCGCCCGCCTATCCAATCCGGCTATAAGCCCGCAAATAACGCCCGCGGGCAGCGAAATTGCCATTCCCAGTAACAAACGGCAAAAGGTTGCGGCAAGTGCGCTTAAAAAAACAGGGCTTTTGACCAAAGGCAGCAGTTTTTTTAAAACCGTTAAAGGCGGCGGCAAAATTAACGCAGTCCCGACAACCCAGCTTCCAAGCTGCCAAAGCATCACAATTGCCGCAAGACCCGCCAAAAACGGGCTGCCCGCGCCCGCAACACCTGCCGGTTTTTTCAGTTTTGCCATTGTTAAACGCCGTATTTAGCGCGGGTTGCGCGGGTTAAAGTAGAACGTATTTTTGGGCATGGAGCCGCCGATGGAGGCCGGAGCGAATTCCAAAAATACTTTAAACAGCGCCTCCAGCGAAGGCCGCGCAAGGGGCGCCTCTACGTAAACATAGTTTGAATTGGGGATGGAGGCGGCGACAACCGGCGCCTTTAACCCAAGCCCGTGCTTTTCAACAAGGGCGCCGGCTTCCACGGGGTTTTCGGTTACCCAGTTTATGGAATCGCGCACGCTATTCATAATAATCCGCACCGCCGCCGGATTCTTGCGTGCAAATATACCGTCCACCATCAAAACCGTAAGCGGAAAGTTATCGGGCCCGCCGGATTTTATCCATTCGGATTTAATATCCGAAACCTTGCCGGTATTTTTGTTGCCCATAAGCGCCATGGTTGCAAAAGGTTCCGGCAAAAGGGCAATCTGAATACGCCCCGTAATTATCGACTGGGCAATTTCGGGGTATGCAAGCGAAAAATCAAAGCGTACATCGCTATCCGGATTTAGCCCGTGTTCAAGCAAAATTTTGCGAAAAACATACTCGGGCACAGCGCCCTGCCCCGCCACGGAAATGGACCGGCCCTTCAGATCGTCAATGGTTTTCACGCTCGCATCTGTAGTTAAAAGCGACAACATTCCCTGCCCCGTTACCGCGGCAATTTGGAGCTGCTTCCCCGTGGACGCTATTTTTGCCGCAAGGTTAGGCGGCAGTATACCAATTTTGGCATCGCCCTTGATAAAAGCGGCAGCCATAAGCTGCGCATCGGCATAGGCGTCCACCTTAACCGTCATTTTAGGAATCTGCGGCACATTCTCAAAAAGGCGAATCATACCCACACCGGAGGGTCCCTTCAACGCCCATACCGTAACGGAATCCTGCGCGCCTGCAACAGACGTAATAACACAAAATAGCATAACCATTGTCCAATTTTTCATAAGTTTAGTTTACTGTAAATTCTTAATCTCCGCCACAGTGTTATGGTATCTTTTGATGAGGCAAAATCCGTTTACATTACTGCTGCACGCCGCTCCAAATACATTTTTTTCTGCCTTGTAACACAAAAACGGTAAACGGGCAAAGAACCCAGTGTTCCGCATTGTGCTATCGGAACGCCATCTTTTCTTTGATCACCAGCGGCCTATTAGTCCGCATGACGCAATATGCGTCACACTGGAACCTTCGCCCGTTTACCGCCTCTACCACAACAGCAGAAAAAACGCATTTGACGCTAACATAGGGAAGAAGCAGGCAGCCCCCATCCATTCCGTAATGGAACCTGCGAGCGTTTGCATCATAGTACCAATTTCAGAACTGGATGCACCTCTGTTTTTGTCGGGTAATTAAGCCAAAGGGTACATGCTGCACCCGCCGCACGCCGCCTATATAACAAAAGCAGAAAAAACGCATTTGACGCTAACATAGGGACTTGGAAGACAAGCGGTCTGCCATAAAACGACTTTCAAACGAATGTTTCGGGTTATGTCCACCTCTCAGGTCAAAAGCAATAAAGTGGCTTTCTTTGCTGCTCTGCCGCGCGGTAGTTCATTTGGCAATTCGCAAGGCTTCGAAAAAGTGGACGATGCCGGTAAAGCAGTGGGGAATGGCGTTTAACCAATTCGCCATTTTGTTTGGAAATGAGCGGGTTCCGTTCAAATAAATATTTTTATTTACACAAAACTTCTGACAGGCTCTATTAGGGCGTAGACTGTTTCCCCACCGCCGCATTAATTTCATCTTTCTTTAGCCCATAAAGCTTATATACCATTTTGTCTATTTTGTTTTCGGCTTCTGTTGTGCCTGCATTTGCATCATTTTTTTTAGCTGTAATTATAATGTCAACAAGTTCTATAATTTGTTTTTGTTGTTTTTTCGTAGCATTTGGAATTGGTAAATTTCGTATATGTTCGGGGTAAATATGATAGTCACCGCCGCGAATATTGGTCAATAAAACTTGTGCATATTTTGAATTTAATATCCCTAATAAATATCTTAAATCTATGTTCTTTGAAAATTCTTCCATCTTTTTGCGGGAATGATTTGAATATCGCGTTATACTTGCAGTTATACTTTTGTTGTTTACCTTTTTTAAATCTTTCCAAAGGATGGCACTGTACATAGAATCACTGTGAAGAAATTTTGTTTTCTTATCTAGGTAAACCTGTAAACTTCCTAAACGATTAAACATAAGTTTTGGTTTTTCGTATAATTCTTTAAAAGTCGGTCTGCGAAGTTTATCGGGACAACGTTCTGTATTGTATTCGAGATAGTGAAATTTCTTAACCCGATACTTCTCAATATCTTTTGCCTCAATATATTTACGGCAATGTATTTCATCTTTTGCTTCGCTTATTAAATCGTCTTTTGAAAATTCACCTTTAGCAGTTTTCTCGTCTGCATTTAATACCATTCCAACACTGATATAACAAAAATCACCTAAAACTTTCATATTGGAATGTCTGTCTGCCCCTCTTTCCTCTGTTGTCAAATTCCAGACAGTTGTCTCTTTGTCTTGAACTAAATCTGAATAAGGCTGCTCGAAAACTTTTGATATGAGTTTTTCTTCATTTATATTTGATATAAAGCAACTACTGCCTTTTTTTGTTTTTTGAATAATGGTAATACAGTTGCTAACAGTTGCGCTGTCAAAAACTTTCGTTCCGTTTAAATCCACTACTTCTTTTAAATTATATTTATCAATTATCATTTCCCTAAGTTTTTTTCCGTAATTCTGATTAGTAAACGGATACGGCACAATCATTGTAAACATACCATTTGCCGGAAGCAGTTGAATCCCAAGCTCCATGAATGGGATAAATAAATCCCATTTTTGATATAATGTTGTAAACCTTGCAGAATTACTAATTTCATCTCTTAATTTTGGATTTGTTTCAACCATTGCAGGTGCGCTAATATATGGCGGGTTTCCCATAACAACATCAAAGCCCTTAAAGTTTCCTTCCTCGTTTAAAACTTCAGGGAACTCAAAACGCCATTCAAAAGCATCCTTGTATATTACACCATTTTCTTTTTCTTCCAATTTATTTTGTGTTACAAGTATTTTGTCGCCAATATCTTTTATCTTCTTTTCTTTTGCAGCCTTTTCGCTGGATGTAGGCTCAAAAAGTTCATCTTGTTTTAGGTTTTCAATTTCCAACAATAATCTTTTTAGTTCTAACTTTATCGGATCATAATTTCCAATTTCCACACGAAAGTTGTTTTTTATCTTTGTAATCAATTTTACAAGTTTTTGTTTTTCCGCTCTAAGTGTTGTATTTTTGTAAGAGTGTACGGCATCTTGATAATCCTTAACTGTATATTCAATTTTCTGTAATTCATTTTTTATATCAATATCAAGGGGAAACCTGCTAATCAAGCTGTTGCCGCATTTTATGTTTATATCAATATTAGGGAATGTTTCAAGCTCGGTATAGTTACTTTCTGCCGTATAATAAGCGTTTTTCAGTAACTCGATCCACAATCGCAGACGGCAAATTTTTACGGAATTAGGATTTATATCCACACCAAAGAGAGAGCCTTCTATAATTTTTTGTTTTTCTTCAAAAATAGTTTTCTGTATACGCCTACTTTCTTCGTTTTTGTAATTGTAGACAAATAATTTATGATCCTCATTGAATATTATTAGTTCATCATTTATTACTTCTGCCGGGTAGCCTCTTAATCTTCTCCCCTTTTCGTCGACGAGAATTCCTAAATCACTTTTTATTGCAATGATTTCATTAAGGGCAGAGACTAAAAAATGTCCGCTTCCAACAGACGGATCACATACGGTAATACTATTTATTATAGTGTTTGCCTCTTTTATAATATTAGTGTCATTTGAATTAAAAATATTTGTTTTTAATTCTTCAAAGTCTTTTACTGTCCAGCCCTTTATTTCGTTAAACTTATTTACCACAACAGGCCGCAACGTTTCCCTACAGATATAAGTTGTAATAAACCCGGGTGTAAAAAACGAGCCGTCTTTGTAACCGTTTATTTTTTCAAAAATTAGCCCTAATACACTGGCGTTGATCAGTGTTTTGTTGTCTTCGGCAATTTCTTCCTTGCCCTCACTTGCAAAATCGTAGGCATCTAAAAATTCAAAAATATATTTTAGGCAATTTATTTTTCCGATGCGCTTTTTTCCCAGACTTTCTTTTAGAACAGTTAAATTAAAAATTGGAATTTCATTTGACTGTAAAGCCTGAATTGGAAAATAATCTTTTTCTTTATCGGTCATATCAAAGAGGGAGCTGTTCAAGTATGGTACATTTTTGAATTTTTCTTTTATACTGCCGGCCCTGTTTTTTGGTTCGACTGCCAACACTTGAAAAAAGAGTGTGTTTAGTTCGTTAAAACTGGTAATCTTGTCTATATTTAAAAATGAATATTCGGTGTCTCCATTTTGATAGGTAAGTTGTTGGGATTCCAATAATTTTAAAAACAGAATTCTGTTAATCCATGTTATAACAAGGTTTAATGCCGTATCAAATACTTGTTCTTCTTCTATGTTATAATTTCTCAGATTGAATATTGTCTGTTCAATTAAACTAGACGGTATTCGCATTTGCTCTTTAGGACGGACTATAAGTTTTTTACCGCTCATCTTTTCTTCCGATAAACCCATAATGTATAACAATTCAGAATAGAAATTTACATTTAGTGTATTGCTATCATTTTCAAATGGCAGCTTTAATAGGTGCTGTGGAGAGAGTAATTTGTAAAGGTCTATGAGTTTGTTGTCTGCTGTTTTGTCATTTGAGTTAAAAAATGATTCATAATCCTTGACATTAAAGTAAGTGTAATTTAGTCTATCTTTTATTGGCTCGATATACCCGGCGGCAATCTCTTTATAAAAAAAGCCTGTGCCATCGTCAAGAAGTCTCTTGTTGTTGTAATCATTAAAAAATGTAATTAGTTTTTTATCTACGGCAAATTTTTCTTCAAACTCGGCGCCATTAAATATAAACCATTCAATGGTGTTTGTAATGATTAAATATTTTATGCCCAAATTATTGTTTCCTATCCGTTCTCGCAAATAATAGAGCAGCACCTCTTGTAATGCTTTTTTATTTAGGTCATCTTTTGTAATCATTTCCCCTTGATTTTTGGGGGCCTTTGTTTCGATAATAACACCTATAGGGCTTTCCGTTGTGTTACCTTCACGAATAACAAGGTCTATTTTCCCGGATGTGTTTAAATGGTATGTAGGGGCATACCACGTATTTTTAAAAAAATCGCAAACCGCGTTTTTTAGAAATTCTTCACTTTCACCGGAATTATTATTTATTTCAATAAGTAGATGTGCAAAATTGCGTTTGAATAGTTCAATTTGCGCTCGCTCCAGTCTAACTTTTATAAAAGCCTTGTTAAGCGATTGTTTTATTGATAATTCCGGCATTTTTTATATTCCCATTGGTTTTCAGAGTTTGACCTAACACACTTAACTTTAGCAGAAATGCTGCTTGGTTACTAGGTGACCGACATTCGAATTGAAAATATTGCTCCAAGCGGGCGCCTTGCCTCATTACATTTTTTGGGAGGCAATGCGTCCGTTATTCGCAACGCTTATATTATTTTGAAAAAAATGTTAAATTCTCTGTAGAAGTCGTGTTGTTTGACGAATACTACCTTAAAATATTTGAAGATCAAAACCGGAAAGGGCGCTGGGGAAAATTAAGGGCCGCCCTTCTCTGCGATTTTAAAACAATTCCATATACAGAAAACTTAACAAAACCATATTTTATGGATAAGGCCTCCGTGATTGCGGCCCGTATGCTGCGGCTGCCGGAATCAGGCGGTGAAATCTTGGACGCTTGCGCGGCGCCAGGCGGAAAGAGCCTTGTCATTGCATCTCATTTAAACGACACGCGCCTTATTTCCAACGAATTATCCGCCGAAAGACGAAGGCGTCTGGTCGATGTGCTTAACGCCCATCTGCCGCCTGAAACCCGCAAAAAAGTTACGGTAAGCGGCTTTGACGCCGCCGCCCTGGCCGCCGGAAGGAGCGAGCGCGGCCGCTTTAGCGCAGTCTTGCTGGACGCGCCCTGCTCCAGCGAAAGGCACGTTTTGCAAAACCAAAAATATTTAAACGCATGGACACCCGCCCGCCCAAAGTTTCTGGCAAACCGGCAGTGGGCGCTTTTATCATCCGCATTTTTGCTGTTAACTACCGGCGGCAGCCTTGTCTATTCAACCTGCGCCCTAGATCCGCAAGAAAACGATGGCGTCGCGCTAAAACTCCTAAAAAAATACAAAACCGCCGTCGCCCTGGACCCTCCTGATTTTGCCGAAGGCGAAAAAACCAAGTTTGGACGGATCATCCTCCCCGATGTCTGCGACGGCATGGGGCCAATTTATGTGGCCCGGTTCCGCGTGCTGTAAGACCCCGGGGCGAGCGCATTATCCGGCATATGATTATACCCGATTGGTGAAATAGAATAATACGCTGGCCGCGCCCACCCCCTAAAACTTTTTTTGCCGTTTTGCTATACTTTTACCTGTCATTCTTTTGTATATTTTTGATATACCAGTAAATCTATAGGAGATATATTATTATGGAACAACGACGTTTTTTTTTCACGTCAGAATCGGTGGGGGAGGGGCACCCGGATAAATTGTGCGATCAGGTTTCCGATGCGATACTGGACGCCTGCTTAAAAGATGATCCGCAGAGCCGTGTTGCCTGCGAAACATTTGCTTCAACATCGCTTGTTTTGGTGGGCGGCGAGCTTACAACCAACACCTTTGTTGATGTTCAAGATATTGTCCGCAAAGTGGCGGAAAACATCGGTTACACCGACCCCGATTACGGGTTGGATTTTCACTCTATGGCGGTTTTGAATATGATTCACAACCAGTCGCCGGACATCAGCCAGGGCGTTTCCGGTGCGGGCCTGGACGAATACAAGGGACAGCAGGGCGCCGGCGACCAGGGCATGATGTTCGGGTTTGCCTGCGACGAGACAACGGAGCTTATGCCCCTGCCGATAACGCTTGCCCACAAAATTCTGCTTAACGCGACGGAATTGCGCAAGTCTAAAAAAATAAAATGGCTGCGCCCGGACGCGAAAAGTCAGGTTACAGTTGAGTATGAGGGGCAAAAACCCATTCGCATAGACGCGGTTGTAGTTTCTCATCAGCACGATCCCGGTGTTTCGTATAACGAAATAAAAGAAACTATAATCAACCAGATTATAAAACCGGTGCTGGAAAAAACCGGTCTTTTGGACGCAAAAACAAAATACTATATAAACCCCACCGGGCGTTTCGTGGTTGGCGGCCCCTTTGGCGATACCGGACTTACCGGACGTAAAATCATCGTGGATACCTACGGCGGAATGGGACGGCACGGCGGCGGCGCGTTTTCCGGCAAAGACCCCACAAAGGTAGATCGCTCCGGCGCCTACGCGGCACGTTATGTAGCCAAAAATATCGTGGCGGCAAAACTGGCAACCCGCGCCGAAGTAGAGCTGGCCTACGCTATCGGTGTGCCTTTCCCCGTTTCCGTTATGGTTGACACATTCGGCACCGCAAAAACAGACGAAGGCAAAATTGAGGAAGCCGTTAAAAAAATATTCGACCTGTCGCCGTCCGGCATCATCAAATCCCTGGATTTACAAAAGCCCATTTACCAAAAAACCGCCGCCTACGGACACTTTGGCCGCGCCGAATTCCCATGGGAAAAAACCGACAAAGCTGTAGAACTACAAAAGGCGGTAAAGTAATAACCACGCAGAATTTAAGTTAGTGAAACACAAATAATGATAAGGAGACCGAGATGACAAAAAAAGAGCTTCGTAAAATAATGAAGCAAAAATTAAACGCGCTTCCAAAAGAGCAGTTTAAAAGCGAGGGCGGGCTTGCGGCAAAAAGGCTTGTCAAAACCGGTTTATGGAAAAAATACGATCGCGTGCTTATCTACCTTTCCATGCCGGACGAGCTGGACACTTCCGCACTGTTAGATGCCGCGTTTGCCGAGGGCAAGCAGGTTTTTTCGCCCAAGGTGGAAAGCGACACCTCCATGCGGTTTTTCCGCGTTACGCGTGACGAAAACTCGTGGGTTACAGGCGCGTTTGATATTCGGGAGCCGGCGGGGAAAGAAGCCGATGTGTTTAAGCCGGAAGAAGGAAAAGCTCTTGTCATAAGCCCCGGACTGGCCTTTGACAAACGCGGTAACCGCATGGGCAGGGGTAAAGGTTTTTATGACCGCTTTTACGAGAAACTTTTTGCGGCAAGTCCCGATTCCGCCTGCTGCGCCCTGTGTATGTCAATTTCCATAGTGGACGATGTACCCACCGATCAGTTCGACAGGAAGGTAAACGCCATCTGTACAAAAGATGAGTTCATAGAATTTTAACGCTTGTAACTTGTGTACAACTGCCGGTATTATTACTAATATTATGAAGCAAATCTTTTGTACAACATTTTTGTTAATTTCCGTAAGCCTGTTCGCCCAAAACGGCGAAACAGGCACGTTGCTGGATATGCTTAAAAGTGAATCGGGCGGGGTTGTAGAAACACCGGAAGCGCCTTCTACAGAAGAATTCGACAAAGAAGAATTTGACGAAGAAGAATTTTTAGATTCTTATAACGGGCCCATTGTCGATGTTATACATGATAATCGCAGCGGTTCGCAATTTGTACGTGTTTATACAGAAAACGAAGATGTAGAATATCACTATCTAAACCAGATGTATTACAGCGATCTTATTTTTGTTTTAACGGATTTATTAAAGCGCATAACGGATTCCGGCTATATCTGGGCAAGCGATCTTGAAGTTGAATACGCAGCCATTGATGATGATCCGGCAATTATTTACAAGGTGGATAAGCCGGCGGAAAAGGCCTTTGGCATTGTACAGTTTCCGCAGTTTAGAATATCCATAAGCGGCACAAAAACACCAACCGAAGCAAACAAATACGATTCATCCAAGGGAAATATTTTAGCGGGTCTTATGATGCAGTTTGTTTACAACATGGCATTTGTAGAAGAATCGCTACACCTGCCTAAAGGTTTAAGCAAAACATATTTCAAGACCGATTAAAGATAACTTCAATCCGGCTGCTTTAATCCCCGTGGGGTTTAATTCCTCGCCATTTAGGGCAAGGTAGTTCATTTTCATTCCCAAGGAAACCCCTCGCCGCCTGAAAGCCAATCCACGTACTGATGCGCCGTGCGCGGCGAGCGGCCGTTAAACCAACGCTCCCAGCGGAGCGCGTTTTCGTAAAATACCTTCAGTTCGTCGTCTGCGCTGCCGGAGGGAGGTACCGGCAGACCGCGTTTTCTTGCGATAAACGCAGCAATCTGCAAATACTCATCCTGCGAAGGCGACGTGTAAATTACCGTTATGCCGAACCTGTCCGCAAGCGAAAGCTGTTCCTGCATGGTGTCAAACGCCCGCACATCGGTGTGCGACTGCGGCCTATCTCCGGCGTTTTCCTTTACAAGATGGCGGCGGTTGCTTGTCGCGTAAACCACAATATTATCGGGTTTTGCCTCAATACCGCCTTCCAACAGGGCTTTTAGCGTGGTAAATGACGTATCGCCGGATTCAAACGAAAGGTCGTCTATAAACAATATGAAACGTAATGCCCGCCCGGATAAATGCGCCATTATTTTTGGAAGATGCCTTAAATCCTTTTTTGCAACTTCCACAAGGCGCAAACCCTGATTTGCGAATTCATTACAAACCGCTTTAACCGTTGCCGACTTTCCTGTTCCCCTATCGCCGTAAAGAAGCATATTGTTTGCCCCGTGATTACCGGATATAAAACGCCGTGTATTGGAAATAACCACTTCCCGCTGCGCTTCGTAGCCGGAAAAATCAACCACGCGTACTGTGTCGGCCTGTGACGCAAGTTTTATTCCTTTTTTCGCTTTCCAGTAAAAAAATGTTCCTTCCGAAAAAATACCGGCGCCATTACGCCTCACAGCGCCCATAAAATTTTCTAAAATCCACAGTTTAGCTTCCGGCTGCAAGCCGCTGTTATGCAACGTCCATATTTCCGATTCGGACTTTATAAAAGAGGCGGCGTTATGCGCATCAAATTTTTTTGTCAACTGCGAAATCAAGTTAGAAAGTTCTATTAAATCGAATGTGGCAATATAAGACAGCCGCTGCAGATCCGTTTTTGCCTCTTCGTGTAACAGCGTGGTTTGTCTAACATCGGGAGTGTGATGCTCCGCCGCCAGCGTCCACGGATTCTCATCTTTTATCGCTTCCTCGTAAAGCGCGTTGTTAAAAGACACACAGGGATTATCAAGAAATACTTCTAAGAAAGAAGCCCACGCTTCCACCACGGCCGTTATATCAGGCGAGCCTGTGTTCAACAATTTAAGAATTTTGTACAGGCGGCAAAGCAGCCCCCGCTTTCGTAAATTTTTAAATACCGTTAATCCGGCAATACATACAAGCGTATCTTTAAAAAACATCATATAGTTGTATAATATACAAAAAACATGCCAAGTAACAAACTACCGGAAGCAAAAATATGGAATCGTCCCGCGTCTTGCGGCGAGGGGCTACTTCTAACCCGTCTCTGGGCGCCAAAAGGTACGCCAAAAGCCATTTTGCAAATATCGCATGGTATGTCGGAACATTCGGGCCGGTATGATGAATTTGCGACTATTTTAGTAGAAAACGGTTATATAGTTTGTGCCGAGGATCATGCCGGTCATGGGCCAAACGCAAAAATCAAAGGCTTTTTCGCAAAAAAAGACGGCTGGGGCTGTGTGGTAAAGGATATGAAAGGCTTAATGGACGAAGTTCACGCGCAGTATCCGAATTTGCCATTGTTTTTGTTCGGCTACAGCATGGGCTCTTTACTTGCGCGCGCCTACATCACGCTGTATGGCGATGAGCTTTCGGGCTGTATCCTTGCAGGTACCATGGGGCCGAACCCTGCTCTCGGCGCGGGAAAAGCGATGGCGGGCATCGTCGGATTACTTACCGGAAAACAGCGCCCCTCATACTTTCTTGGAACCATCGCGCTTGCCGGAACAAATAAACGGGCGCCGGAGGCTGCAAGCAGGTTTTCTTTTCTTACCACCATGAAAGATGAAGTTGTTAAATACGATAATGACCCTGATTGCGGTTTTACATTTACACCCGGCGGTTACTACGACCTTTTTAGCGGTATGTGCGAAGTAAATACAGATGAATGGGCGAAAAGTATTCCTAAAAATCTTCCGGTGTACTTGTATTCAGGCGCCGACGATCCATTTGGCGGCTATGGCAAAGGGGTTGGCAAGGTTTATAAAATGATAAAAAACGCCGGTGTTCAGGATGTCGAATTAAAGGTATATCCGTTTGGCCGCCATGAATTGCACCACGAAACAAACCGGCAGGAAGTGTTTGCCGATGTAATTTCTCATCTGGACAAATGGCTTGCCGGGTAACCTTCTATTTTGTTGTGAGTTATTATATTATGTATGTGAAAATTAAGAGGTAAAGTAAAAATGAAGAAATTTTGGTGCATAATGGTATTATTCCTTTGTGGCTTTATGGTAAATTCCAGCACGCTATTTGCAGCACCTAAAAGAAATATTATTATAAAAATGTCTTCGCTTGTGCCCGAAAACACCCCATGGGGCGATGCGTTCAATAAGATGGCATCGGAATGGAGTAAGGCAACTAATGGCGAAGTAACCTTGGTTATATACCACAACAGCGTTGCGGGCGGCGAAATTGATGTACTTCGCAAGCTCAGAATGAACCAAATTCAAGCGGCTGTTTTAAGCACTTATGGTCTAAGCAGTATCGCACAGGATGTTATGGCGTTAAGTTGTCCCTTTCTTATACGCGACAATACCGAATTGGATTTAGTTTTAAATGCTCAAACGCCGGAACTTGAAAGGCAGATTAACGCCAGGGGGTATTTTACCCTTGCATGGTCGAAAGTAGGGTGGGTAAAGTTTTTTTCCAAAGAGCCTGTTTTTGTACCCGCCGACCTAAAAGCGCAAAAACTTGGAACCGACAAAGATCAACCTGCCCTAACTGCCGCTTTTAAGTCTATGGACTATCAAATGGTGCCGATTACCGTTACCGAAATTTTGATGAACCTTAATACAAGCATGATAGATGCTGTGTATCAAAGCCCCTTATCTGTGGCTGGGCTGCAAATATTCGGAAGCGCAAAAAACATGGCATCTATCAACGTTGCGCCTTTTATGGGCGCCGTAGTTATGAATGCTACCGCATGGCGCTCAATTCCCGATAAATACAAACCGGAACTTGTCAGGATAGCAAGAAAGCTGGAAACCGATATGGAGACGGCTATTCAGGAATTTGAAGTAAGCATTATCGACACAATGCGCGCTTATGGATTGATAATAAACCAGCTTACCCCCGTCCAGGAACAACTTTGGTACGATGATATGACCAGAATAATACCGGGCCTTTTGGGAAAAACCTTTAGTCAAACCACATACAACAGTATCGATTCGATTCTCAAAAAACACAGGGCCGGCACTAAAGACTAAGACATTGAGAATGAACTACCGTGTCAGTTATGAAAATTAATCGTTACATGTGCGCGGACCTCTTCTAAAAACCTGTCGATAAGGAATTCGGTGTCGCGGGGGCCGGGGCAGCCTTCGGGGTGGAATTGTACGGCGGAAAAAGGCTCGGTTTTTGAGCGTATGCCTTCGACGGTGCCGTCGTTGGCGTTTATAAACCATGTTTCCCAGCCTTTCGGCAGACTTTCGGCGCGTACGGCATAGCCGTGATTTTGACTGGTTATATAACAGCGGCCGTCTTCGGTGTTCACGCAAGGCTGATTTTGCGCGCGGTGACCGTAGGGCAGTTTGTAAGTGTCCGCGCCGGCGGCCAGCGCCATAATTTGGTTACCCAGGCATATACCGAAAATAGGCTTGCCCATGGTGAACGCGCGGCGCAGGGTGGCAATGGTTTTGCCGCAGGCTTTAGGGTCGCCCGGCCCGTTTGAAAGAAAAAGGCCGTCCCACTCAAAACCGGTTAAATCGCCGTCCCATGGCACGCGGGTAACTTCCACGCCCCGGGCAAGCAGGCAGCGCAGAATGTTTGCCTTTGCCCCGCAGTCAATAAGCGCTATTTTTATAGGCCACCCGTTTGTTTCCGAATTGGCCGCAACTTTTGGGGTATAGACTATCGGGGCGGGGCATGAAACCTCGCGGACGGGGGAAGCGATATCGCCTGAGTCAAATGTTACATCACTTTTGCCTTCGAGAAGGATTTTTCCGCGCATAACGCCATGTTCACGCAGCCTCTTTGTAAGCGCCCGTGTATCAACACCGTAAATTGCCGGTACATTGTTTTTTTCCAGCCACACCGAAAGTGTTGCGCTGCTTGCAAAATGGCTTGGCTCGTCGCAATTTTCCGCAACAACAAAGCCGGAAACTTGAATTTTTTCCGATTCAAAATGAACAGGAATCCCGTAATCGTCAAGCACAGGCTCCAAAGTTTTATCCTGCAGCGGCACGCCGTAATTTCCAATCAGCGGGTATGTGGAAACCAGTATCTGCCCCTTAAAACTGGGGTCTGTTAACGCCTGCGGGTAACCCGCCATGCCGGTGGTAAATACAACCTCGCCCGCCCCGCTGCGGTGCTTTCCGAATGAATACCCCGAAAATTCAGAGCCATCTTCCAAAACCAATTTAGCTTTTATCAATTTTTTTTGCGAACCTGTCATAACCTGCCGTGCCCCAATTAAAAAAAAGAGGGCTGCCAATTAGACAGTCCTCTGCTGCTCCCCCGCGCGGGCTCGAACCACGGACAGCCTGGTTAACAGCCAAGTGCTCTGCCAGCTGAGCTACAGGGGAATGTAGCCATTCTACCAAATTATTAATTTTTTTGTCAAGGCGCCTGATTGCGGGTGCAATCCCCCTGCCGGTTGAATACGCGCCTACCGTGTGAATAACTTTTACGGCATCACGATCTGTCTTGTTTCGCCTGCTCCCCGTGAGTTACCTTTTTGTTCTGAAAATCCACAAGGTAATCTATTTGCTGGAGTATAAAATCTTGCAGTTCCACATCTAGTTTTTTGAATTCCCGCACAACCTTATCCTGCCTAAAATCGCACCCCGTATCAAACATTGCCCCTTCCCCTTCCCGCAGCCAGTTTTCATTCACCTTGTAAACCATGCAGATTATGGAAATAATCCGGTCGTTTACCGGCTGTCCCCGTCGTTCCATAATCCCGGTATATGCCCGGCTTACTTTTATCCCTTCGCCGAAAGCCACCTGCGAGAGCCCAAGGGCTTTTCGTAATTCTTTAATCCGTCCGTTTATAGTATCCGCCTTCACATTAGCCCCTCGTATCAAAGTATAACTAATAAAAATATGCTATTTAAAATGCTACTTATTGACAATATACGAATTATTAGGATATAATAACTAAATATTAGTATTTCTGTCTTTTTTCATAATTAAGGAGGTTTTATGTTAGAGCAGACAAGGCTGGAGCGCCTAAATCAGGGTTTGGACAAGCTCGATTCGGGAGGTAAGCAATACATAGAACGCCTTACCGGACGCCTTTTTCAACGCAAGGAGAAAATGATGGCAATTAAAAAAAAGAGTTCTTTGAGGAATTCTGTAAACAGTATCAAATCTTTTTTAGTAATAATGCTTGTAATACTTGTTGTTCTATCCATAGGATGTACTAATCCTAGCGGCAGTGGCAATAACGATATTCCCACCGTAGCCGCACCCACAGCTGGCATTGCGCCTGGGGTGGTGGCGAGCGGCACAACCATAACCCTTGCCACCGCTACAAGCGGGGCGTCCATCTATTATACCACGGACGGCACAACCCCCTCCAAAACAAATGGAACCATGGGGACTCTCGTTTATATAACCGCCGCTGTAACTATTAAAGCCATAGCGGTAAAGGATGGTATGAAAAACAGCGGGGTATTGACCGCGGCTTATACAATCAGCGCACCGTCGCCGACGCCGTCTACACCACCGTCAGCGCCTCCGTCGCCGACACCGTCTACACCACCGTCAGCGCCTCCGTCGCCGACACCGTCTACACCACCGTCAGCGCCTCCGTCGCCGACACCGTCTACACCACCGTCAGCGCCTCCGTCGCCAACGCCGTCTACATCACCGTCAGCGCCTCCGTCGCCAACACTGTCTCCATCACCCACACCTACACCGGGATCCCTGGGAATAAACATTGGCTTTGACTTTGGTACAATCACCATTTTGGGAAGCAACGGAATCAATATCATATCCAAAGGCGCGGACTTCAGTAAACCCACGTCCATTACCTTAAGTGCAAGCGGCTATACCGGTGTTCAGTGGTATGTAGACGGCGTACTAAAGACAGGCGCAACCGGCAACAGCATTACACTAACTGCCGCTGCTTACGACATTCGGAAGCATTCCGTTACCTTTACCGGCATAAAGGATAGCGTTCCCTATTCACAGCTAATACCTTTTACGGTAGTTCAATAAGGAGGAAACATGAAAACGTTCGGCAAAAAATATTTGCGGTACAATATTAGCTTGGTTCTTTTGGCGGGTATCCTCGCCTTTGCGGGATGCGTCGATCCAATAAATCCGGAACCGGAAGATTACAAAAACAATGCCGCAGGCTACGGTTTATTAACAATAACACTTGGAAATACCGATACTGCCAATGATGGGGACGCAGGCCGGAGCCTGAGTCTGTTTCCTGCGAGTACCGGTTTTAAATCATACACTATAAGCTTTTCCCACGAATCTAAAAGCCATGCCCCTGTAACATTTGCCCCCGGCGACACTATAGCGGTGGCGCTGGACACCGATGCGGCGCCATGGACGGTTATCGTTACGGCGTATACCGGTACAGGGGGAAGCGGAACGGCAGCGGCCATCGGGACGGCAGAAGTAACTATGGATGGCTCTGCCAAAACTGCGAATATCATCCTTGCGCCTGTTCTCGGCGAGGGGATATTCATGTATACAATCCAGTTCCCCACTACTGTCAGTTCCGCCGTGTTGACCATTACCAAGAGTGACGGCGGAGCGGTAACCGGCGGCACTATTACGGCAAGTTCCGGTCAAATAAGCGCCGGGGCACTGGATGGAGCCCTCAGTCTTGATGCAGGGTATTACCTTATGAATATAAACTTGGTAAAGAACACCCTTGGGGCGGGCAAAACCGAGGTGGTACACATCTACCCTGGTCTTATAACGTATGCTTATTATACATTTACCGATGCCGACCTGCTCCCTGTTCTTTACGGCACGGTAAGCGTAAGCGGAGGTAGTGCCTACAACCCCAAAGTCGGCGAAACGCTAACAGCGGGTACCACGAGCCTTGAAGGAACCACCGCCCTTTCTTATCAGTGGAAGCGGGGGGATACGGCCGGTGGCACATTTACGAACATACTTAACAGAACCGGCGAAAGTTATACCCTAACCACTGCCGATAAAGGCAAATATATCAGGGTAGAAGTAAGCCGCGCGGGGTATAGCGGGAGCATAAGCAGCATGGTCAAATTGGTGGCGAAATATGATATCAGCTTGAGCGAGACCGGAACCTATACCTTCCCGTCTGCAATACCAGGCTATGAGGCGCAGACCGCTAAAAGCATAACCATTACCAATACGGGTAATACGCCGACATTACTATTAACGACGGAGCTTTCCGGGGCTAACAGTGGTTCCTTTACCCTTTCAAGAACACTCATAAGCGGCATTGCGGTAGGAGGAATCGCTACCTTTACGGTGCGGCCTAACACCGGCCTTGGTTTGGGAACCTATACCGCTACTGTAACGGTAAGCGATAGCAATGTTGATGCGCAAAGTTTTGATATTAGCTTTACGGTGGCCAATGCCATTACCGTTGAAAACGTCATTACCGCCAATAGTTCGGCAACCGCTGCTGAAGTGAAAGCCGCCTTAACAGCCTATCTTGCAAGTGCGCCAGGCGGCGACAGCGCGTCTAATCCTGTTGTGGTAAAGATAAACGTAACCGATTTATCCCAGCTTACCGATGGTGGTGATGGCATCGGGGTGCTTTTTACAGCAAATACCGGCGGTAAGTATGTGTCCTACGATTTGAGCGGCAGTAGCTTTACCGCCATAAGCGGTTCTTCGTCAAGAACATATTCTACTAAAGCAGACAAACTGGTTGCTATTACGCTACCGGATAGCGTTACCTCCATCGGCCAATACGCATTCCTGCTCTGTACCGGCCTCACGTCGATAACAGTGGATGGTGGTAATTCCAACTATAAGAGTATTGATGGGGTATTATTTGATAAAGCAGGCACCATCTTGATACTGTATCCGGTAAAAAAGACAGGTACATCATACACTATACCGGATAGCGTTACCTCTATCGGCAATTACGCATTCCAGAACTGTTCCAATCTCGAGTCGGTTACCATGGGGAGCGGCGTTATCTCTATCGATTATTACGCATTCGGGAACTGTACCAGCCTTGAGTCGGTTACCATACCGGATAGCGTTACTTCCATTGGAGATAGCGCATTCAGTTACTGTACCAGTCTCACGTCGATTACCATACCTAATAGCGTTACTTCCATTGGAGGTAGCGCATTCGATTGGGCAGGTCTTACGTCGGTTAACATACCTGATAGCGTTACCACTGTCGGCAATGGATTTGAGCAATGCGACGCTCTCACGTCGATAACTGTGGACAGTGGGAATAGCTACTATAAGAGTATTGATGGGGTATTATTTAATAAAACCGATACCACTTTAATACGATACCCATCCGCCAAGACCGGTAGCACTTACACCATACCAAATAGCGTTACCTCTATCAGCGGTTATGCGTTCAGTCGCTGTACCAGTCTCACGTCAGTAACCATACCGGATAGCGTTACCTCTATCGACTATAGTGCCTTTAGCGGCTGTTACGGTCTCACGTCAGTAACCATACCGAATAGCGTTACCACTATCGGCACTACTGCATTCAGGAGCTGTAGCCTCACGTCGATTATCATACCAAATAGCGTTACCTCTATCGGTATTGGCGCATTCGAGGGAACCAGCCTCACATCGGTTACCATAGGGAGTGGCGTTACTATCGCGGATTACGCCTTCCCCCCAGATATGACATTTTATCTTCCGCTCACCAACGCTCTGAGAACGGCATACCTTGCTGGTGGTGCCGGCACTTATACACGAGCGGAGGGCGGCGATATTTGGACAAAGTAGTAGGGTTGGGTGGTCACCATATAAGTCTCTGGTAGAGGTGGAGTAGGGCATTGCTTGGGGTCTGCAAGTTTATGGGCGCGGTCGTGCCCGGCGCCAAATTTAGGGTGGATGTGAAGACAGGTAGTAGGGATGAAATTTCCCCTACTACCTACCCCTACCTTCATACTTCTTTTACCGGTAGATCGGTAACGGTAGTTTTACTTTTAGGAAAACCACAGACCTCACCGACCTCACAGATGCAAAAACCATGAGGAAAAAACAACCGCAATGTCGAAGAAGTCGAAAAAAAAGAGGAAAATATAGTTAAAATCCCCAAAAACTTCTTTGAGTTTGGTTACTTTACGGTGTAAATTCCTTGTTTATTCGCGGTGCGGTTTAATACCGTCTGCACGCTACGCACCTGCTTGCGTGCGAGGGCTCTGCGGCGGGGTGGTTTATTGGATTTGTCCGTGTCATCCGTGGTTAAGTTCCTTATAATTTGTGGTTAAAGGTAAAATTGCTGGATCGGTAAACGCACGGATGCCTGTAACCTGTGCGTTTGCAGCATAAAACCAAGTGAGCGCGAAAGGTAGCTGGCGCCAAATTGGCGTAGACCCGACCGCTCTAGCCCCGCTGGCAGCGGAGGTGTGCAACGATTGTGCGGACATGATAGTCTGTATGTCCTTAATATCCAGAGGAAGGGTGCCGCAAAAGGTTCAAGCTTTGCGGTTAATTCCCTATTATTGCTTTGCTTCAAGACAGGCGATACGCCGCTTAGCTTCGGCAAGGGCATGTTCGGCTTTTTCCCGCGGAGTGGGTTCCTTCGGTTTTGGTTCTGGTTTCGGGCGTATCCACAAAAAGGGGAACTGTTCGGCTTCTTCGACGGGGTCAAGGTCGTTATGGTCGGAGGTAACGATAGTACCATGAAAAAGAGATGCGGCAGCACAAAGGAAACAATCGCCAAGGGGAATTCCGTAGACTACTTTAAACCGCGCCGCTTCATGGAGAAAGGTATCGGTATCCGGTTCAACAATCGTTATGGGAGAAACATGAATCTTTCTCAACGCAGCATGGGCAACATCAGCGTTCATCACTTTCCACCGGTCATAGTACACTTCAAGCAGGTTTGCGCGGTGCATCAAAACGATAATTTCACCGGCTTCCGCCTTTTCAAGCAAACCAATGACTTTTTCCGCACCCTTTTCAGCATTGAGGACGGCGATAATCGCACAGGCGTCCAGAATATAAGATGTACCGTATTCGGTCATAGGCGTTCTCTGCGTTCGTGTTCTTCATTTTCCAATTCAAGCCGCCCCTCTTCGTGGCGCCGTTCCATAAAGGCATCCAGGGTATCTCCTGAATCTTTACAAAGCCCATACAAAGAATGCCAATCGTCTCGGCTGGTTTTAGGCAGCTTCTGGGGAAAATCAAGGATTACCTCCGTCCTGCCGCAGGGCACCGTTTCCGGTATCACAAGGTCAAAATGTACTTTCCGGCTCGCCGGAATATCTATGGTTTGTCGCAGGGTCACAGGAGCCTCCATGGCAAGGGACTTTAGTTCCAGTATAGGGGAGATAGCGGCATGATACAAGGCATCACGGGGACAGAGAAGGAGCAGCGGCGGGGAACACGGTCAGAGACCGGCATCTGAACCAGCGGGGAACCCTGCCGGTTTATGGAGGCAGAGTAAGGAATAGACACCGGATACCGAGCGCCTTTGATGAACTACCGCGCGGCGAGCCATGCGGTAGTTCATTGGCGGGATGATAACGATATTCCCCGCAGATAAGGTAGTATCAATCCTTTGCCGCATACCGTGT
Organism: Spirochaetia bacterium; assembly: GCA_026002305.1. Classification (GTDB taxonomy): domain Bacteria; phylum Spirochaetota; class Spirochaetia; order Treponematales; family Breznakiellaceae; genus BNVA01. The sequence goes on from BOBI01000025.1 coordinate 20,858, forward strand.
AAGCCTTTCAATCGAAAAGAGATGATATCAGAGTCCATGGCATAGGTCACGAAAAGTCCACATTCAGGAAGCTAATGCCCTCGGCAAGCACCTTGTCAAATTCTTCGGTGAGCTCTTCGCCTTCCACCGCTTGAATGGCGTCAAAACCTTCCGCAAAGATTTTTCTAAGCCCTTGGGCTTCTGAAATAGGGGACTTGAGAAAATCCAAATACGTACCGGCTCGCTGTGGTTACCAGCGGCTTTAGGTTTTCTTCAGGGTATTGACACGTTACGCGTTACATTATATACCATTCTCATAATGATATGTTCTTTCAAGCACAAGGGACTTGAGAAATTCTTCTTATCGGGAACCAAAAGAGGGATCGTTCCTATTCACGCTGGTAAACTCGAACGGATTCTTGACCGTTTGGATGCCAGTCTTTCACCCCATGATATGAATTTGCCCGGTTACCGCTTGCATGAACTTTCCGGTCAGGAAACAGGTGTATGGTCAGTTACCGTAAATGGAAATTGGCGTGTTACATTTCGATTTGAAAACAATGATGCGCATATTGTGGACTATCGGGATTATCATTAGAAGGAGTAGTCGATGAAGCAAACACGAAGACCGGTACATCCGGGAAAAGTTTTTTGGGAAGATGTTCTTGTTCCACTGAACTTGAGTGTCACAGAAGCGGCTGATTTACTCGGTGTAACACGGAAAACGCTTTCCGAGCTTATCAACGGTAGATCGGCATTGAGTCCTATGATGGCGTTACGGATTGCCAAGGTCACCCACACCACTGCGGAAAGTTGGCTTGCAATGCAAATGAAACGAACACTTTGGGATGCAGAGCAATATGAATTGTCAGGTATTAAAGATTTCCCGAAAATGGGCGCAAGCGCGTAACCTTGCGGTCAAAGCAGCAATTCTAAATTTGAAAATAATTCTGTATACTATCTTGTATGGGCGGGGAAATATTTAAACAGCTATTGGAAAATCTGGACAAGGCTGCGGATACAATACCGGATAACCGGCACGGTCCGAACACGAAGCACAGCATGAGAGATGCGGTTAAGAGCGCGTTCGGGGTATTCTTTTTTCAATTTCCGTCATTTTTGCGGTATATGACCGGGATGCAAAACAAGCGCAAAAAGAATAATGCAAAAAGTATACCGGGAGTAAAAACACTGCCTTCTGATGCACAGGTGAGAAATCTTCTTGATAATGTAAACCCTGAAACATTTGCAAGTGTTTTTTCGCAGTCGTTGAAAGTTGCGATAATGAGCGGTGTGATGAAACTGTATCAAGTGCTTGACGAGGGAGTGCTGGTTGCGATAGACGGACTATGGTATCACTCATCGGAGAAGATACATTGTAAACATTGTCTGCACCTGACAAAGGATGGAGTAAGCACATATTATCATTCAGCAATGG
>BOBI01000026.1 GCA_026002305.1 Spirochaetia bacterium
CTTGCAAGCAAGACAGTCATCCATGGCTTGCTGAAACGGTAAAATACTCATTTTTGACCGGACAAACGGGAAAAGAGCATAAGGGGAAGAAACATTTTCTTTACACTTACCGCTATCTTAATAATGTGCCAATCCGTGATGACAAGGAAACGCTTATGGTAAATTACATGGAATTGGCGATAACCGAAAAAGAAAGCGGCAAACAAACATACTATTGCGGTTGGATAACGAACAAACCGGTTGATAATCTTAATGTACAACATCTTGTTGACTGCGCGCGAACACGTTGGAAAATTGAAAACGCGCCCCTATAATGTTTTGAAAAACCGGGGGTACAATCCTGGGCATAACTTCGGGCATGGAAAAGAACATGCTGCCGAAATATTTTTCCTTCTCAATTTGATTGCGTTTCAATTTCACACTATTTTAGCTTACTGTGATATTGATTTTCAAAAAGCGCGTGCCTCCTGCTCAACCCGTGTAGCTTTTTTTGAAGCCATGCGATTTTGCCTGCGTTATGCTTACCATGATTCATGGCAAGCCTTCCTGATTTTTCTCTACACGGACGGCGGTTTGGTTGAGCCGGGGTAAATTTAGAATTGCTGCGGTCAAAGGTGCCTGGCTCGACAAATATCACTTCTATCGGTCTCACCGGCCCTTGGGTTTCTTGCCTCCCTCTGAGTTTTCCGCCACGCTGGGAATATTCATTCCCCACCGCTCGGGACTGTCCTATTTGTAGTGGGTACGGACACTTTACTACTTTACCATACACATCACTTCATCGCCGTGTGCTCCCACCAATTCCCGCTTAGCGAGATTCACCATCAGGTCCATATCTTCAAGAGGGATTGCACCGAGCAGTACATCGCCTGCCTCGGAAGTTACCAAAGCACGGCACGCGGTATCACGATCTTTCCAAACGACTGTTACAGGTTCGGTAACTTTGCAGACCTGCTTTTCGTCATTACCCAATGTAACACCCCGCAAGCCCACTGTCTCCAATCCCAACTTTTTTCGGATTTCCTCGTTTATAACAAGCGTCCCCGCGCCGGTGTCCACCAATGCCGTTACCATCGTTTGCCGGATTTCATTTTCCTTTATGTATCCCCGCTTAACAGCGCTTAAATCACCGGCGTTTTTTAATGTTATTTCCGCATATACCGTTCCCATGTTGTTCCTCCTCATCATTTCACTATACACAAAAACAGGGAAAGTATCAGCAAAATTTCCCTGTTAAACCGAAAAAAAAGGAGGGCACAGCCACCACCGCCTACAAAGACAATAGGGGACATTTCTATTGGTCGTTGACAATATGCTCTCCGCCCCCTTGACAATTATTCCCAAACCAAATAACATTTAACAATTAAGCTGCGTGCGTTGCGCGGACGCCTTAATAGGACAGTCTTTTGATCAGTTGTACTTGGGAGGGGAAAGCTGAATCGGTTAATCTTTATTGCCGCACTATCTTTATGTGCAAGTGTAAATTCATTTATTTTTTCGCAATCTTCTTCTTCGGAAGGCGGGTCTGCTTCGCAAGGGCAGTTGGCGTCTGCGGAATCGGCTGCCGCTACGCCTACCATCGACGAGTTGCAGCAAGCCGAGCGTGCGCTTACCTTTGATTATGGCGATGCTCCGGCGGCGGCTCCCGCGGGTGGACGAGGGTTGGGGGTTTTTGCGATGTTCCGTGTCATTTTGGTGCTGGCGCTGGTTGCGGCGGCAATTTACGGGCTTGTCTTTCTGTTAAAACGCGGTAAAGCCGCAGGCGCGTCCGCCAACATCGATCCATTCCTAAAAGTTTTGGCGATTACGCCGCTAACCGCAAAAAGCGCTGCGGCTGTTCTAGGGCTTGGCGATAAGGCTTGGCTTGTCGGTATCGGCGACAATTCAGTTTCCCTTATCGCGGAATTTTCCGACAAGGAAACCATCGACGCAATGCGTCTTGCATACTCCGAAAAAGATGCCGCGACCCGCGCCAAATACATCAACTTTAAAGACATTCTTTCAAAATTAACCGGCGCAAAGAATACTTCGCCTAACATCGAAAACAATCTTTCGCAGGGTGCGTTAAAAAAACAACGGGACAGGTTAAAGGGTTTATAGGCGAAATATAATGAAAGAAAAATTTTTGTTATCAATACTTTTACTATTTTTGGTATTGCCGTTTGCCGCAAATGCCCAAGCATTGCCGCCTCCGGCGGTGCCTTTTCCCGGTCAGGCGACGCAGGGAACAACGGCGATACCCGCACCCGCGCAGGCTCCTGTAATTCCGTTTGTAGACCTTACTGTGCGCAATCCCGAAAGCGGACGCGAAGTTGCATTCTCCGTACAACTTTTACTTTTGCTAACGGTGCTTACACTTGCGCCAAGCATTCTTATTCTAATGACGAGCTTTTTGCGTATATCAATCGTGCTGGATTTTATAAAACGCGCACTTTCACTTCAACAAGCTCCGCCCAATCAGGTTATATTGGGCATATCACTTTTCTTAACAATCTTTGTTATGTGGCCTACACTCGAAACCGTTTATAACAATTCCATCCGTCCGTTATCTGCCGGCGAGATAAACGTTCAGGATGCGTATCGTCAGGCGGAAAATCCTATGCGTACCTTTATGTTCAATCAGATGAGGACAAAACCGCAGAACATAGAATTGTTTATGTCGATGCGCGGTCTTCCGCGTCCGCAGAATCTGGATGATGTACCAACCTATGTTTTAATTCCGGCGTTTATTTTGAATGAGTTAACCGTTGCGTTTAAGATCGGTATCCTGCTTTTTATTCCATTCATCGTTATTGATATGGTTGTCGCAAGCGCGTTAATGTCGATGGGCATGATCATGCTGCCGCCTGTTATGATCTCCATGCCATTCAAGTTGATACTTTTTATTTTAGTAGACGGCTGGGGATTGTTGACAGCTCAAATTATGGGATCGTTTGTATAGTGGGATCGTTTGTATAGATTGTAAATAAAAATTATACGGGAGGGAAGATATGTCGGTTGGTGGAATGGTTTCGTTAATGCGCGGAGGAATTTTTCAGGTTATTATTTTAGCATCACCGCTTTTGATAACCGCGTTGGTTGTTGGTTTGGTAATTGCGATTTTACAAGCTACAACTTCTATACAAGAACAAACATTAACATTTGTTCCAAAAGTTTTGGCAATTCTTTTAGTACTGGCATTCCTTGGCGGCTGGATGTTTACCATGTTGGGAAACTACACAACAAATTTATTCGAAATGATACCGTCAATGGCAGGATAATATAAAAAGTGTTAAACGAAATACTATCTAACGCACCGGTTTTTTTACTAATCGCCGTTAGAGCGCTTGCAATGATCGAGGTAGCGCCCATGTTATCCTCCGATGCCATACCGCAGGTGGCGAAAATTTCGTTGGCGTTGTTTGCGTCCTTTACCGCGTTTCCTGCAGTTTCCACCCAAGCCGACTGGGCTATGCTTCCGTTTATAGATTACGGGCCGTTTAGCCTTGGTTTCGCGCTGTTAATAATCGGCGAAGGTATAATCGGCATTATCATCGGTTTTTTTATGACAATAGTTTTCGCCGCGTTTTCTACAGCCGGACAGTTCTTTTCACTACAGATGGGTTTTGGCGCGTCGGAAACTTTCGATCCGTTGGCACAAATTGAAAATCCGTTGATGGGTCAGTATTTAAATTTAGTTGCAATGCTGACATTTTTAGTAGTCAACGGATTCCAAAAATTATTTTTAGGCGGTTTCTGGCGCAGTTTGCAGGCAATAAACATTATTGAACTTGTTACCGGACGCAAAGCGTTAGTTGAAATGATAGGCGGCGGTCTCTCGCGTTTGTTTGTAGACGCGATTATTATCAGTATGCCTATTCTTGGTACATTATTTTTAACATCGCTTGCAACCGGTTTAATATCAAAAGCGGCGCCTCAAATAAACCTGTTAAGCGAAGGTTTTCCGATTTCTATCACGGTAGCTTTTCTCTTAATTTTGGCAATAATGCCGTTCATGGTCGAAGCATTCGGCAGGGTAATCAACTCCGGCTTTGCATCACTTCAACAACTGTATATCACGGCAGGCGGCGGTATATGAGAAATGAGAAATTAAAAATTAAAAATGAAGAATTGGAGGAATTTGACAAAGCGGAACCATCTTGCCCATTCCCCATTTCCCATTCCTCATTCTTCATCGACTTACAGTGGTTCGCCGCCGAAGAAGAAGGCCGCACCGAAGAACCTACAGAGACAAAAATACGCAAGGCGCGGGAAGAAGGCCGTGTTGTAAAAAGTCAGGAATTGATCGGGGCGATAGGGCTTTTGCTCCCCGCAATGGCGTTGTTGTTTATGGCGCCTTATATGCTGCGCACCTGTGCCGAGATGATCCGGTTTTTTTTCCTGCGTATAGCGGAAATTGATCCGGTAAAAGACAGAATTATTTTTGCCGTGTTTCTAAATTATTTTGTAAAGTTGGCATTGCCGCTTTTGATAGTTGCTATGGTTGCGGGTATTTTTTCAAATGTTGTTCAAATCGGTTTTTTGTTCACTACAAAGCCGCTTGAATTTAAAATAGATAAAATTATTCCTAACTTTTCCGCGTATTTTTCAAAAACATTGTTTTCAACAAATGGTGTGTTTAATTTCTTTAAGTCGATAATCAAGATGATTATTATAGGCGGTGTCGCGTTCTTTTTGATACGTCATGATATAAATAAACTTGCCAATTTACAAACTGCGGATTTGTTTTTATCTGTTAGAACCATCGCAACGCTGGCTGTAAAAATGATAATTTTTTCGGCGATTTTGTTATTGGTGCTTTCCATACCGGATTATATGTTCCAGCGTTCGCAATTCCGCGAATCATTAAAAATGTCACGTCAGGAAATAGTAGAAGAACGAAAAGAGGACGAAGGGGATCCGCAGATTAAACAACGTTTGCGTAAACGTATGCAGGAAATAATGAGTACAAAAATACGCGAGAGTGTTCCTAAAGCGGACATCGTAATTACAAACCCGACACACTTTGCCGTTGCCCTTCAGTTCGATAAATGGATGGGGGCAATGCGCGTCCTTATAAAAGGCGAGGACGAAACCGCGCTGCGCATAAAAAAAATCGCCTACGAATATAATATAGATGTTGTAGAAAATAAACCTTTGGCGCGTGCGCTTTATGCCGAAGTTGAAATAGGCGATGTGGTACCGGAAAAATTCTGGCGCATAATATCGGAAGTTATACAAAGCGTAAAATCGTTAGACGAAATAAACAGAATGGTTGGCAGATAAAGAGATTAGAAATGAAGAATGAGAAATTAGAAATGAAAAGAAAGAATGGAGGGGGTGCTTATGAGTGATATGGCTTTACCGCCGCAGAAAAGTACGATTGGCACGATTGGTGCATCGTTAGGGGGCAAGGGTGACATAATAATTGCATCGGCGGTTGTGGCTGTCGTAATGATGCTTATTATTCCTATACCTACTATACTTTTGGATTTTCTTATGGCGATGAACTTGATAACCGGTTTATTGGTGTTATTGATTGTCTTATATACAAAAAAAGCAACCGATTTTAGTATCTTTCCTACGGTTCTTTTGATATTAACTGTTTTTGGTTTGGCATTAAACGTTTCATCAACAAGATTAATTTTAACCCAGGGCGCGGATTTTGACGGACGGATGATCAGGGCATTCTCAACATTTGTTGTAGGATCCGGCGGCACGGACGGTTTGGTTGTAGGCTTTGTTATTTTTATCATTATTATAGCGGTGCAGGTTGTTGTTATTACAAAAGGCTCCACCCGTATCGCAGAAGTCGCCGCCCGTTTTACCTTGGACAAAATGCCCGCAAAACAAATGGCCGTTGAATCGGAATTTAATTCCGGCGCAATTACCGAAGCCGAAATGAAAAAGCGCAAAGAAGAAATTGATCAGGAATCGAGCTTCTACGGCGCCATGGACGGCGCCAGTAAATTTATTGCCGGCAATGTTAAGGTAGGTATTTTTATCACGGTTGTTAATGTTGTAGGCGGCATCATAATAGGCGCGGCTCTGCACGGCGAGCCTATCTCGCAGGCGGTTGGCACTTACATTGCGTTTTCCATTGGCGACGGTTTGTTAAGTCAGTTTCCGGCGCTGCTTGTATCAACGGCAACCGGTATCATCGTTACACGCTCGGTTTCCAACGGCACCTTTGCGGAAGACATTACAAAAGAATTTTCGATTCACCCGCGCATATACTGGATTTGTTCGGCATTGCTTTTGGTTTTGGCGTTTATTCCGGGCTTCCCTTGGTATGTGCTTATAACAATGTCGGTTTTGCTGGGGTTTTTTGCCTTCCAACTGGGACGCGAGCAAATGAAAAAAGCGGCGGGGATGGCGGCGGCTGGAAAACAAAGCGCCGCAGCGTCGCGGGCCAAAGACGAAGGCAGCGAAATCGCGCCTATTCCGCCGCTGGATCCATTATCAATGGAACTGGGCTACGCGCTTGTGCCGCTTGTTGATAAGGATAAAGGCGCGGAATTGTTAGAACGGGTACAAAGGCTGCGTCAGGAGTCGGCATTGGAACTTGGACTTGTTATACCAAAGGTGCGAATTGTGGATAACATGGCGCTGGACCCGTCAGAATACTGTCTTAAAATTAAAGGCGTTGAACTTGGGCGCGGCAAAATCCGCATGAGCTGCTTTCTCTGCCTTAACACCGGCGGCATAACCGAAGATATACCCGGCGAGAGAACCGTAGACCCCACATTCGGAATGCCGGCAATTTGGGTAACAGAAGAAAACCGCGACAGGGCGGAGCGCGCCGGTTACACAGTGGTAGACCCCCCTTCAATAATTGCGACTCACATGCAGGACATTATCAAAAATCACGCATCGGAAATTCTTGGCAGACAGGACACCCTTGCAATTCTGGACAGCCTAAAAAAAGATTATTCGGCGGTTGTGGAAGATGTTCAAAAAAATCTAACGTTGGGAGAAATACAAAAAGTGATGCAGGGGCTTTTAAACGAGCAGGTGTCCATACGCGACAGGGTTACAATTCTGGAAACAATTTCCGATTACGCGGCCATTTCCAAAAATACGCAGTTCCTCATCGAAAAAGCGCGTCAGGCCCTGGGGCGGCAAATTTGCCTGCAATACACCGACGAAGATCGCAACCTGCACGTTCTTACGATTAACCAGACACTGGAAAAACAAATTGTGGAAAGTACACTAGAAACGGTAAACGGTAAGATTGCCGCATTAGAACCATCGGTGCATAATGAATTTATGCGCTCCGTTTCCCGTTCAATTACCACGATGAAAGGTAACGGTTTAATACCTGTTATCATTTGTTCGGAGGCCGCGCGCGCGCTTGTCAAACAGATCACAACCCGCGACCTGCCGGAAATTGCCGTTCTCTCTGTGCAAGAAATCGTTCAGGATGTTAATCTAATTCCTGTGGGGGAGATTAGTATATAAGAATGACGACATTCACAATACAAGGCGAAGATATAGACGACTGCAAGCAAAAGGTGCGTGAAAAACACGGCGAGCGGGCACAGATTCTTCAGGAAAAAACGATACGGCTGGGCGGTTTTCTGGGAATGTTTACCCGCGAAGGCTGCGAGGTTACCGGTTATGTACCGGATTTGCCGCCAAAACCGGATATGTCTAAATATGCGTCTAGTATTTTTAAAAACGCGCAGACGAATCGAAACCCGCCGCTTCTTGCAGCCGGTTCCCATGCCGAAAATATTAGCAAGGTGCTGCAAGAGGCGGCAATAGCGACCGGCGCCGACCCTAAAATGCAGGAACTTTTAATACAGGTAAAAAATTTAACAGAGGCTACTAAAAACATAAGCGAAAAACTCGACGAAAAAACTGCCGCCTCGGCGGAACATGAAAATATCGAAAGGTTGCGCGATCTTCTTGAACAAAATGATTTTGATAAATCTTATAGAAAAGAAATTATAGGCAGGGTTCGCAAGGAATTAACCCTTGAGGAGCTTGATGATTTTGACGAGGTGCAGCAGCGGGTTCTAAAAATGATAGCTATGGACATCAAGATTTATGATACTTCAAAACCTGTCCGGCTACCGCGCATTATCGTTTTGGCCGGGCCTACCGGCGTTGGTAAAACGACAACCATCGCAAAATTGGCGGCAGGTTTTAAATTCGGCGAGGCGGACGGGCGGCAATACACTGTAGGCCTGATTACGCTTGATAATTATCGCATAGCCGCCACCGAGCAGCTTGAACAGTACAGCAATATACTAAAACTACCGTTTGCAAAGCCAATTGACGAGGACGAATTAAAAAGAGAACTTACGTTATTAATGGATACTACCGATATTATCTTAATAGACACTGCGGGAAAGAGTCCGCGCGATGCCGTGGCGCTTGGGGAAACAAAAAAATTGCTTGATGTTTGCGGCAGCCGGACAGAAGTGTATTTGGCGCTGGCCGCACCAACAAAAACTGCCGACATAACAGAAATAATGCGGCAATTTGAACCATTTGCTTACCGCGCGGTGATTATTACAAAACTTGATGAAACACGCCAAATTGGTAATGTGTTAAGCGCGCTTATTGATAATGGAAAACCGGTTGCTTGGATAACAAATGGACAGGAAAGTACGCATGAAAAAATAAAAAAGGCAGACAGGATGCAATTAATGTTGCACATGGACGGCTTTGATATGAACAGGGATAGATTACAAAAAGAAATTGAGATTGGGGAGATAGCTAATGGCTGATCAAGCAGAGCAATTAAGAGAAATGATGAGCAATAATGCTCCTGAAAAAATAGCCCGCCGTCATGACTCGAAAAAAAACCGCATAATTACCGTTGCAAGCGGTAAGGGCGGCGTTGGCAAGACAAATATGTCCGTTAATATGGCGCTTGCCTATGCCCGTCTGGGTAAAAAAGTTATTGTTATGGATGCCGATTTGGGGTTAGCAAACGTCAATGTTATGCTCAAAATGATTCCGAAATGGAACCTTTACCATGTAATCCGCAAACAAAAAACGATGAAAGAAATCCTTGTCGAGACCGAGTACGGCATAGGGATTGTGGCGGGGGCTTCCGGTTTTTCAAAAATTGCCAACCTCAACGAAGATGAGCGTCAAAACTTTATTGATGAGCTTAACACCCTTTCCAGTGCCGACATCATAATAATTGATACGAGCGCCGGGGTTTCCAGCAATGTTCTTGATTTTATCGCCTGCGCCGACGATGCGGTTATCATAACCACACCGGAACCTACGGCAATTACCGACGCCTACGGTATCGTAAAAATTATCGCAACCGAAATCGACAGTCTGGAAATGGGACTAAAACTGGTTGTAAACCGCGTTCACAATGTCGCCGAGGCAAAAAAAGTCGCCGACCGCATGACAACCATTGCCGGTCAATTTTTAAACGTAAAACTTGAATATTTAGGTTTTGTATATGATGATCCTGCCGTATCACAGGCTGTATTACGCCAACGCCCATTCATGGTGGATTCGCCACGCAGCAAAGCCGCCCAATGCGTTCAACACATCGTTGGCCGAATGGAAAAAACCGAAATACGCGAAGGCGGTGGTTTTGGTAATATGGTAAAACGTATTTTTAAAAATGACTGAGGCGCCGTAATGTACAACATAAAAGTAACAGCGATTGCCGCAGGCGGTGCTTTTCTTTTATCCATCCTTCTGGGACTTATCGGTCATTCCGGCTTTTTAATGGCCTTCTTAAAGGCGCTGATTTTTGGCGGCGCTTTTTTCGGTCTTATTTTGGGCATTTGCTTTTTATACAACAAATTTTTAATTCCGCAGGAAGATACAAAAAAAACTGAGGGCGCGTCTGTTGGCAGCAATCTGGATCTAACGGTAGGCGACGATCTCCCCGAAGATGATTTTGGAGATTATTTTTCAACCGACCAAAATGAGTCCCAAAGCGATGATCCTGACGAACCCGAAGAACTTGAGGAATTAGAAGCCGAGGATTCTCCACTGGATCAAAATATAAAAGAGGATTATAATCGGGGTAGTGTTGATGTGGCATCCCCAAATGCAGCCCCTTCTAACGAAGGTATGATGGATATGGGCGCTTTTATTCCCGGTATACCGGGCATTGGCAACGATAGTGATGACGAACCGGATATACCAAGAGCTATACCGGAACGGCGAATCAACGATGGGACGGTGGAAATGTCTATGGGGAAGAGACCTGAAAAAACAATTGATTTTGGCCCGGATGCCGATGGTAAGAAAATGGCGGGTGCGATACAAACTCTGTTAAAAAAGGACGAAGGGTAAGATGCCTAGAAACCTTCTGGACGAACATACAGAAGAAGAACTTTGGGGGCAGTATCAGCAGAACAAAGACCCGAAGATCCGCGACACTTTTATAAGGCAGTATGCCCCACTCGTAAAATACGTGGCAAGCAAAGTACACGACGGAATGCCGGCAACTGTGGATTTTGATGATCTGGTAAGTTATGGAACATTCGGTCTGTTAGATGCCATTGAAAAATACGATCTTAACAAAGATGTAAAATTTAAGACCTATGCGGTTGTCCGAATCCGCGGTGCGATTTTTGACGAGTTGCGTTCCACCGACTGGGTGCCCCGTTCTGTCAGGCAAAAAATCAGAGATGTTGAAGAAGCTGTCAGCACGTTGGAAGCACAACACGGGCGGCCTGTTACAGATCAAGAGGTTGCGTCATATCTTAAAATGGACCAAAACGAATTTGTAAAAACAATAGTAAAAATATCAAGCACCTCGGTACTATCTTTAAATGACGTATGGTTCTCCGGCGACGAAAATGACAAGGTTTCCATTCAAGACAGCATCGAAGGTCCCGACACGTTAAAACCGGATGTTATTGTTGAACGAAACGAAATTCGCCGCGTTGTATTTGATGTTATAAATCAACTGCCGGAAAAAGAAAAGAAAATTATAATTCTATACCACTACGAAGATTTAACGCTTAAAGAAATAGGTCAGGTTTTAGATATTACCGAATCGCGTGTTTCTCAATTACATACAAAGGCAATGTTGCGTATTCGCGCTAAATTAACAAACGTTCGTAAAGGTATAATGTAAAAATCCATGGTTGATTTTGCCCGTCTTCAGGCAGCGGTAAAAGAACTTCTGGAAGAGGACCTTGCAATTCAATCTATTGAAGCCGAGGGTTCTACTCTTGAAGCTGCCGTATCGGAAGCCGCCACGCTTCTTGCGGTTCCTGTCCGTTATCTTGAATATGAAATTCTTGAAAACCAATCATCATTTTTAGGATTAGGAAAAGATTTTTGTAAAATACGCGCTTACGAGAATCCGCTTCACAAAAAAAAGAAATCAAAAGAAAAATTCGCGGAAGAAGAGCTTGGTGAAGGTTCCGAAGAAGTTGAAATCATTCAGGATCGTGATGGCGGGGTATTTGTTCAAATTAGAAATGATGGCGTTTATTTAAAAGCTGTTCCGCCTTTAGGCAAAGGACGCAAGGCTTCTAACGAAGACGCGTATTTTCTTCTTGCCCACAGAAATGTTTCCGATTATGACAAAAAAAGTGTTGACGAAATAGTACGCAAACCGCGTTCAAAATATATTCAGATTGGTGTGTGCAAACACATTACGATAAACGACAGTATTGTTGATGTTGAAATAGCCGATCAGGAAATGTCGGCCTATATTAAAGTCAGCAAACCCGGTCCCGGCGGTATCGATCTAACGTGTGAAGAATATGTAAAAATTTTAAACAACAACGGTGTTACCTATGGCATTAGTGAAGAAAAATTAAATAATTTTGCCGACAGCCCGATATATAATGAAAAGATTTGTGTTGCGGAAGGGAAAAACCCTGTTGACGGCGATAACTCTTTTATAGAATATCTTTTTGAAACCGATCAAAATAAAGTTCGTATCAAAGAAAGTACCGACGGGAAAGTTGACTTTAAAGAATTAAATATTATTCAAAATGTTTTTGAAGGCGAAAAACTTGCCGTAATACATCCGGCGCAGTTAGGCGAATTGGGCTTTACAGTTACAGGAAGATCCATTGCCACACGCGATGGAAAAGATTTCCCTGTAGCGCTGGGCAAGAATGTTCACTTAACTGATGACGGCTTAACGATAATCGCCGATATAAACGGACAAGTTGTTATGGCAAACGCTAAAATAAATGTTGAATCTGTTTATACTATTGACGGCGCAGTAAATCTAAAAACAGGTAATATTATATTTTTAGGTAATGTTGTTGTAACAGGAAATGTTGAAGAGGGATTCTCTGTTAAAGCATCGGGAAATATTGAAGTTCACGGAACGGTTGATAAGGCTTCGCTTGATTCCGAAGGTGATATTATTGTCCGGCAGGGCATTACCGGCAAAGAGGGCACACTCGTAAGTGCCGGACGTTCTGTTTGGGCAAAGTTTATCGAAAACTCAAAAGTTCGTACCGGTGATATGGTTATTGTTTCCGATGGTATTATTAACTCATATGTTGACGCCGGGAAGCGCATTTTGCTGCAGGGTAAACGAGCCGCAGTCATCGGCGGCCGTTTGCGTGCCGCAGAAGAAATAAGTGCAAAATCACTTGGAAGCCTCAACGGCAACACAGAAACCGTCTGCGAAGTTGGTTACGATCCAAAAAGCAAATCGGAGTTAGAATCTTTATTTGCGAATCGTACCGCGCTATCTGCGGCACTAGAAGATGTAAATATAAATTTTCAGACATTATCAAACATTAAACTGCAGCGTAAAACATTGCCGGAAGAGAAAGAAAAATATCTTGAAGAGTTGATAGAGAAAAAAGCAGCAATGACAAAAGAATTAGCAGAGCTAAATGACAAAATATCAAAGCTTTCGGCATTTATTTCAGAGCTTGCCAACATAGGCCGCATATCCGCATCGGCAAAAGTTCACCCGGGCGTTATTATTGTTATCCGCGATGTACGCGAAGCGGTTAGGAATGATTACAAAGCGGTAACATTTGTTTTGGAAGATGGTATAGTTAAGGCTGAAAAGTATATGGAGCCGAATGTTTCCGCAGCACAAAGGACTGAATAATGGCGCTTGCACCTATTGATTTACAGATGCTTTTCTCGCAGCTGGACAGAGTTGGTAAAGAAGTGTCCGCGCAAAAAGACGGCGCCGTTGTTCGTGATACCATTGCCGGATACAATCAAGAAAGGTTAAATGAAATAAAAAACCAAACCGTACAAGAGGCAAACGATACAAAAGACGGTATGCAGGGTTTAAAAGATCAAAACAAACAAAACCATGAAAATGATGATACAAAAAAAAGAGAAGATGGTGAAAATGACGAACCCCAAAAAAAGACAAAATATACTTTTAAAGACCCGCAAATTGGTAACTTTGTTGATATATCCGGATGAACTACCTCGCCATAAATGGCGAGGAATTAAACCCCACGGGGATTAAAGGTTAAGAATGGCCGCGTATATTTTTTCAGCTTTGGCGCTGTTAATAAGCGTTGTTTCTTTTTTTGTGCTGTTTTCGTATATAAAACGAAGAACCTCGATAGACAGAATCCCCATTGACATACGAAATGATGTTGAAATTATTATACAAGAAATAAACCGCATAACAGACCGCGATTCAGAATTAATTGAAGAACGCATTCAGAAAACAAAAGAACTATTAGCTAAACTTGATAAGGAGCTTGCGTTATACGAAACCAGCGTAGCCAATTTAATAAACACAAAAGACACCTTGAAAAAAATTGACGATACAAAAAAAACGCAAAGTGAAAAAGACTACAAAGAAGCAGGCAGACGCGCAATTTACCGGAGCGCAGCCGAGCCTGTAAACACGGCGAGCATAGGGGATCAGGCCGCAGAGCCTGTAAACACGGCGAGCATAGAGGATCAGGCCGCCGGGATGGCCGCCGCCGGTCTGCCCAACAAAATTATAGCGGCGCGGCTTCATAAAACAATTACAGAAATTGAGATGATGCTTGTTATGCGCAGCAAATGAACTACCGCGCAGACAGACAGTGCGCTACTTTTTGGCAATTAAACAGCGGACGCAACCTTGAACATGAACATGACTTTTTCCAGGGCGCACCCAGATTCTGGCTACCAAATAATCTTTTGCGCTTAATTCGCCATGACAAACCGGACATTTCCTGCGCCGCTGCCCTTCAAGACAAAAGGGACAGCCGTGAATATGCAAGAGCCTGTCATAACGGCCTGTTGGCGGAAATACTTTTGACTTGACACTTTCGCCATGTTCAAAACGGGCGGCGCATATAGGACAGGTGCGCGCCTCGCCGCGTTTACCTTCCGGTAAAATCGATTCGTCATCCTTAAAATCTTCCGTTTCCCATTTTGTTTTTTTTGTAAAGTAAAATATATAAAACAATAGAAAAAACAGGGCGATTAAAAATGAAACAGCCAATATCAATAACAGTGTTGTCATTTTTGCACGCGGTAGATACCGCATTTTAAATACAGGGATTCATCATAACCTATCAATATAGGATGATCTTCCGGCTGATAACAAAAGTCAACCTGTGTTAATCTTCGTTCCGCATCAAAGGCGGCATCGGCAATCATTGCTTTAAAGCGGCTTTCGCTTAACGCAAAGCTGCAAGAACAGGTTATTAAAATACCGCCGGGGTTTAACAGCTTAATCGCTTTTAAATTGATCTCTTTATAGCCTCTAATGGCATCGTCCAATGTTGAGCGCGATTTTGTAAATGCCGGCGGGTCTAAAATAATCATGTCATAACCGGCTTTTGCGTGCACTTCTTTTGTTAGAAAATCAAAAACATTTGCTTCGGTACATCTTATTTTTTCTGTAACACCGTTTAATTCCGCGTTTATACGGAGTGTTTTCAATGCCGGCGCGGACACATCAACAGAAGTAATTTCCGCGGCACACGAAGCTGCAATATCAACAGAAAAACCTCCTGTATAACAGAAAGCGTCTAGCACTTTTATTTTCCGGTTTAAATTTTTATTTAATTCCGAAGCCCATACACCCCCGTGTTTGCGGTTTCTTGCCTGATCCAAAAAATGGCCTGTTTTTTGCCCTGCAAGCAGGTTAAGTAAAAAGGCAAAACCATTTTCAAAAATGATTATGCCTTCATCGGGAAAACTTCCGCTTATTGTTCTGTCGTATAACGGCAGGCCTTCTTTTTCGCGCACGGGGGCGGACTTTTCCACAATACCGCTGTGCCCGCCTAAAACTTCGGCTAACGCTTCAATAATTTGATCCCGCCTAATGTCCATACCAAACGATAAGAATTGTATGGAAAGCCAGTGTTCGGGGCTTCCTAATTTTTCACATAATATATCAAACGTTATTTTTTTCCGCGTGTTCTCACCGTTTAATTCAGCCGCTTCAAAGATTTCAAAAACTTTTTTGGCAGGCCATCCGGTAAAACGGTCTATGATAAGCCCCGGTAAAAAATCGGCCTCCGCAAAAACAATACGGCACGATTCTGTATTTAAGTTGTATAACGAGCGTCCGGTTAAAGCGTTCCGTATTCGTTTTTTAAAAAAGCCCGTATCCACGCCTTCTTTAGAACTGCTGTAAATTCGCGCTATTATTTTTGATGCCGGATTAACAAAAGCCCTGCCCAAATATTCTTTACGAAAACTTTCCACATCGGCAATTTCACCGGCTTCTAAAACGGTGTCCCGCTGCGCCGCGCCTTTACCGGCGGCTATTTGCGCAACTTCGTTATCGAATACCCACGGGTGTCCGGCTAATATGCGGACTTCTTCACCTTTTTTTAATATTATACGTTTTAACATAGTTATAATTATACAGGTCTTTATTCTCCGTGCGGTTTAATACCGCGCCGCTCTGCGGCGGTTCTTCTAAAGCGGTAGTAAACCGCACACGTACAATCACTTCCTATAGAACGACAGTTTTGGTTTTGTATCCATTCATAAGATTGGAACAAAAACAAAGCTGATACCGCGCTGCTCTGCGGCGCGGTAGTTCATTAACAGGTAACTAGCGCATAACGATACGTCCGCGCAAACTGCGGGCAAGCGTCAGACGATCCGTATATTCCAGCTCACCGCCGGCCGGCAGGCCGGAAGCCAAACGAGATACAGACGTTCCTGTTTCCTGTAATTGTCTTTGTATATAAAGCGCCGTCGTATCACCTTCCACCGTAGGATTCAACGCAAGTATCACCTCGCTTATTTTTTCTTCGCGCACCCTTTTTAAAAGTGCGCCTATAGCAAGATCGTCAGGATTTATTCCGTCAAGCGGAGCTATAAGCCCGCCTAGTACATGAAACCTTCCGGGAAATTCCCGCGATTCCTCTATAACACGTACATCCTGCGCCTTCTCGACAACACAAAGCATTGATCTATCACGGCTTGTATCACAGCAAATATCACAAGGATCGGACTCCGTCCAACACCCGCATACCGAACATTGTTTGACAGAATCGTGCAAACAATGAAGCGTATCACCAAGTGCCTGCGCGTAATTTCTATTTGTCTCAAGAATATGATACGCCAGCCGCCCTGCCGACTTTTTCCCAATGCCGGGCAGCTTTGCAAAAAGTGTAATAAGTGTATCGAGTGTTGTTTCCATTTGTGTTATGCGAAATTATGCGAAGCTGTCGGTAAAATTATGCAAGCGGAAAACCTTCCGGCATTTTTCCGCCAAGCCCCGCCGCCAGTCCGCCCATTTCATTTTTCAACGCCTCTTTAATTTTGTCGCTCGCCTGTGTAAACGCCGCAATAATAAGGTCTTGCAGCATTTGGACATCGCCGTCTTTTGCAACCTCAGGAGCAACGCGTACATCAACCATTTCCATGCGGCCATTCAAATCAATCGCAACCATACCGCCCCCGGCCGTCCCCGTAACCACAATGTCAACGAGTTTTTCTTGGAACGATCCCATCTGCTCTTGCAATTTCTGCGCGTTCTTTAAAATATCAAACGGATTTATATTCATTATCGCAACCCCATGTACAGTATATCAAATAGGACGCTTGGAAGGAAGCGCCGGCCGCTCCAAATACATTTTTTCTGCCTTTAACACAAAAACGGCGTGCGGTATGGTCTACAAAAACATTTTTATTTCTGTATTACAAACAAAACGGTAAAAGGTCAAAGAACCCATTGCTCCGCGTTAGTGCTATCGAGCCGTTATCTTTTCTCTGATCACCACTAGCTTTTTAACTCGCATAACGCAATACGCTACGCAATGGAACCTTTGACTTTTTACCGCCGTTCCGACAAATGCAGAAATAAAAATGCCTTTGCTGCATAAACCGCACGCCGCCTATATAACAAAAGCAGAAAAACGCATTTGACGCTAACATAGAGAAGATCAATTAACAATTGAGCCAGTTCCAAAATTAGTGCGCTTGCCATCAATTCTGAATTTGGCACAAAGTAAAAGGGATCAACCGCAAAATTCACGGAAAATACCGTAATTTGTCATTCTTTTTTGTGTGTTTCGTATTTTTCGTGGTTGATCTTCCAGTATTAATATTTTCCTCCCTCAAAAAACTTGAAATTTTTTCCCGTCCGTGCCTATACTATCCTTATGCAGACTAGCAGGTTATCCAAACCGCCAAAAATCCTCATGCGCCTTGAAGCGTACGTGACGTACAATATGAGAGAGAGAGAGAGAGAGAGAGAGAGAGAGAGAGAGAGAGAGTCGGCACAAGTCCCGTGAAACTTTAGAGAATAAATCAGCTAAACACACATTTTTCGCCGAAATAGGGGCTTGGTTCCAAAACAGAGACCGGAAACCCGTTGGGGCTTTAAGACCGGTCATTGCATGGAAATCAAGCTGTCTACAATCATTTTCGGCACTAACCGCTCCAAATACATTTTTTTCTGCCTTTAACACAAAAACGGATGACGCTGAAAGAACCCATTGTTTCGCGTTGGTGCTATCCGGCCGTTATCTTTCCTTTGACCACCAGAAGCGGTTTAACCGGCATGACGCAATACGCTCCACAATGGAACCTTTCAGCGTCATCCGCCTCTACCACAAAAGCAGAAAAAACGCCTTTGACGCTAACACAGGGGCTTGGTTCACAAACACGGACAAGCGCCGCGCTTTTGTTTTCGGGGATAACCGCTTTAAGGACGGCCGCCCGTGAAATCCTACTACCACACAAAAAGCGACCAAATCTGCTACCTCGCATGGGCCGTCTGGCACAACCTCGGGAACGGCTTTAGCCGCGAAATCTATGCCGACGCCCTGGAGCGGGAATTTATCGAAGCGGGCGTTCCCTACAGGCGCGACCAGAATATTCCGGTTTATTACAAGGACATTCTTTTGCCCCATTCTTTTACGGCCGACTTTCTGGTCCACGACAAAATAATCCTGCGGGTGGCGGGCCAGACGGAAATTACAGAGGCGCAGTGGCGCGAGGTGGCCTCCATGCTGGGCGCAAGCAGGCTTAATTTAGGTATTTACATCAACTACGCGGATAAAAAACCGGAATTCAAACGGATTGTCTACGAAACAAAATTCCTTAACAGCAAAAACGCGGACGGGGAAGACCAGACGGACAGGCCACAGGATGAAAAATCAATCGACGGTTTTATAAGCGAGGTGGCGGTATGAGTAGCAACAAAAACTACCGCGTAAAAAGCGACATCTTCAAGATTGCGAACAGGGTCTATAACGAACTTTCGCCCGCCTGCGGCAAACAGGTTTACATGGACGCTCTGGAAGCCGAATTCTCGGCAATTGGCTGCTTTAACGCCGAGCGTAACCCGTCGCTGCCGGTTTTCTACAAGGGAAAAACTCTGGGACACACCACCTGCGCCGACTTCCGCGTTTTTGACAAAGCGCTGGTTTTCGTTTTTGTAACGGGGAAGATACGCGCCGCAGAGAGGAGCGCGGTTTACAGACGCGCCGTAGCCACCGGATACGACATGGTTTTTATTCTTAATTTCGGGAAAAACGAACCTGAGTTTTTCAGGGTGTATATAAATGAAAAGGGTTTCAACAACGGCATAGCCGTTTGAAACAGCGCCTTTAAGGGCGCTGAATATATCTAATTTCCCTAAGGAGGAAAATGATGAAAAGAGAACAAAAAGTTCTGGTTGGTTTGCTCGCCGCGATTCTCGCGGGGGCATTGGTTTTAGCGGGGTGCGAAAACCCCGCGGGCCCGAAAGGCGACAAGGGCGATCCCGGGGACGCCGCCTCAAACGCACAGAAAGAGCAGTTGGCAACTTACGGTTTTACATTCGGAAATCCGGTGCACACAGTTAAAGGGCGGGCGGACGTATATGCCGGAGCCATCTATAGCAAGACAGCCATAGCTGGTATCACCGCTACCAACGTTGCAGCGGCCAAAGCTGCGGTGCACACACTTACAACAGGCAAAATAGTCGTAAAAAACGGTAAAAGAGCCGTACAGTTCGGGGTTACCGGAGGAGAAACATGGAACGATTTTATTACAGCTTTTAACACCGCGGTCGGCTCGGGCGGCGGTCAACTTGAAGGCGGTATAACGGCTGATCTTGTTGCCCATGCAAACGGTTTAGGAGCAAATAATTTTGCCTTTAAAGTTACCGTACCGACAACTAACTCCATCACAATTGAGTTCGTTACTAATACAGGCGACGCAGCCTTATTGTTTGGCGCATCATCAACCGGTTTTACAATTGGAGGCGGCACTATAACAACCATCCCAATCATAGCCGGTCTTATAGATACATGGACAATTCCTGTTATCACAAAAGTTACCGCCGATAATACCGCTGGAGACACCGTGAGTGTTCCCGCCACGGTAACTTTCAACGGGAAAGGCGTCTTTGTACCCGCGGCTTTGACCGCGCAAACTATTTCCAATACTGTGTTTAGCCAGTTGGAAGCTGAAAAAGCATTCGCGGGTTATCATGTTACTAACGCGAACCCCGGTTACATTGTGGTAAGCGCTTGGGATTATGACCTTACTTCACAGCCACCTGTACCGCATCCAGTATCGGGCGAAGGCACGCTTACAGCGGACAAACTCGTGCCTACTTTTACAGGCTTTAATTTAACATACGGCTACGACATATCGTTTACCCACGCGCAAACAGGTAAACCGTCAGTCATTGTAACCGCGGATAGGGCAAAACAAGTATTTGAAGGCACTGCCGGGAACACGGTAATTGCCGCGGGTAATGTATTAACCATTAAAGCCGACGATATCTGGGACACCACAATATTTACTGACGCCATACCCGCCGGTGCACTAACTACAGGCAATGTTTATAGCGCCAATGTATCTTCCAAAATCACTGTTGGTACATCTGGTGGTAAACTTACCCTAACATCAATAGCCTACGCTGATAATTACATCTCCGCGGTAGGCGCCCAAGCCCTTGGCGGCGCGGGTGGTACTACAACCCCCGGAAAAGCTGACGCGTATGACGCAGGGGCCGACGATATCTGGACTTTGAACGTTGTATTAGCTAACGGCACAACCGGCCCAACCAGTGCTCTTATCCCCGTTAAAGCCTCCAAGGTAACATTTAATGCGAATATCACGAATATTGCTCTTGTTGAAGCCGGGTATAGCAAATCAGATATCGAAACTTCGGTAGGAACCGCTCTTACAGCTGGCAATACCGGCTACGTTTACTCTCCGGGTATCTACACCAAGGTCACCAGTGCCACACCGACATTCTCCTCGGGCGCGCCTGTTACGGCGACAATCGGGGAACAGTACTAAAATCATGTGCCATCCGGCGCACCCTAGCCGGTAAAGCGTTACGCGCCGCCCGAAAGGGCGGCGGCTAACGTCCCCCTCATTTCGCATAACGCGAAATGAGGAGAGGGGTGGGGAAAACATATAAGAGAAACATTTTTGAAAGAGGGAGTGCTAATGTATTTGCCAAGTCGTTACACTATTGTATCTGGGGCAGGTAGTAGTCAATATGCGTTAGTAGCATTTGATAATGCGTTGCGCCACGCTGGTATAGGCGATTACAATTTAGTGAAAGTAAGTAGCATTCTTCCGCCAAATTGTGAATATCGAAAAAAAATTGATGCTGAAAAAGGTAGTATAGTATTTGCTGCTTATTCCTCGGCTACGATAAACGATGTAGGCAAAATTTTTACCACTGCTGTTGCAGTTGCAATTCCCCAGAACATCACTGAAAGCGGTGTAATTTTTGAATATTCCTCTGAATGCGAAAATACTGAAGATGCAACACGGGATATGTGTTGTGAAGGTATGAAGAATAGAGACAGAATTTATAGTGAAATAAAAAGTAGTGCAATAACTATTCATAGCGAATCTGGAAAATATGTTTCTGCTATTTCCGCGATAGTTATGTGGTAAATATTTTTTGAGGGGTTTTTATGGCTGATTTTTTGAAACAAATCATTGAAGGCAGCACCATTGGGTATGATGGGAAAAAGTACAAGGTGCTTGGGAAAGCAGTCTATACTACAAAGAATGATCCGTTGTCTATTTATGCCAAGATACTTTTGGAGAATCATCATGTGCTGGTGATTGCGCCCGCCGATAATATTGCATATTTTGGAAAGAACGTAGGTGAACTTTCCGAATTTAGTACGTTTGCCCAAAATGTCAGCTATCAGGGGAAAGAGTATTCCCGGAAAGATTCCGATTATCAAATAGTGCTAAATTTAGAATTCGGCTCACCTATTGAAGTGGAAGGCGAAGTAAAATTCTGGGACTATGAGGTTGATGACGAAATAATCAGTATTGCGATTGTAAGCATGGATAAGACTCGTGCAGATGTTGTTGCAAAGTATATTAGCTTTAGTGATCTGACTGTAAGCTAGACTTACAATAAAAGAGTCAATACAAATGAGCAGAAAAAATAAAATTTTTTGGGGTTGCGTTATCATAGGAGTTTTAGTCCTAGTGTAGTGTAATACTCATACTTGTGAATGCGCTCCCTTATGTTTTTGTATTTTCTGAATAATTTCATCGCCGGATTTTGACCAGCGAAATTTACGCCCCGATTTATTCCAGTTTTTTATGTACTCCTTTATCGCCGATATTAATTCATCCACTGAATTCCAACTTTCTCTACGAATTCTTTCGGTTGTAATTTCTCTA
>BOBI01000027.1 GCA_026002305.1 Spirochaetia bacterium
CGTGCGATAACACTAGTAGTACAGGCGTACGGTACACCAGCTTACTTAAAAAGTTATTCGCAGGGCGGTTTAATGCCGTCTGCACGCTACGCACCTGCTCGCCGCGCGGTAATTCATTTTCAATACCTTATTTTTGTTGCCTTTTTAGGCGGTTTTTTCTCAAGGCTTAATGGCTCCCGTGTTTTTGACGCTGGGGCTTTTTAACCATAGCGCACGAATGAACTACCTTTAATAAATTCTTGCAGGAGAAACACAATGGCAAAAAAAGTTTTAATGTGGATACCGGCACTGGCTGTCATATTCGGAATGGTTCTGGTTGGTTGCGATAACGGCACGATTCTCCCAAAAACTTCTGTAACTTTAAACATCGTTACAACGCCCGCGGCAAGCCCTGCGGCGGGAGAAGTTGGCATCGACACAACGGTAAGTCTGTCGTGCGCCACGGAGTGGACACTGATTTACTACACCACTGACGGCGCCGCGCCAATCGCATACGAGAGCTTGCTGTACAGCGAGCCTATTTCCATAACGGAAACAATGACCATTAAGGCTATCGCCGTAAAAACCGGCATGACCAACAGCGATGTTATGACGGCGGATTACACCATAGCCAATCAGGTCGCAAAACCCACAGCAAGTCCTGCGGCGGGCGCTGTTACGACCGGAACAGTTGTAACCCTTGATTGCGCAACGGAAGGGGCTGAGATTTGGTATACCACAAATAACGCTACGCCGGGCAAGGGTGGGGCAGGTAGTACCCAGTTTACCACTCCTATTACCATAACGGGCACAACAAACATTAAGGCTGTTGCCGTAAGAGCAGATATGCTCGACAGTGGGGTCCTGACGGCGGCCTACACGATAGCCAGTGACAGCTTCCTGCCGCTTGATACTTTTACCCTAAGCCCCGCACAGGCAAGTGTAGCAAGGGGCGGGATTAAAAGTTTTACGCTGACGGTAAGAGGTAGTTTTTACAGCAGTGATATACATATTTACGTTATTGGAGGAAACTCAACCGAAACAAATATTACATACAGCCGCGGCACACAGAGCGGAAGCGCATGGACTTATCCCATAACGATTACGGTTGATCCTTCTGAAACCGCAACAAGCTTGACCGTAAGGGCGGCTTACGGCGCCCAGACAACGGATGCAACCCTTACGCTTACAGGCGGCCCCAAGGCCGCCACACCCACGGCAAGCCCGGCGGCGGGGCCGGTTACGGTTGGAACAGAGGTAACTCTGTCGTGCACAACGGAAGGGGCTGAGATTTGGTATACCACCGATGGCAGTACCCCAAGCACAAGCAGTACACTGTATGACGACAGCCCCGTTAGCATAACGGTGGCAACGACTATTAAGGCGATAGCGGTAAAAGACGACATGGCGGACAGCGATGTTATGACGGCGGCGTACACCATCGCTCAAGTTGCCACACCCGCGGCAAACCCGGCGGCGGGGGGTTATACCAGCAACCAAAATGTAGCGCTATCCTGCGCCACGACCGGGGCGGCTATTTACTATACCACCGATGACAGTACCCCCGACACAAGCAGTACACCGTATGATGGCAGCCTCATTCCCATAACGACGACAACGACTATTAATGCGATAGCGGTAAAAGACGACATGGCGGACAGCGATGTTATTACGGCGCAGTATGTCATTCATCCTAATACTTGGACATTTGTTAATAACTCTAGTTACACCGTCAGTATTTTGGGTTCAGACCTTAATCTGAGAGCGGGATTCTCTGTTAATAGTGGCGCTACCAAAAATGTTTCTGCTGGTATTTTAGTACTTTATAACGTCACATATACCGTCACACATACCGGCCTATCAGGTGCGATTCTAGTAACTGACGATCCAACTACAAGTACATCTACCTTTACAAACAACTGACGGTAAAAACAAACTTATCCTTTCCATGTATTTTTGCCATGGATGGCAAAAAATACATGGAATGTAAAAAAGGTGCCAGCACCTTTTTTACATTTTCATTTTGGCTTGACAGGGGGCAAGGCGGGCACTTGTTCACTGTATTTTATAATGATATTCTTTAATAAAATATCTAAAATAAGGAAGTTTACATGAATCTATTTACTTTGCCGTTGTTAATGGGGCAGCCGGCGGGTGGCGCTGCCACCGGGCCTAAAACTGGTATGGAATCTCTCATATCATTTTTACCTTTTATTGCGATTATTGCCATTTTTTATTTCTTGATCCTACGCCCGCAGAATAAGAAACAAAAAGAGACGCAAAAGATGCTGCAAGCACTTAAAAAGGGTGATAAAATTGTTACAATCGGTGGTGTTCACGGAACCATTGCCGCTGTAAAAGAAAATTCTGTTGTTGTAAAGGTAGACGATAACGTAAAAATGGAATTTTCACGAAGTGCCATTGCTACTGTAGTAAGCGTTGCTAAAGAAGATGACAAAATCGAAGATAAAAGAGATGATGAATCAACTTCCGGCGAATCAAAATCAAAAGAATCTTAGTTTTAAACGCCTCTTTGCGGCGAAAATCGGACAAAGACAACAATCATTTAACTACAAATTGGAGCAATAAATGAGCAAAAGGTATAGGTTTACCCTTATTCTGGTCATAGTTGCGGTATGCGCGGTTTTTCTTTACCCAACTGTAAAGTGGTATTTTTTAACCCCAAGGCAAGATAAGCAACTGGCATTAGGTTCGCGGGAGCAAATTAAGAATTTGGCTTCCCGTGCGGCAATTGATGATCTTCAGAATTTAATAAAGGCGGCGCAGCAAAATGCCGTTGTTCCCGATAATATTTCGTATATCATCAAGGAAGCAAAAAGAATCAACAAAATTGAAAAGGGGCCGTCTCCGGCACAATGGGATGCCCAAGCGGTGCTTTCAATATTCACAGACAGAAAAGAAGTGCTTCAGGCTATCGAAAATTACCACCGCGATAAGATTTTTGCTTTAAAAAATCTGCAAAAAAGCGCGGTTCAGCTTGGATTAGACCTTTCCGGCGGTCTTTCTATTGTTTTGCAGGCCGATTTAAAATCCTACGAGGAAAAATTAGGCCGTACAATGAACGATGACGACCGTTCAACGGCAATGGCGCAGGCTTTAGAGGTGCTAAATGGCCGTATCGACCGGTTTGGACTTACCGAACCTGTTATTCGCAGACAGGGAGCCGACCAAATCTACGTTGAAATCCCCGGAACTGCCGACCCTGAACGTATAAACGACATTATCATGGGTAAAGGCAGCCTTGCTTTTCAAATTGTGGACAACGATGCTTACTCCACATTCATCAACCACTATAACAGCAATCCCGATACAACCTTCGATAAAGAGGGTAATCTAACCGATCCTTCTATAATTCCGGGGGATTGTGTTGTCCGCGGCGTTTATAAAAAGGACCGCTATGGTCTTGATGAATTTACCGGCTGGACCGTTATCAAAAAAGAAATAGGGCTGGACGGCAACCATATCAAGGCGGCAAATGTCGAACGTGACAACATCGACGGCAGACCTGAGGTAAACTTCCAGTTAGACAGCGAAGGCGGCGAAATCTTCTATAAACTAACGTCTTCAAATATCGGGCAGCAGCTTGCCACCGTGCTGGATAACAAAGTCCGCTCGCAAGCCACGATACAAAGCGCCATACGTGATTCAGGCCGGCTTACAGGCTTTAGCGCCGAAGAATCCGCAAATATCGCTATGATACTACGCTCGGCGGCACTGCCTGTAGAATTGGAAGTGATAAACCAGCAAAGTATCGGCGCCGCCCTTGGTGCGGATACAATTATGAGGGGTTTGTATGCATTAATCGGCGGTCTTGGGGCCGTTTTGGTCTTCTTGTTGGTTTTCTATCATCTCTCCGGTATAAACGCCGTTGTCGCCCAAATCCTAAACATTTATATCATGTTCAGCATACTTTCGGCGTTCAACTTTACGCTTACCCTGCCGAGTATTGCGGGTTTTATCCTGACAATCGGTATGGCGGTTGACGCAAACGTCATCATATTCGAGCGTATGAAAGAAGAGCTGCGGCTTAAAAAAGGGCGTAAAGCCAGCGTTGACGCGGGCTTTGACAAAGCTTTCTGGGCAATTATGGACTCCAACATAACAACATTTATCGCGGCTCTATTCCTTTCCCAACTCGGCTCCGGCCCGATTCAAGGCTTTGCCGTAAGTCTTGCCATCGGCGTTTTCAGTTCGGTATTTACAGCCTTGTTCGTATCGCGGCTTATGTTTGACTTCGATACCGATGTTCTGCACGCCAAGCGCGTGTCTATAGGCTGGGGGGTTAAATCATGAAACGCATAATACCATTTTCTAAATATTTTTTACCGGCCGTTATTTTTTCAGTCGTGGTTATTGCCGTGGGCATTTCCGGCTATTTTGTAAAAGGCGGCTTTAACCTCGGTGTTGACTTTAAAGCGGGTCTTATTCAGGAAATTCAAATTGCGCCCTCAGCTTTCAGCATGACGTATAACGGTAATGGCAACGCGGCGGTTTCCTTTAGCCGCACAGGCATAGATATTGTTATTACCGGCGCGGATATAACGGGTCAGGATCATCGCTTTGATTATAGTGCTTATCCCTCGTTAAAAGCCCTTACAGACGCTCTTGCGCAACAAGTTACAAATCTTACTGTCAATACGATTGCGGATGACAGTATCCAAAGTACGTGGTTTGTTTATAGCGCGCAGGCAAATCCGCAGTTAAACAACAATCTTTACACAGTTCACTATTTACCGCCGGACAGCACACCTGTTGATATTTCGGAAGTGCGCGAAGCGGTTGAACATCTCGGCTCCGCATCGGTTCAGGTTTTAGGTGCGCCGCAAGATCGTCATTTTATGATCCGCATGGACGACAACGACGAAGACCAGCGTATCGACCCTGAAAAAATATTCTCCTCTCTGGAAACGGGGTTTGGGGAAGGCAATGTTATTGTTACCCGCGCCGATTATGTCGGTTCACGTTTTTCAAAACAATTGAGCGATCAGGCTGGTCTTCTTCTTTCGTTAACCCTGTTATTGATATTGATTTATGCTTCTATCCGGTTTAAGCCGCAGTTTGCTATCGGCGCTGTTCTTGCTATTATGCACGATGCATTTATCATGGTGTCGTTTATCGCATGGACACGTATGGAATTTAACACAACAACAATAGCCGCCATTCTTACAATTTTAGGCTATTCAATAAACGATACTATAGTTATCTTTGACCGCGTGCGCGAGACACGAAAGATTTTTCCCGATTATACATTTGTTCAGGTGTTAAACAAAGCAATTACCGAAACACTTGGCCGGACAATTATTACAACATTAACAACAATGCTTGCCGTGCTTTCTCTTTACATTTTTACAACCGGTTCTATGAAAGATTTCGCGTTGGCATTGCTTGTCGGTATGGTTTCGGGCGTCTATTCTACAATATTTATCGCAAGCGGCTGGACTCATTTTTGGGAAAAATACATAAAGAAGTCCACAAAGAAAAAACAAAAACAGGCGGCTGTTCCGGCAGTTTAAGAGCGTAATAATGATTGAAAAGATTTTAACGTTAATTTTTGGTTCCAAACATGAACACGATGTAAAAAAATTGCAGCCCATTGTTCAAAGCGTCAACGCAAAAGAAGAATGGGCGGCGGCATTGCCTGCGGAAGAATTTACTAAACTTACCGGGCAATTCCGCGAGCGTTATGCGAAAGGTGAAAGCCTTGACTCCATGCTGCCGGAAGCCTTTGCGCTTGCACGGGAAGCCGCGAAACGGCAGCTTGGCGAGCGCCCTTTCGATGTTCAGATTATGGGCGGGATTGTTTTACATCAAGGTAAAATTGTTGAGATGAAAACAGGCGAAGGTAAAACCCTTATGAGTGTTGCCCCAACCTACCTTAACGCAATTACCGGCAAGGGCATTCATGTTGTTACGGTAAACGATTACCTTGCCGAGCGCGATGCCGCATGGATGCGTCCGATATTTTCTTATTTAGGTCTTACGGTTGGTACAATTTTGTCGGAGATGGATAACGCGCGGCGCAAAGAAAACTATGCCTGCGATATTACTTATGGTACCAACAACGAATTTGGTTTCGATTACCTGCGTGATAATATGCACGCAACACTTGAGGATCGGGTGCAGCGCGGACACAGCTATTGCGTGGTAGACGAGATTGACTCAATCCTTATTGATGAAGCGCGTACCCCGCTTATAATTTCCGGCGCTGCCGAAGACGATACGTTTAAATTCGCCGAAGTTGATAAATTGCTTGGAACTTTAGACGAAGTGCAAAAAAAAGAAGACGGCGAATACCCCGATGAAACACAGGGCGAAGAAGTTATCGGCGACTATAAACTAAATGAAAAAAATAAAAATGTTTCTTTCAGTAACGATGGTCTTACAAAAATTGAAAAACTGTTACAAAAACGCGGTCTTATAAAAGGACAAATCGTAGACGAAGAAAATTTTGAATACTTGCATTATTTTACCCAAGCGTTACGCGCACACAAACTTTTTCATATTGATGTTGATTATGTTGTAAAAGAAGGCGAAGTTCAAATTGTAGATGAATTCACCGGACGTATTTTAACGGGACGGCGTTATTCAGACGGTTTGCATCAGGCAATAGAAGCAAAAGAACATATACGGATAAAACAACGCAACCGTACCCTTGCTACAATCACCTTTCAAAATTATTTCCGTTTGTACGAAAAAATATCAGGTATGACGGGCACCGCAGATACCGAAGCCGTAGAATTTAATAAAATATATAATCTTGATGTTGTTGTTATTCCTACCAATGTTCCTGTCGCGCGTATTGATGATGACGATGTTGTATATTTAAACGAAGATGATAAATTTGGTGCGTTAGGCGATGAAATTTCCGCCGCGCATAAACGCGGACAGCCGATGCTTGTGGGTACGGTTTCTATTGAAAAATCGGAAAAACTTTCCGCGCTTTTAACAAGGCGCGGTGTACGGCACGAAGTGTTAAACGCAAAAAACCATGCGCGCGAAGCCTTAATTATTGCCGAAGCCGGATCAAAAGGCGCTGTAACTATTGCGACTAACATGGCGGGGCGCGGCACCGATATAAAGCTCGGCGGCAATCCCGATTCCCGCGCGCGCAGGCGTGCCGGAACCGAAGCGCCGCCTGAAAAGTTTAAAGAAATATTAAAAGATGAAATGGAAAAATGGCGCAAAGACTACGAAGAAGTAAAAGGTTTAGGCGGGCTTTATGTAATAGGCACCGAGCGCCACGAAAGCCGCCGTATTGATAACCAGCTACGCGGACGGTCGGGCAGGCAGGGCGATCCCGGCCGTTCTAAATTTTTCATTTCGATGGACGACGAACTTATGCGGCTTTTTGGCGGCGAGAAAATGAAAAATTTAATGCAGCGCATAGGCATGGAGCCCGGCGAGCCGATCTTCCACCCCATGTTAAACAAGAGCATTGAACGTGCCCAGAAAAAAGTTGAAGAGCGAAACTTTGAAATACGTAAACATCTTTTGGAATACGACGATGTGTTAAATCAGCAGCGTAAATTTATTTATGAACAACGTGATGCAATATTAAACGACAATGCACTCCGAAACCGTGTTGATGAAGCAACCGAAGACATGGTTGACGATGCAATTGTTGAATTCAAATCCGATTCCAAAAATAATGACGGCGCGTTTAAGAGACTTGGTGATTACTTAAAAACAACATTTAATTATCTGATTGATCCTGCCGGTTCAAAAAAACAACCGGAAGAATTAGAAAAAACGATCATTGAGGATTTAAAACAGGACATAACCGAAAAAGAAAACATGGTAAGTGTGCAAGTTTTGAATCATTTTATAAGAATGCAGTACCTGCAATTTATCGACAGGATGTGGCTGGACCATCTGGAAAATATGGAAGCGTTACGCGAGGCGGTTTACCTGCGTTCTTACGCGCAAAAGAATCCTTTAACAGAATACAAACTGGAAGGCTTTCAAATATTCGATTCAATGGTTAATAAAATACGGCAGGATATTGCAAGCAGGGTTCATCTTGTACGTATATCGACAGGTGAAAACCGTCCGCAGCAGCAGTCACGAAATGTAACTATGTCGGCAAGCCACGGCAGTGTAGCCGCCTTTTCCGGCGCTCACCGCAGCGGGGCATCATCTGCAGGAGCCGGTAAACAGGCGGAGAAAGTAACCGTTGTGCGGGGTCAGCCTAAAGTTGGACGCAACGATCCGTGCCCGTGCGGCAGCGGAAAAAAATACAAACATTGTCATGGTCAATAACCCGCCCTGCGAATGAAAAAAAGTAGGTTCTGCGCATTATTCCTTTTCTCTATAGCCGGCATTTCCTACGAGCTCTATGTTATGCGCATTTTTTCCGTTGGCGGCTGGCCCGGGTTTGGCTCGCTTGTTATTTCAACCGCACTTTTAGGTATAGGGTTATCCGGCATACTAATAACACTCCTTTCCGATTGGGTGGAGGATAACGCGCAGAAGATTCTTTCCGTATGCGCCATAACCCTGCCGCTTTTAATGACGTTGGCCGTTATTGGGACGCAGTCGGTTCCGTTTAACCCCGAACTTTTAGCATCGGATAAAAAACAATTATTTTACATCGGGTTATATTATATAATATACGGCGTGCCGTTTTTTATAAATGCCGTTTTTGTAGGAACAATTTTTGTTTCCATGCGTAATGTTATTCAAAAAATATATTTCTGGAATATGGCAGGTTCAGGAATCGGCGGTTTTTTTATCATTATCTTTATGTTTTTTCTGCCGCCTGACTTTTTAATTATACCGGTAATAATAATTTCAATAATTGCTGCTTTCTTTTGTTTGGTAACGCAAAATGAGGAAACTCTTAAAATCGAAATCCCAGTTACAAATTTTGCGATGTTATGTGTTACTTCGATTCTTTCCTTTATACTTGTTTTTAATTTTGGCGGCATACGTGTTTCGGATCAAAAAGCGATAAGCTATGTTCGTAAGTATCCCGATTCAAAATTGGTGCATCATTCATTCGCGCCCGGCGGGGAGTATCATGTTTACTATTCAAAATATTTTCATTTTGCGCCGGGTCTTTCGGATAATGCCGCGCTTAACATTCCAAATATGCCGCAGCAGCCCTATTGGGGGCTTTTTATCGATGGTTCCGGCCCTATAGGGATAATGGGGTTTTTACGCGAAAATGAAAAAGCCTATATGGATTATCTGCCAATGAGTGCTCCGTATTTACTTTTGGATAAACCACAGGTTCTTTTAATCAATTTAAGCGGCGGAATTAACACACAAATTGCGCGGTATAAAGAAGCGTCAAAAATCGATATTTTAGAACCATCATCTGAAATAATAAAATTGTTAAAGTACGATCCGAATATTACACGGTTTTCAGGTGGATTACTTTCGATGCCGAACATAAAAGTAATTCAAAGTGAAGGGCGCTCATGGTGTGCTAAACACAGAAACTCATACAACTTAATTGAAATAAGCCTTGTTGATTCTGTAGGGCTTACAGATTCGGGCGGCTATCCTGTTCACGAAGATTTTAAATGGACTGTGGAAGCGTTTAAAGAATATTACAAGGCATTGGATTTTGACGGTATTCTTTCCGTAACGGTGTGGGATAAACTTAATCCTCCGCGTAATGTTTTAAAATTGAGTAACACCATTGTTACAGCATTGAATGAATTAAATATTGCAAACCCGCAGGATTGCTTTTATTCATTCGGATTACTTATGTCTACAAGTACGATTCTTGTAAAGAAAGGAGCCTTTACCGAAGCGGAATTAACAAAATTAAATAATTTTGTAGAAAGCAGAACATTTGAATTGTTTTATTCGCCTGATAGAAACTCAAAACGCCTGCATGATGCGAACGGACGACAAACTAAAAAGAGTACGGACGCATTGATGGCCGCGTATAAATTTCAGTTTGAAGGCAGACAAAGCGCCGCACAAACAACAGTGTCCAATGCCGATATGTACAAAGCTTTTTTCCCCGATTTACTTTTAAACAATGTTAAAGGCGCGGAAGACCGTTATATTTTTGATATTAGCGCGATACGCGACGAAAAACCTTATTATTCAGCTTTTTTAAAAATGAAATTGCTGCCTTTGTATTTAAAACATTTAGAAACTATTTCCGAAGATTGGGGTTACTTGCTATTACTGGCAATGCTAATTCAAGCTGTTATATTCGGACTTATAGTTATAATACTTCCATTATTGTTTTCGCATGAAAATTTGCTCTGCGGAAATTCGTTTACAAAAACGTTAGGTGTAATTTTATACTATGCCGGTCTTGGTCTTGGCTTTATGCTGGTAGAAATATTTTTAATCGGCAGGCTTGGTTTGTTTCTTGCAAACCCAACATATTCATCAAGTATTGTTATAACAGTTATGCTGATATTTTCCGCATTAGGAAATTTAGTAAGCGTACGGTTTAAACAGCATCGTACTATTTTTGTTTTAATTTCTTGTATTTTAATCGCCGCCTTTTTAGCTTTTTATATTTTTGGTTTAAATAATATGTTATCACTCTTTAATTCGCCATCGCTATTTTGGCGTGTAATTGCATCAATCGCGATAATTGCGCCGCCCTCTTTCTTTATGGGCGTGCCTTATCCAAACGGGCTTGATGAGTTGCAAACCAATACACCAGCCCTTTTGCCGTGGGCATGGGGAATGAACGGCGGTCTTTCCGTTGTAGGCAGTGCGTTAGCGCGTGTAATTTCTGTAGCATCGGGCTGGACGGTTCTTTTATTTATCGCAGGCGGTATATATTTGATGGTTGGCCTTTTATTCAGGGTGAACAAATCGGATACCCCTTTAGTGCGTGATAGCTCGATCTTAATATAATGTCCGTTCCTTTAATTTTAGCGCCCATGGCCGATTTAAGCCATCGTGCTTTACGGGAACTTATCGAAACATTCAGCGGATGCGATTACTACTATTCCGAGATGACAAGCGCCGCCCGTATTCTTTCTGCGGGCGCTTATGAAAAATATTATTTGGACGCAGGCCCCCGTCCTGAAAAATTAGTTTATCAGATTGAAGGCGGGAAAGAACAAAATTTGGCGGCTGCGGCTTCGTTGTTAGATAAAACCGAATGTGCCGGTATCGACATCAATATGGGCTGCTGCGCCCCGGCAATACTGCGCTCCGGCGCGGGCGCCGCTTGGCTTTTTGACAGCGAAAAAACAAAAGTTATGATTTCGCTGGTGCGGAAAAACGTTATGCGCCATAAGTTAAGCGTAAAACTTCGTATAGGTAAAACCGATAGTTTTGAAAACCTTGTTTCATTTTGTACAATGCTGCAGAACCAAGGTGTTGATATAATTACATTGCATCCGCGTACCACAAAAGAAAAATTCCGGTCTTGGGTACGTTGGGAATATATAGGGCAGTTAAAAAAAGAATTACACATACCGGTTGTGGGTAACGGCGATATTACCAGTGTGGAAGATTTGTGCCGCCGCAGTGCCGATGGAAGTTGTAGCGCCGTTATGGCGGGCCGCCTTGCCGTGCGACAGCCGTGGTGTTTTGCGAAAGCTGTTACCGGTACGAAATTCGCCGGCAGCAAAAACGCTCCGTCAAATTTGGAAGAAACAGCTTTGTTATTTTTGGATTTGCTTTCAAAGTATCAGCCTGCGGAATTTTATTGCAGCAGGGCGCGCCGTTTTTTTTATTATTTCTGCGGCAATTTTATGTGGGCGGAATATATGCGCAATGAATTAAACCGTCAAGAAAAAATTACCGAAATGGCGGAAACTTTGAAAAAATTTTTTAAAGAAAACCCGCAGGAAAACAAACCTGTTTAAACCGTTATAAACTAATTCAAGCCGGTTTGAACCTGTTAAACTTAGTTTTTCATGCGATACTTTTCCTAGAACGGCAGTCTGCCGCCAAAAAGCCCTTGTAAGGCATTTCCCGCAGCTTTTCTTGCCTCATCCTCGGCACGCTTTTTTGCCTCGTTAAGTTTTTCCTCGGCGGCTCTACGCAGCATGGTTTCCAGTTCCGTTATTTTACCTTGCAAAATATTTTGCAAACCATTCAGAGCATTTTTATCACCTTTTACGGCGGCGAATATTGCGTCTAGTTCCTGTGCCGAAACGTAGTTTTCACTAACATATTGCGTAATATAAGAGCGCAACGCTTTCTCTATTTCCGCCATTGCCTGTCTTGCGTACGCCTGCGCCGTTTTTTTCAGCGCAGCCAAAATTAAATCGCCTAAATTTGTGTTGACCGAAAAAGCGTCGGCGCCTTCCGCGCGATGGTCATATTTAAAACCGATGTCGATTATGCCGGCTTCTACAATAGCTTGATTTATGGCATCGGCTATCGTTCCCTGCGGATTGATGATTGCAGGCCGCACAACAGACGCGCCGCCTGAAACGTTTACACTGCCATCCCTACCGCCGCCTGCCGTTGCCGTAAAGGCCGCCGCGCCGTTAAACCCGCCTATGCCCACTTCCTTTATGCCTTCGTTAATACTAAAACCGAAATTATTGCCTTTTATGGTTGCGTCAAAAAGACGCGGCGCGGAAGTGCGGAAATCGGCGGAACCGTTAAACGCAACAGTCTTTTGCTCGCCGGACACTTCACCGACATCAAGTTTTAACGTTGTCGGTTTGCCGATTAGATCGGGATCGGAACTTATTTCGCGCAAATCAAAACCTGTTTTCCACCCATTAACTGTAAAATCGGTAGCCAGCGTACCCAAATAAAAAAACGGATAAGCGCGTGTCGGGTAAAGTACGTCACGGCCTTTAAAGACAACTTTTTTTGGTTTCTTTTCATCTTTTTTGTTTTTTTCTAATACCGCTTGATATGTTTTAACTTTTTCCAAAATTTCCAGTGCGCGTCTGCCATAACTAATATATTTTTGCGCGGCGCCTGTTAAAATTTGCTGTAAAACCGGATCCAAAATATCTTTGTATGTGCCGCTTGAAAAATCAACAAATGATTTTAAATAATCAATATCTCTTTGAACAGCGTTCTGCGCATGGGTAATCGTGTTCTTTGCTTTGTTAATATCTTCTTCAACAGCGGTTACTATTCCATTTACGTGTACCACAGCGCCATTTACAGCGTTATACGCCGTCTTACCATTTTCAATCAACTGCATAACTTGCTGAATTATTGCCGGATCCTGAAAGTTAAGGGCACTGTAATTAAAATTAATAAACGACTCGGCGGCTTTTTGCAAATCATCAACTTGTTTCTTTGTAGCGTCAACCTGCCCCGTCCATTTTTCTACCGATGTGTTGTATAACTCAAAGGCCTCGTCATAAAGTTTTACCGATTGCAGTTTGTCTAATTCGGAATTAACTATCGCCATTGCGTCAAAGTTTGCAAAATCAACAAGAGGCGGCATCTCCGTTTTTGGTTTTGCCGCTTTTGCGGCGGCTCTTGCCGCCATATTTGGAAGCGCGCCGCTCGTTTTGCGAGGGGCGCCGAAAAGTATGCTGTCGGCACGAACTTCTTCTATGTAGATTTTCCCACGCAGTACCGCCTGAGGCAAAAGCCTTATTTCGGTATGATTCATCTGCATAATATTTGTCATTGGATTATCACGATCGGCAATCGAAATACCGCCGATACTTATTCTAAAACGGAAAAGATTTAAATTAAAATTATCTATCTCGACACGCGCTTCAAAAACATTTTCTAACGCGCCTTCTATTACTTTTTCTAAAAGGGGATTCATAAAAATAGTAACAAAGACAACAATGCCTGCAGCCAAAACACTTACCAGGAAAAGCGGCAGAATATTAACCGGCAGCGCCCTGTTCGATTTAATATCCTTTGCCAACGCATTCAATTTTGCTATTTGAGCTTTATCTTTTGTATTTTTGGTTTCATCGCGTAACACGAAGAAATTGCCTTTCGGTTTAGTTCCGGTTCCATGATACAAGGTCTTAAATTCAAAAATGCTTTGCAGATATTCTTTGTCCGATTTTTGCTCAATTAAGCGGACAAACCTTTTCTCAAACTCTTTTTCTTTAATTGGTTTTGTAAAAAGTTTTGGTACTTTCTTTGCCATAATTTCCTCTATTCAATACCGATACTTTGTATTGATTTCAAAGCATTAACCGAGCTAAAGATTTTTTGAACGATAGGAATATTTTGCAGTTTTTTTACAATCTTGCTGTTTACCACCTTGGGTAAAAGTGTATTCCGGTAGATAGACACTAAAATAATAAAAATAAAGAACACAGGCAGCCACAAAACAATTCCAGCCACAAGTCCGCCGGCTACAAGTGTATTATTAAAATGTGAAAACGGAACAAATGGCATATTATACAATGTTGTAAAAATGGGAGTGAGTTTTTCTATATGCAGTATAGTCCAGCCAAGTTGATCGGTAAGCGGATAAAGAAGCGGCATAAAAAGCTTCATAACGGCCAGCGTTAGAAGTTTACCACCCTGATTGTGCCTTAAAAAAAGCGAAAGCAGCAAAAGCACCATCCAAAACACATTGCCTGACGGCAAAATCCCAAGCAGCACACCCCACGCCGCTCCCGCCGCAATCTGCGATTTCTTTACATTGCCGTTCAAGGCCAAAATAAACTTTGCAATTCCCTTGATCATTCCTCCATTATTGCAAAATAGCCTTTAAATTGGAAGCACCCCGGCGCCCGCTGGAAAGTTATATTTTCAAATTAGGCGCCCAAGAAGCCCGTTCTGCCTCATTTTAAAAAGTAGTTTCTAACAAATGAGCCAGTTCCAAAATTAGTGTGCTTGCCAGCAATTCTGAATTTGGCACAAAGTAAAAGAGATCAACCACGAAATTCACGAAAAATACCGAAATTTATCATTTCTTTGGTGGTTGAATTTCTTCAAATTCAGAATTTCTGCCTTTAACACAAAAACGGCGTGCGCCCCCGCTCCAAATACATTTTTTCTGCCCTTATCTACAAAAACGGCGTGCGGTCTGTAAGATAAAAACCCTTTGGCTGAATATTTCCGCAGATGCAGAGGTGCTTTTGGAACTTCAAGATTAGTACAATTAGGCAAGCCGCTCGCAGAACCCATTGCTTCATGCTGTGCTATCGGAACGTTGTTTTTTCTTTGATCACCAGTAGCCTTTTGTTCCGCATAACGCAATGCATTCCGCAATGGAACCCGCGAGCGTTTGCATCATGGTACCAATTTCAGAACTGAATGCACCTCTGTTTTTGTCGGGTAATTAAGCCAAAGGGCACACGCCACATAAACCGCACGCCGCCTTTCTACCACAAAAGCAGAAAAACGCCTTTGATGCTAACATAGGGAAGAAACAGGCAGCCCCTGTCCATTCCGCAATGCAACCTTTGACCGCCCTGCCGCCTATATAACAAAAGCGGAAAAAATGCCTTTGCGCACAAAAAAAAGTGCCTGGCACCGATCAGGTGCCGATCAAAAACCCCCGCGCCAAACGGCGCGGGGCTTGGATTAGCGGATGGTTTTGTTAGGCCGTGCTATTGTCCGTGCTTTGGTTTACCACCTCGCCGCAGAGCGGCGAGGCGGTTCATTTTCCAAAATGGCGCCCGGCGCCAAATTTTGCTATTCTAGGGGGCACACACAACACGGAACCCAAGACTGGTGTACTTGCTGCCGGGACTGGCGTAGTTACGGTAGGCATGCTCGCATAAGGAAGCCTGGTGGGTCCAGGCGCCGCCGCGTTCAATGCGGTCCGTGCCCGACGCGACTCCCGTTGCAGGAGTTGTAGCAGTGATAGGGCCACGCAGGTCCCAGCACCATTCCGATACATTGCCTGTCATATCGAATAGCCCTTGTCCGTTTGCCGCCTTCTTTCCTACAGGATGCGCGCCATAGTTGGGATTGTTTGATGTAGGGTCGCCAGAATTATCATAATACCACGCCACATTGCCTATGGTTGAACTGCCTGAATACGTGTAATTCCACTCTGTACTACCCGGAACGCCGCCGCGAGCCGCATATTCCCATTCCGCTTCGGTTGGCAGGCGGTAACCGTCTGCCGTGCTTTTAACTTTTGCGGCATCCACATCGGTTGTGTTTGTAGAATTTTTTAGGACTATTGTGTAACCAGTATCCGCATAATACACAGGCTCTTTGCCGCTCAATACGTAACAACCGGCGATTGTGCCTGTTTTTGATATTTTGAATACGTTGCGCACTTCGACATTGGCGATAACTTCTTCTTTGGTGTCGGGTTTTAACATTCCTTCCATCGCTTGATGCATTTCTTCCACAACACGGTAAATGATGTTGTAGCGGCGCACATCGATTTTTTCTTGATCGGCTAGTGCTTTTGCTTTGGGTGTCGGGCGGACGTTGAACCCGATTAGGATTGCGTTTGATGCGGCGGCAAGGTTTACGTCGCCTTCGTTTATCGCGCCGGGCAGCGCCTGAATTACGTTGAGCCGTATTTCCTTTGTTGAAAGTTTTTCCAAACTTGAACGCAGGGCTTCTACGGAACCTTGTACATCGCCTTTTATAATGACTTTTAATTCCTGAATATCGCCGTCGCTTATTGTGTCGTAGAGGTTTTCCATGGTGATCTTGCGCACATTTTTAGCGTCCTCGAAGCGTTTTAATTCCTGCCTCTTGGCGGAGAATCCGCGCGCCATTTTTTCATCGTCTACAACTTGCAGAGGGTCGCCCGCATTGGGGATACCCTCAAAACCCAGTACTTCCACAGGAATGGCTGGGGTAACTTTTTCAACTTTAAGGCCTTTGTCGTTAAATATAGCGCGTACCTTGCCCGGCCAAACACCGGCAACAAAGCTGTCGCCAATTTCCAAGGTGCCTTTCTGCACAAGGATTGTGGCCACAATACCGCGGCCCGGGTCGATGCGCGATTCAAGGATTTTACCTTCCGCGCTTCGGTTATAGTTTGCTTTTAGGTCCAGTATTTCTGCCTGAAGCAATATTGCTTCTATAAGTTTGTCGATGCCTGTTTTTTTAAGCGCGGAAAGTTCCACAAACATGGTTTGCCCGCCCCATTCTTCCGGTTGAAGCCCCATTTCGGAAAGCTGGCTTTTTACCTTGTCGGGGTTTGCTTCCGGTTTGTCAACTTTGTTGACGGCAACAATTATCGGGACATCGGCTTCTTTCGCGTGGTTTATCGCCTCGATGGTTTGCGGCATTACG
Organism: Spirochaetia bacterium; assembly: GCA_026002305.1. Taxonomy (GTDB): domain Bacteria; phylum Spirochaetota; class Spirochaetia; order Treponematales; family Breznakiellaceae; genus BNVA01. Next base: position 17,098 of record BOBI01000027.1, read on the forward strand.
CCGTCGTCTGCAGCTACAACAAGCACTACAATATCCGTAACCTGCGCCCCGCGAATTCTCATTCGGGTAAAGGCTTCGTGGCCCGGCGTATCAAGAAAAGTGATATTTCCCTTTGGCGTTTCCACCGTATAGGCGCCTATGTGTTGAGTTATGCCGCCGAATTCGCCGGCGACAACATCGGTTGTGCGGATTGCGTCCAGCAGCTTGGTCTTACCATGATCGACATGTCCCATAACCGTTACCACCGGCGGACGCGGTATCATTGATTCCGCATCGTCTTTTTCGGTTTCGATTAACGTTTCGTCGTAAAGGCTGACAATTTTTACATCGGCTCCGAATTCCGCCGCTAAAAGGGTGGCTGTTTCCGAGTCAATTTGCTGGTTTATCGAAACCATCATACCCATGCTCATCAATTTTGCGATAAGGTCCGATGCTTTAAGGTTCATTTTACGGGCAAGCTCTGAAACCGAAATAATTTCCATTATATCAATTGATTTTGGAACAGGATTTGCCAAAAGGGCGGCGCGTTTTTTAGTCTGAAGGAGTTTTTCCTCCATTTCCAATTCTTTATCTCTGCGCCCGTATGTGGTTTTTTTTGCTTTAAATGTGCGTTTTGCTGTTTTTCCATCCGGTAACGGTAGTGGAGGCGGGGCTCCGGGACGCTGTTGTCCTCCGGATCTTCCCGCAAATCCGCCGCCTGTTCTTGGCTGGTAACCGCCGGGGCCGCCTGTGTGCGGTGTAAACCCGCCTTGTCGCCCTTGGTAGCCGCTACCTGCGCCGGGGCCGCCTGTGTGCGGCGTAAACCCGCCTTGCCGTCCTTGATAACCGCCGCCGCCTTGGTATCCGCCGCCAGTGCCGGGGCCGCCTGTGCGTGGGGTAAACCCACCTTGCCGTCCTTGATAACCGCCGCCACCTTGGTAGCCGCCGCCAGCGCCGGGACCGCCTGTGCGCGGGGTAAATCCGCCCTGCCGTCCTTGATAACCGCCGCCGCCTTGTCCGGTTCCACCGCCGGGAGTTGTTCCCGGTGTGCCGCCTGATTGCGGGCCGTTGCGGTTGGCACGGTAGGTTGCGGGGCGTCTCTCGCTGTTTTCAGAACGCGGCGGTTTTTGCCCGATAAATTTGCCGCCTACACGTCCGGCCTGCACGGCGGGGCGCTTATTTTGCGGAACATAAGAGACAATACCGGATTTTGTTTCTGTGGAAGATGTCGCAGTTTCTTTTGACTCATTTTCAGCTACCCCTTCCGGCGGGGCAGTTTGTGGGGTAGTTTCGATAACGGGCGCCTCGGCCTGTGTTACCAGTACCGCCGGTTCGTTTGGGAAAACTTCGGGGGCAGACGGCTCTTGCTCAATAGCCGCCGGTGGCGCACTTTCATCAGGATTAGCAACAACCTTGCTCGGTTTTGACGGTTTAGCAGATACCTCCGGGGTGTTTTCCGCGTGAGCATCGACCGGCGCCGTGTTTTTCTTTTTGACAATAACGACTTTCTTTTCAGACACATCGGACTGTACTCCGCCTTCTTCCTGATCCTTTGTCAACGCGGCTGATGTTGCCGGTTTGTCTTTGGATTTTTTGATCAGCACCACTTTGGGTTTGTTAATGTTGTCAGTATCCTGCGCCATTTTCCTTCCTATTAAAAACTATTCTTCATCCTGAAAACTAATACCCACACCGCAAGCAGGACAATTTGTCATGTCCGCTGTTATCCGCGCGCCACATTCAGGACATTCGTATTCTTCTTCATCTTCTTCGGTTTCCGCTTCAGACTCATTTTTACCCTGATCACCGGCAAATTCTTCTTCGCTATCTTCAACATCGTCGGCTTCTTCATCTTCAACCACAATCTCGACATTTTCTTCGATAAGCGAGCGAAGCGCCGCAATCTGTTCGGCTGTAATCCCTTTGATTGCGGTTAAGGCCTCGTTATCTTTGTTCAGGAAATCTTCGATGAACTCAATATCGTTTTCAAGCAATAAGGCGACAACCGCTTCGTCAACGCCATGCAGATCGGAAATCCGCGAAAACTCCTCGTCGTCGGTGAACAACTGATCAAATCCCCGCCGCCTATCCGCTGAAATTTCCATTTCCTCAAATTGAGCGGCGGTTTTTACATCAATATTCCAGTCGGCAAGGCGGTTTGCAAGGCGCACATTAAGCCCCTGCTTGCCTATTGCCAAAGATAGTTGACTGTCGTGGACCACGGCAAGTGCGTGGTGTTTACCCTCGTCAAGAATGATTACATCCTGAATTTCCGCCGGAGACAGCGCGTTCTTAATAAAGTGCTGCGGGTTGGGATCGTATTTCAGAACATCAATTTTTTCACCTTCAAGCTCGCGGATAATCGCCTGAATTCTTACACCTTTTATGCCAACGCAAGCGCCCACAGGATCAATGTCATCCTTTGTTGAATAAACAGCCAGCTTTGTGCGGTAGCCCGGCTCGCGGACAATTTTGTGAATCTCGATAACCTTGTCATAAACCTCGGGAACCTCAAGCTCAAAAATCGCCCGTACAAATTCAGTATGGGTACGTGAAAGCACCACCTGAAGCCCCGTCGGTGTTTTTTCAACTTTGTAAATAAGCGCCTTGATACGGTCGTTTACATGGTAAATTTCACGCGGGGACTGAAATTTCTTTGGCAAAACACCTTCAATCTTGCCTAAATTGACATAAATCGTGCCGTTTCGTTCACGCTGATAGTAACCGATGATTATTTCGCCCTCTTTATCCTTGTATTCGGAATATAAACTGTCCTTACGAATATCCCGAATATATTGATTCGCCGTTTGCTTGGCGCTTGCAATGGCGCGCCGCCCGAAATCCACCGGATCAAGCTCAATTAAAATCTCGTCGCCTTCTTCCGCTTCGGGGGCCAGCTCCCGCGCCTCCGATAGTTCAAGCTCTGTAACCGGATCAAAAACGCCGTCCACAATTTGCTTTTTTGCAAGAATGGTAACCTTTGTGTTGTCGTCAGAAAAACGAACAACCGCGTTATTACTATCCTCACCGAAACGCCGCTTGTAGGCCGAAATCAACGTGTTTTCTACAATTTGAATCGCCAGTTCCTGTGAAATATTACGCTCCTGAATAATCTGCTGAATAGCAGCCGAAACATCCTTAGCCATTACAGAGCCGCCTCTTCCACTGCCTTTGCAGAGGAGCAAAGTCTTGCTTTTGCAATCTTATCGTAAGTAAGATTCATAGTTTTCTCTCCCGTTTTTAAAATAATATTTGACTGCGATACCTCGGCAAGTGTACCCGATACCCAGTCGGAAACATCAACAATATAACAGCGAACCGTCCGTCCAATGTAATGAACAAATTCGCTCCCGTCCTTTATCACCCTGTCAATACCGGGCGAAGCCACCTCCATATAGACATCCTTGCCGCCAAAAGCAAGGTCAAGACGGGGAAGCAGGGCGCGATGCACCATGGAGCAATCTTTCGTGCCCACATCCGCGCCATTCTTGTAAATTACAAGCCGAACCTGCACCCTGCTTTTTTGGTGCGAAACCACGAGTTCCAACAGCACCATTCCCAAGGCGCGGACAATCCCGTCCAGCGAATCAAACAAAGGGTCTGCCACCCTAGGCGTCCAACGCAAAATGCTCTCCAAAAAAAAAGGGCCGTCCGAAGCGCCCTTTCTAACTTCCCCAATTCTAATGTCTACACCCCCAATATAAATTTTACACGGGGTTGTGTCAAGCGGTCGCAATGTGTCATCAGCAATTTTACTTTTAACCACAAATTGAAATTTGGTGCCAGGCACAGTTTTTGAGCTTGGAACACAGGCTGTAAACAATATTTTCGGTATTTACCGCTCCAAGCACTCCGGTTTCTGCCTCTTTGACCACCACCCGCCTTTCTAAACAACAGCAGAAACCGGAGTGCTTGGAGCGCCGAGTTTCTACCGGGTTTTTGCAAATTTTACTTGTTTTTTATTAAATTTGTGCCTATACTAACAGCATACACCAATGGTTTACACCCGGGGATTTGTTCATTCTGGAGATCTTATGAAGAAATTTTTATTAGCAAT
>BOBI01000028.1 GCA_026002305.1 Spirochaetia bacterium
ATAGGCAATCGTTTATTCTCAATTATTACCGTATCAATAAAAACAATATTATATCTTCTAAACATAAAAATAAGCATTAAAAAAGATACCCAAGGCAGAAAAATCGGTAAAGTTTCAGGTTCTATAACAGGCGCGGATCTGTTTATGCTAAATAACAGCGATGCCAGTTTTGACGAGGACTTTCTTTTATATTTTGAAGACGTGTACATGGAATACAAGCTGGAAGAAAAAGGAAAAATCAGAACACTTATCGAAGGGCCGGAAATAATTCACCTTAACGGCGGTTCCAATATAGAAAAAAGATTTTTTCTTATGCATTATTCATTTTCGTTTATACAAAACTATATTTCGGCTATTATATATTTTAAGAAGCAAAACAAAAATACAAAACTTCTAAAATTTTTAACTATTATTTTGCTGTTAAATCCTTTAGTTATCAAAGATACAAAAAAATACATAAACGTAATAAAAAGGCTTTAATTCAAAGCAAGTATTTTTTTGCCTACAAGCAAAAAAGCGAACTTCAGGATAAACCTGAAATTCGCTTTCTAAAATAATACGCCACTATTTTGGAATTATTTCTTTTTGCCTTTCCCTGCTTTAGCGCCACCGGCTGCCGCAGGCGCTTTTTTTGCTGCGGGTTTAACAACATCAACACGATCAAGAGCCGATGCGGGGAACGTAGCCTGCTGTACTTCGTTGGAAGCTGAAAACCATACCGTATTTACCTGTTTAGCCTCTTCGTTAACAGATACAACGACCATTTTCGGGCTGCCTTGAATAGCCGAAACCGTAACAACATCCGCAATTAGTGAATTTGTAGCACGAACACTCATTTAAAGAACTCCTTTATAATTTTATTTTAATTTATCAAAAATAAAAAACTATTACAAGTAACCTTTCGATTTTAACAGCTCCGCATTAAGAATTCCGCCGCCTGCCGCGCCGCGGACAGTGTTATGCGAAAGCCCCACAAACCTTATATCAAAAACATTACAGGGTCTTATACGCCCAACGGTAACCGCCATTCCTTTATCAATATCACGATCCATGCCGGGCTGCGGTCTGTTAGGTTCATCGCGGACGATTATAGGTTGAACGGGCGCCATAGGCAGATTCAGTTTTTGTGGAAGGGCGCGAAAGTCAGTCCAGATTTTTTTTATTTGTTCAACAGAAGGTTTTTTATCCGAAAATTCCATGCTTACCGTAACCGTATGTCCGTTAATAACAGGAACCCTGTTACAATGAGCGCTTATCACCGGCGATGATGCTTTATTGAATTTGCCGTTTTCAATTTTACCAAATATTTTTAGCGGTTCAAGCTCGGACTTTTCTTCTTCGCCGCCGATATAAGGCACAACATTGTCGATAATATCGAGACTGGGTACACCCGGATAACCGGCGCCGGAAACCGCCTGCATGGTTGAAACAACCGCTCTTTTTATTTCATAACCGGCTTGTATCAATGCCCAAAAGGGAGTCATATAACTTTGTATTGAACAGTTTGGTTTAACGGCAATAAAGCCTTTGTTCCAACCGCGCGATTTTTGCTGCGCCGGTATAATATCGGCGTGATCCGGATTTACTTCGGCAATCAGCATGGGGACGTCATCTGTCCAACGGTTTGCCGATGCGTTTGAAACAACAGGAATACCCGCTGCCGCATACCCGGATTCCAGAGCGAGAATTTCATTTTTTTCCATCTCCAGCGCCGAAAACACAAAGGCCAAATTTCCTTGTTTTGCACTTTGTGCCGCCCGTGTTATATCATTCGCGTCTTCGACAATAATATCGTTTACAGATGACGGACAATTTTTACGCAAATGCCAGCGGCCTGTCATAACATCGCCATATTTTTTTCCGGCGCTCCTTGCCGATGCCGCAACATATTTCACCTCAAACCAAGGGTGTCCGTCGAGCAACGAAATATAATTTTGCCCGACCATGCCCGTGGCGCCTAAAATTCCAACAGGTATTTTTGACATAAATAGCTCCTTTCGCTATGCATTCACCCATCCTTTTGCGGATGGTTCTTAATCATATAAAATTTTTACACCAGATGTAACCGTTGACACAGCGCCTTAACTTTCCCATTATAAAATCATGAATTTAAAAGTTGCGTTGATCCTTGGCAGCGACAGCGATGCGGAACATGCGGAAAAGGCTCAAATTCAGCTTACAAAACTGGGAATTGAACACGAAACGCACATTTATAGTGCCCACAGAACACCGGATGCGGCCTGCGAATTTGCAAAAACCGCCCGCAGCAATGGTTTTGGCGTTATAATCGCGTTTGCGGGTATGGCGGCGCACCTGGCGGGGGCGCTTGCCGCCCAGACAACGCTGCCTGTTATCGGCGTGCCTCTTAAAGGCGGGGCGCTCGACGGGCTGGACGCGCTGCTTTCTACGGTGCAAATGCCTTCCGGCGTACCTGTGGCAACGGTCGCGCTTAACGGCAGTGTGAACGCGGCCCTGCTTGCCGCTCAGATTCTCGCGTTAAGCGACACGGCACTGCAAAAAAAATTGCAGGATCACAAAAATGAAACCGCCGCTAACGTCTTAAAAAAAGACAAGGAGCAAATATGGAAAAGTTAGAACAGCTTTACGAGGGTAAGGCTAAAAAAGTTTTTAAAACAAGCGACCCTAATGTTTACATTGTCGATTACAAAGACGATGCCACAGCCGGTAACGGCGCAAAAAAAGGTACGATTGCTGGTAAAGGCACAATCAATAACCGCATAACAAATCACCTGATGCAATTATTGGAAAAACACGGCATACCAACACATTTTGTTAAAGAATTAAGCGTCTGCGAAACAGCGGTGCGTGTGGTAAAAATTGTTCCGCTCGAAGTAATCGTGCGGAACATTGCCGCCGGCTCGCTTGCCGCACGGCTTGGACTTCCCGAAGGTACAAAACTTAATTCTACAGTGCTTGAATATTGTTATAAAGATGATGCGTTAGGCGATCCGATGGTAAACGAGTATCACATAGCGGCGATGGGCTGGGCAACGGAAGCCGAATTAAAAACTATTGCTGAAATGTCTTTTAAAATAAATAAGGTGTTAGGCGATTATTTAAAAGACGCCGGTATTGAATTAATTGATTTTAAACTTGAATTCGGACGCGACGCGAAAAATAAAATAATTCTTGCCGACGAAATATCGCCGGATACATGCCGCTTTTGGGATATAAAAACAAAGGAAAAACTGGATAAAGACCGTTTTCGCCGCGATTTAGGCGGCGTGGAAGATGCCTACCGCGAAGTGCTAAAGCGTTTACTAGGAGAATAATGCAAAACAGGCTTTACAAAAAAACATAAAAGGAAGCAATTTTGATTCATGAAGAATGTGGTCTTTTTGGCATATACGCAAACGGAGAAGAAGAAGCAAGGCAGGCTATAGCGCACCTCTGTTATACGGGGCTTTATGCGTTGCAGCACCGGGGGCAGGAAAGCGCCGGTATTGCGGTTAACTCAAACGGGGTTATTACAAGCAGGCGCGATGTGGGGCTTGTAAGCGATGTCTTTACGCCGGAGAGCATTGGCGCACTGGGCGAAAATGGGGGCGGGGAAATTGCCGTGGCTCATGTGCGTTATGCGACAACAGGCGCTAAACGCCGCGCAAACGCGCAGCCTCTTGTTGTTAAGCATATAAAAGGTTCGCTCGCGCTTGCGCATAACGGTAATCTTACAAACGCGGTGGAGCTGCGAAAAACGCAGGAATTGGGCGGCAGCATTTTTCAATCATCAAGCGACACGGAAGTTATTACGCATACAATTATTCAGCAGCGCCTAAAATCTTCAAGCATAGAAGAAGCCGTAGAAAAAGCAATGTCGTATTTAGAGGGGGCTTTTTCACTGGTGCTTATGAGCCGTCGAAAGCTAATCGCCTGCCGCGACCCAAACGGGTTTAGGCCATTGTGCATGGGAAAACTAGGCAAGGCGGTCGTTTTTGCAAGCGAAAGCTGTGCGTTCAATTCCATAGGCGCGGAATTTGTGCGCGATTTAAAAGCAGGCGAAATTGTTATTGCCGGGGAGGATGGAATAAAAAGCATTACGGCTCATTGCGGAAAAAAATCCAGCCTGTGTGTTTTTGAATATGTATATTTTGCGCGCCCGGACAGCGTTATCGACGGCGTATCCGTACACGATGCCCGTGTACGTGCCGGAGAAATTCTGGCAAAAGAGCATCCTGCAAACGCTGATGTTGTTATCGGTGTGCCGGACAGCGGGTTGGACGCGGCGCTGGGTTATTCGCGGGCAAGCGGAATACCGTTTGATTTTGGTTTTTTAAAAAACAAATACATAGGCCGTACATTCATTGCGCCTAATCAACGTGATAGAGAAAACAGCGTGCGTATAAAATTAAATCCTATCGCACAGGCAGTTAAAGATAAGAGTGTTGTCATTGTTGACGACTCCATTGTACGCGGTACAACAAGTTTAAAAATAATAAAGATGTTACGCGAGTCGGGCGCAAAAGAAGTTCACATGAGGCTTTCATGCCCCGCGTTCTTATATCCGTGTTACTTTGGCACCGACATTGATACAAGCGAAAATTTGATCGCATACCGTCATACGTTATACGAAATACGTGATATTATCGGAGCGGATTCGCTGGGCTACCTTTCTATAGACGCGTTAAGCGAAATTACAAAAGGCTGTGCGTCCGGTTTATGCGATGCATGTTTTTCAGGCAATTACCCGGTCGATGTCTCCGGCGCCCAATTAAAAACCCAGTTTGAACAGGACATTGATACAGATTAGATTTTACGACTCACCTGCCCGCGAAAAATGTTATGCTTGACAACATGTTTGCAAAGGCGGCTATATCTTTGGCGGTAAAAAAAGCCATCGGAATATTTTGGCGCAATGATATGAAACCTTTGCCGCCATCGTAGATTTGACAATTTACTTCTAATGCTGAACCTGTTGTCGTTATGCGCAATGTATGGCGTGCTTCCGGCGGCAGTTTTTTGTTAATAATAAAACCGGATTTGTTCAGCATTTTGATAATTGTTTTTTCTACTCTTTCACTAATGCCTTCTGTTTCAATATTTACCGGAAGCCGCAATCCGTTTTGTCTAATTGCGCCCGGATTCATTGCAAACAACCTGCCGCAGTTTTCATTTAACAGTTTTTTCTTGTTTTTCTTTTTTGCGATAAGTGATAATTCGGTAAATGTGTCGGCGATACAATCCTGTTCCCACACCGGATCAAAACCTTCCAGCGCTGTTAACAATGATATTTCTTTTTGTAATAGCTTTGCTTCCTCAAACAAGTATGACGGTACCGAAGCCGGTATTAGCTTCCCTTCTATATCTTTGGCACTTCTTAAATAATTTAATGCGCGGTATTTGTAACTGTAAAAAGCGTTGTAATAATTTTTTAGAGCGTCTAATTGTTCTTCGGGGGAATCGACATCCGCAAAATATGAATTAGCCGAAAGCAGGCTGTATTTTTGATATAGCATTTTATGTATTTTGCTTTTGAATTTATATTCTATTATTGTATACCGTGCTTTTACCTTTTCTATTACTGATGAATGGATTGTTAATTTTTCTGTGTTTGCTAACCCGTTATAAGTTTTATAAAGTATTTCGTGCAAATCACGTTTATACTGATCCGGATCGATGCCGTAGTTTAACATCCAGTAAAGATTATTTGTTCTTAAACAATCCAATGCATAAGCTAATGCCTTGTCTAACCTGCCTGCAATTTGAAAACTCTGCGCAAGGCTTACCTTGGAAAGCGGCGAGCGATCCATTTCGTAGGCAAGGGAATACTCCCTGAATGTTTCCTTGAAATCCAACCGGTGCAAATTTATTTCGCCGCGCGCCAAGTGTCCGGAGGCCCTTTCATATTGTGCAAGTGATTCTATTGAACTTTTGTTTGAATCCGCATATTTATAAAAACGGCTTTCCAAAATTGATAGGTTATAATACGCCACCGCAGCAAAGGAATTATAACTGTATTGTTTTGCCGTGCTTATGGCAAGCCTATAATATTTTATTGAATCGTTAAACCGAAACATATCTGAATATATTGTCGCAAGTGTCATGCAGAAATCAGGCTGGTTACCAAAACGTTCTATCGCGTCTAACAATAATTGTTCACCGTCTTTTAAACGGTGCAGCTTAAAATACATCCAGCCCAGGCTGCCTATTGCCTCGTGGTTTGCCGGATCCAGATACAAAAGCCTTTCCAAATAAAACGCGGACTCTTTATTTTCATTTAAGTTACCGGCGGTTTGTGCCGCCTTGTAGATTAAATTGGTATCTTCACCTGATAACGCAAGCGCAGTTTTGTATTCGTCCATTGCAAGACGATATAGGCTGCGGCTTTCGTAAAGATCGCCTGCTGCCAACGGAAAGCGCGGGTCTTGCGGAAAATATTTTTTGCCGGTGTTAAACAAGTCGATTGCACGCTGCCAATATTCACTTCGTGCGGCGCTCCTTGCCATTGAAAAAATTTCATCGGCATTATATTGCTTTTCTTCTTCTTGCGGCTGCATACCGGCAACAAACAACAAACCAAAACACATCAACAAAATTATACTAGTGTTTTTTATAATTGGTTTTTTTTGTGCATTGTTTATTGAAGGCTTTAAGACCAACGCCGCAGGCGGACAAATAAAAGATAATATACGCCGCGTAACAGGAATTGTTTTCTGCCATTTTTTATAATCTGTAGTTAATGTGATAAAATTAACATATTCCCCGCTTGAATATTCTTTTTCAAACCGTGCCGCACTAAAATAACTATAAAGGCTTTCGAACAATGTTGTCTTAAATTCCGCGTCAAGCCGCTGCGTCCACCCACCGTCTGTTTCGTCTTTTGTTTTCTTATACCCATAGAATGAAAGTGAAAGTTTTATATGCTGCCACAAGGATATAGTTTTTCTCCGGATTTTTTTTGCAAACAGGTGTTTAAAGAAGAATGTAAAGCGCATAACAACAAATACCACAATAATAATAAGTATAACCGCGGGAAGCGCTGTTTTTTTAATAATTTTTGTAATTGCTTTTGTTAAATTTTCAATAGCCGCTGCGGTATCATCGCCGGCATCACTTTCTAGTTTTAATTTTTTGCGGTTTTGCAATATTTCCTGTAATAATTTTTCAAAAAGCTCCGGCGGAATCCCCGCAGAAAAATTAAATTCCTCGTCCTTGGCAAGATTTTTTGTTGTGGGATCGTATTCAATCCAGCCATAATCCGGAAAAAAAACCTCTACCCAAGCGTGCGCCATGCTTGCCCGTATAGGAAAGAATCCTAATTTGTCCTCTTGCGGATCAAGAAAGAACCCGACGGCAACACGGCTTGGAATACCGATTGAGCGCAGCATAGACGCAAACGCAAACGCAAAGTAAGAACAGTAGCCTTTTTTTGAATCAAAAAGAAAATATGATAATTGATCACCGTCAGGCGCAATACCAGGCTTCAGGCTGTAACGGTAAGCGCCGAATTTCAAATATTCATATAACGCTTGGATTTTTTCCCAATAATTTGTCCAACGGTTTGTTAAGCCTAACGACAATTCTGTTATGCGCTTTTCACGCGTTGTTTGGTTTTCGGGATCGCCAAAAAAAGTATAATATTTATACTCATCGTTGGACATTCCCAAATCTGCGGATGTCCAACCCTGCGGGATATGGTTAATTAAATCTTTAGGAAGCGCGCCGCTAACCATACTTTCGACACGATAAGCTTGTTTAAAAGAAGATGCGTCCCAACTTTCAAACGGCGCCGTCCTAACAGGCTCGTTCATGGCTATAAACGCCGAACCGTCTATGTTTACAAGATAATAATCCTGTGTTAAAGCGCGGCGGGCTTTTAACGCCGTTGCGGGTGTTTCCAAAAGCCCGTGCGGCAATGTTGACTTTTGTGATTTCTCGTCTATTTCATCATTGCGAAAAAACCCGATAGATGCATCTTTTTCCCCGCCGGAATTATAGGCGGAGAGTACATAACGCCGCATTAAAAAATGATCGTCGTAAATATAACGCGGATCTAATAAATCCACAAAGCCGTCGTAATCTTCTATAATCAAATCTTCATAGTCTTCATCATATTGCTCACTTATGTCTTCTATACCGCCGTTGGTTGAATCAGTATCTTGAAATTCGGCGTTTACATCCTTACTTACAATAAAAATTAAATCATCACTCATGGAAATTTCGTTTTCAAGACGGAGGAAGGGGGCAAAGTCAAAACTAAAAAGTTTAGGCTGAATTAATCCCGCGCCGCTTTCAAGCGCGCCTTCCTGCATTGGCCGCAGCAAAAGGGCGCCGGTAATTGCGCATAACAAAACCAAAAAGGCCGCAGCTATCGTTTTTTCGTTTCGTTGTGTTTTTAGTTCAGGCGGGGAAGCAAGCATTAACGAGGCAAGTTCAAAAAGCACTATGCAGACAAAAACTACAATTCGAACAATAGGCAATTTATATATCAAGATTGACGCGCTGCCTGTAAGAATAAATGTCAACGATAAAAACACGCAGTCCGCCAGCACGGAAAAACGCAATGCCTGAACATTGTTATATGCAAAGTAGCTTGAAAACGCTATCCATAAAACCGGCAGGAGCGAAACAAAATTGTTCCTGTCAAAATTTAACAAAAGCGAATCGAATGTTATAATTGTTTTTAGTTTTTCCGTATCAACAAAAAAACGTGGAACCGCAATTAACAGATGTGTAACAAACGGAATAAGCAAAATGGTTATTACAGCCGCCGCCGGTTTTATTTTTAATTTATTTAAAATGGCGGCAGTAAAAAAGGCGCTGGCAACCGCGGTAATAAAAACCGGTGTATCCGCAAGGTCGCTCGCAATTAAACGCAGTTGATACGCAATGGCAAAAACAGCAACACTGCGGCATATTACAGGGAAGGCAATAGAAATGTCTTTGATGTTTCGTGATGGCAAATCACCCTCCTGCTAGATAGTGTAACACCGTCTAACAAATCTTTCTATCGAAAGAGCTTTGCCGTTTTCCGTGTCGATTGTTACAACTATACCGGACAGACAAGCGCTGCCTGCAGCACACTTCATTGGATAGGCAATTTGGGTTTTTGCACGCAGTAAACAGATTTCTTTATTTATGCCGATAACGCTGTCTTCGGTCATGGTGGAGCCAAGGTCGGTTATGTAGGCGGTACCGGCCGGCAGAATCTTTGAATCTGTGGTTTGAACATGGGTGTGGGTACCTGCAACCACGGCCGCCCTTCCGTCTAAATAAAAGCCGAGCGCTTCTTTTTCCGTGGTTGACTCGGCATGAAAATCCACGATGGTTATGGGAAGCGAGGGAGGCATCCCCCCGACAAATTCTTGGTAAATTGCGTCGAATGTACGGAAGGGGCAGTCAATATTTGAGAGATACTCGCGTCCCTGCAGGTTTACTACACAAAACGTGATCCCGCTTTTTTTCAAAAGGGTAAATCCGTTTCCACAGGCGGGCGGCGGGTAGTTGGCGGGTCGCAAAAGGGTGGGGGTTGCGTCCATTAGCGGCCATGCTTCGCGTTTTTCCCATACATGGTTTCCGGTGGTTATAACGTCGCAGCCGGACGCAAAGATGCGGCGGCTCTCGCTCTCCGTTATTCCGAATCCGTCGGCGGCATTTTCGCCGTTTACCACAGTAAGGCTTGATTTTTTTTCTGCGATGAGCGCGGGCAAAAGCGCCTCGCAGGCGGCAAGGCCGCTTTCGCCTATTATGTCGCCTATCATTAAGACGGTGGTGGTCAACGTGGTTTGCCGGTGTGTTTTTTAACGAAGCCGCATGGGCGGTAGGTCTCTTTTGCCTGACGCAGACCTTCGTCGCCCAAATCCTGCTCGCGGTTTATATATGTAAAGTTTTCCGGCAGCCCCGCGCAAAAAACCTGGTTTATATACTGATAAATGCCTTTATATTCGTCGATGGCCTTTTCAAAGTGTACGGCATACATGGTGCCGCGTGCCACAGGTTCGCCAAGACAATAACCGGCAGGGTGGTTTTTAACGTAAAAAATCCGGCCGTCCATGCCCAACGTGTCGAACAATTCAAGCGCCTCGCGCGATGCAACATAGTCGCCGTCGCTGCCTTTATCGACCTTCCAGCGGTCCAATACGGCAATAGCGTCGCCTAATTTGTCGCGGGTAAGTGGAATTTCGCTGTGTTCGGGGTTTGCAAGCATAAAAGCATTCACTAAATTCTTTTTTTTGTGAAATTTCTTGCCGGAAAGCGCGCTTAATTCCCGCTTTAGGTATAAATAATCAAAATTATCGCGATCTTCGGCAATTTCAAGGCCTAATTCGGCAATTTGTTGCCTTCCATCTTCAATAACACGCTCGCTAATGCCCTTCCAGTAATCATGTGTATCAAAAAGTGCTTTTAAAACATCAAGGGACGGGGCCGCGCATGGTGTTGCAAAGAACTTTTTGCCGTCGCGCTCGCCGGAAACAAGGAGCCTATCGGCATCCCAAGAAACCTTGTAATCGTAACGCGCACGAAAAAGATAAAGGTTCGCAAAGGTGAATTCAGAAACGCCATCAGGTGTCTGCGCAAGAACAGGTGCAATCTCATCTTTTTGTTCTAGTGCTACCGGTGCAAATTCAGGGAAAAACGGTATCATCTTCTTCAAGCTTACAGCTTTTCAGAATTTATTCAAAGTCTTTTAAAAGTGTTTTGGGGTTACTATTCACAGCCCATTTTAGGCCGCAGAAAAACCTCATTTAACGAGACGTCCAAAAAGGTGCATGGCACAACATCATATAGATGATTCATTGATTATTTATCCCTCATTTTTAAAAACATATCAAACATCTTAAATAGGAATTCCTGATATTTGGGCGGCAAAGATCTAAAATTATTTACCAAATTCATAAATTTTTCATCTGGAATTTCGGTAAACATCTCACCTTCTCCGTATCTGATGTAGGTTTCATTCACTGAAAAAGCTCCGCAGATAAGCTTTACCAAACGGTCATTAACTGTTTTTTCGGCACTCTCCACCCTTGATAAGCAACCGGTGGACAACGATACCATAGATGAAAATTTTGCTTGGGAGAGATGCAATGCCAAGCGAATTTCCTTTGAGGAACTGGACGATGAACTTTATTCAAATAAACGGAATTAATATTTTGCCATGCACTAAATTTGATTACGGCAGCTGTAAAAGCATAAAGGAGTTTTTTTACAGGTAGCGCCGGGGAAACCTGCCGGTTTTTTATTTGGAGAGGGTATCCAAGACACCCACCCAAACCGCTAGAGCTTGCTGGAACAGGAAAATAGCCAAACTGTGCCGCATTGCAATAACTGGTATAGACAAATGCAGCTTTTGGAATTATACTGTATATACAAAGACAGGGGGATAGAAGATGGCTAAAACAATACAGGTCAGGATTGACGATGAAACCAAGTCAGCTGCGGAAGAGCTTTTTGCCGCATTAGGATTTGATATTTCCACGGCTATCAGAATGTTTCTGTTCACCGCGCTCAGAGAAAACCGCATACCCTTTGAACTAAAGCGGACCTTTAATCAGGAAACACAAGAGGCGATGCTTGACGCACGTCATGGGAAAAATCTGCTCGGTCCCTATACAAATGCGGAAGAAATGATAGCGGCGGCGCTTGGGGATGATAATGCTTAGCCCCAAAATGACCACCAAAATGCGAAAGGACATCAAGCGATGCAAAAAACGCGGGTATGATTTAACAAAGCTGACAGATGTTATCAATTTGCTTTGTGGACGGGAGCCATTGCCGGAGAAGTTTCTCGATCATCCCTTATCCGGCGATTGGGCGGATTTCAGGGAATGCCATATTGAGAATGACTGGCTTCTGATTTACCGTATATATGAAGAAGACCTTGTACTAACAGCCGCCAGAACCGGCACCCATTCGGACTTTAACTGGTAAGGGGAGCGTGGGAGAGAAAAATAGTGCCGGGAGCGCGAAAGGTGCCTGTCACAAAATCATCAACTTAAGCCTTAGTAGCCATGTTTCCGGTTGCATTTGTATTTGTTGAAATAATTCCATTTACGAGGTTTGCCCGGTAAATCCAGACGGACGGGTACAATATTTTTCATCATATCATCCGCATTTCGTATTTATATTTTTTCTTGTGCGTTTTATTCTCCGTGCGGTTTAATACCGTCTGCACGCTACGCACCTGCTTGCGTGCGAGGGCTCTGCGGCGCGGTAGTTCATTACAGAATAATACCAATCGTTACACAGACGGTACTTGTCCTCGCTGAAAATTATTCTATTTTTATAAAATTTAATCTATACTATATTTATGCTTACTTAAAAAAAATTAATATCCCATCATGGTTTGGAGGTAAAAGACCATGCTATTAAACAGAGATACTGTAAAATCGAATATTATCAAGGAAGCTCGCAGGTTATATTTAAGCTCTGGCCCTGACGGGATTTTTTTCCCGGGTATAGAAACAAATCTCGCTTTAGGTACGGGAACAATCGAAACCTATTATAAAACTGCCGGTGATTTAATAGATGAACTAGCGGGAAATACTTCTTCTGGGCTTATAGACGACTATCAAAAAGGCAAGTTGAATCTGATAATTGAAAACGATAATAAAAATCCTGACCTAAGAATTACACCTTATGATATAAACGGTCAGCGTGTTGATAGAATTGATGACTGTACCATTTCAAGCTATTGGGAGAATAGGATTCGGCTAAATCTGCCGGGAGATAACTACAGAAAGTATAATGAACTAATGTTTGATGTTTATTTTCCTTGCTTAAGAGAAGACGATCCTATCAAGCAAAAAAAATCCTTGCTTTGTTTAACAGTAAAACCAGCCTTGCTGGCTGAACCCAATATTGACGAGCCATGGCTATGTATTGAAACCCCAAAGGCAGTCTCCATTAAAGGCGATAACTGTACATTTAGAGCGATTTTCCCTACCGGCGATACCTCCCCAAGTTTCTGGCAGACAACGGTATATATCGATCTTGATCGGGTTTCTGAACAAGAGCTTGATACACTAAAGGCCGTGATTTTGCTGCTACAACTTGGGAATGCTTTCAAGGGTAACGAGATATATATCTCAAACATTGGTTTTTCTTCTAACCAATAGAGGATTATTGTTTCCGCATGAATGCCAGTAGTTCATCCTTAAGTCCACTATTTTCCTTTAGCAAAGTGGTTATTTCATCTTTAAGCTCGGAAATCTGCCGTTCTTTTTTTTCAAGCTTCAGGTCTTTGTCTTGATTTTGTCGTAATAGCTGATCAATGCGCTCGTTAAGACTACTGGTTTCTTCAACTTTTTGGGTAATTTGGCTTCGCAGTTCATTTAATTGCATGGCTTTATCATCATTCTCGATCTGCAGCGACTTTATTTCGTCAGGCCCTCCGCCAAAAAGCCAATTTAAATCCCTTCCAAAATGAGCACGAATCCCTAGCAGTACCCGCTTGCTTGGATCGCGGCTTCCTCTTTCTATATCAGAAATGATAGCCGGAGAAGACAGCCCCAATACTTCGGCAAACTCGGCTTGCGATAGCCCCTCTTCAGTGCGGATCTGCTTGACTCGCGCTGCTAGGCACTGGTCATCTCCATGTAATATCTCTTTTTTCATATAAATACCAATATTTTACGATTTTTAACTTGACTTTTCATATCTCATAGATTATATTTATTATACAGATTATTCAAGTAGGAGGTTCAAGATGAATAACTCATTGGCCTATCGGCATAATGGCTTATCGTGTTCCCGTTGGCGCAATGCGCCTAAAAAGATGGCGTCCATTTTTCACCGCGAAGACACAAATGAAATCTATGGTGTTCTTGATACCACTATGAAACTTAGGTATCACGAAGATAAGATTCGGCCGATGCTTGATGGGGCCGCCGATACGATTGCCCCAATAACTATCCACTTTGCCCCGACGCTCCGGTGCCCGCAACGGTGTTTCTTTTGTACGTACGGCGGAGCTAAAAAGGATCCAACACAGCTGGATATGAAACTGCTAGAGGCCCAACATTATATTTCTAGGCTTTCTGAACTCGGATCGGAAGGAATCATATTCACCGGAGGCGGCGATCCCTGTATGCATAAAGAGCTAGGGGAAATGGTCGAAACTTGCAAACAGCAGGGCCTCGCTTTTGCACTTCAAACAAACGGAGACGGCCTTACCCCCCAGCTTGCAGAGCGAATTTTACGATGCGATCCTGTATATGTACGTATTAGCATAAATGCCGGAAACGGACAACAACAGAGGCTTATGACCGGAGTGGACAATTATGAAAAGGTGCTGGGTAATTTAGAATCACTTCTAAGAAAAAAACATGATCTAAAAAGTAATACTGAAATTGCTGTCGCCACCGTTGTTGATATTGTCAATTATACAGGACTTATAAATCTCGCCGATCGCCTCTTGGAGATGGAAGACCGTATTACGGCCGATTATAAAACCAAAACGCAAATTAACTGGACCATACGGCCTGTATATAACTATCCGGCAAGCAAGGTATATAACGAGTACCAACTTAAATCAATAATATGTAATCTTAATACCCGCTCCATAGATGAAGCAAAGGCTTTTAACGAGTTTATGTACAATGGTCAGCAGACGCCGCAGTATATATTGGATAAAGCGGTACATACAATAGAATATGGCATCAAGCCCCTGATAAAGGAGCGTAATTCCGAAATACGGGTTTGTTACCCATTGCAGAAATTCAAAACGCTGGGAACTATAAAAGAGAAACCCTACACTCAATGCCGCGCTCCATACTTTTACGGCTTTGTCTGGCCAGACGGAGTACTATACCCTTGTGTTGAAAATGCGGGAAACTCTAACTTTGCTATCTGTAATCTTAAAAATACCGATGTAAAGGATATTCTACAACTGCGGAAAGGTATCATTGAAAAAATAAATAACGAGTGTCTTTCTAAATGTAGCCCCATTTGCGCATACCACGAAATAAACATGCATCTTAACAATTTGGCTAATGCGGCAGAAACATATTGTCCTGCGGATAAAAACAATCTTGTTCGACGGGATGTCGCTTTTATTTGACAAATAATTTTGGAGGTTTATTATGAGAAAACTATTGGTTTTATCGCTTGTATTTATTATAAGCGACAACGTAATGGCACAAGATGTTGTCTGGAAAACAGTTCCGGCAAACCCCTCGCAATATAAAGCCATAACAAAAGATGAATTATGGAAATTATTCGATGACAATAAACTTGTTAGTGGGCAAAAATTTAAAATAGTTTTTGATACTAACGGTTATTTGACGGAGACGCAAACTATTCTTGCTTTATTGGCTGATTTATCTGTTGCAAGTTCAGATGCTAAGCCGTCTTCAAAAGATTTATATTACGAGAGTTTGCCTGAAATAAAAACTTCATCTACCGATTTATTCCTCGCTGCTTCAGGTACTTCAAAAAAACATTTATACTATGAAGGTTTGCCTAAAATAATAACTACAAAGAAATATGAAGTCCTGTTTTCACGAGGGGTTAGTATAGAGAAGAGGAGAAATGGAAATATGATAATTGAAATCCCAATAATTCACATTGATGGCTACAGGATATTATGAACTACCGCGCGGCGAGCCACGCGGTATCAGCTTTTTTTAAAAAAGCTGTCGTTGTATAGGAAATGATTGTACGTGTGTTTTGGTTTAACGCCGAAGAGCGCAGCAAGCTGCGCGGTATTAAACCAAAACACGGACAATAAAAAAGAGGAGGGTTGGAATATACCAGCAATTTTACCTTTGTCCGGTATCATTAGCCCGTGAACCAAAAACACTAAGAGAGCCAAAATACGGTGTATCCCGCAAGCATGATTTTCACCATCGGCACGATTTTCAATGCCGACTACCCGCTTGTAACGATATTCTATTTGTTTTGTCTTTTCTTTTTGCCTGACGGTACCTGGCGCGGACCTCCTGTGCCGGCGCCTTTTTTTCACTCGTTTTTAACCCCTCCTTGACCTCCCGCTTACGGGTAGAATAGTCTTATTTGTTTTGGGTTACTTTTTCAAAACGAGGCCCTGCGAAGCCTTGAAATCTTAATGACAGAAAGCTATAATCTTCTTTACATCATTGGAATCAACATAAATTCTTTGTTTTGTGGATAACTTGTGGATAATTTCTTGTTTTCCCTTGATTAAATCAAAATTTCTAAAGAATTTGTGTTTAATTTAAAAAGTTGTAATTTTTTATTATTGTAACTTGTTATATTATATACACTTACAATAATTATTGCTGATTTTTTACAGTTTTTACAATGATTGTTTTTTTAGTTTTTATGTTTGCTTTTTGTGGATAACTTGTGGAATTCTTTATAAGAAAGGGTAAAAATGACCAAGCAGACTGATTTTAAAGCCATTTGGGCATCAGCTTTAGACCGAATCAAGATTGATATTGGCGATGAAATGTTCAATTTATGGTTTAACCTAACTTTTCTCAAAAATGATGGCAAAGAAGTCAAAATTCTTGCCCCTTCCTCTTATGTCCGCGATCAATTGAAGATTCGCTACCCGGGTATTATCGAAACAAAGCTTCAAGAATTAACGGGAAATAGCTTTACACTTGATATTGTAGTAAACGAAGAACACACCGAAAAAAAAGCCGGTACGCCGCCGGTATTACAGACTGTTACACCGTCTGTAATACCCGGCAAACAGCATAAAGAGCCAAAATCGCGGCATCCTCAGCTAAAAGAAGATAATACATTCGATACCTTCATTGTCGGGGATAATAATAGTCATGCCTCAGGCGCGGCTCAGGCAATTGCAAGAAATCTGGGAAAAGCTTACAACCCACTATTAATATACGGGGGTGTAGGTCTTGGAAAAACACATCTTATGCAGTCCATAGGTAATTATGTTTATCGAACTTATAATAACAATAATATAATTTTTGTTACGGCAGAAAATTTCACAAACGAATTTATTGAATCCATAAATGATAAAAAATCAGCCGCTGCATTCCGAAACAAATACCGCCATGTTGATCTTTTAATGATAGACGATATTCACTCATTTACTAAAAACGCCAATTCCACACTTGATGAGCTTTTTAACACTTATGAACAGTTACACCGGGACAGAAAGCAAATTGTTTTTACCTGTGATAGACCTGTTTCCGAATTAAAAAATCTTAATGAACGCTTAAAAAGCCGTTTTGACAGTGGTTTAAATGTAGATCTTCAACCTCCGGATTTTGAAACACGCTGCGCGATATTAAAATCAAAAATTAAAACAAAAGGCGTATTCATTCCAGAAGATGTTATCACATTTGTTTGTAAGAATATTTCCTCTAACGTTCGTGATTTAGAAAAAGCTCTTAATAAACTTGCGTTTTATACACAACTTGAAGCTACGGAGCTTACAGTTGAAATAGCAAAACAGCAGTTAAAAGATAATTTTTCTCCAATACAATCAAATATTTCTATTGAATCTATTATAAGTATTGTAGCAGATTATTTTTCTTTATCAATGAATGACCTTCGCGGTAAAAAAAAGACCCAAAATATCGTTCGCCCGCGGCATCTAGCAATGTATCTGGCCCGTGATCTTACCGAACATTCAACAACGGAAATTGGCCAGGCTTTTGGCGGCAGAGATCATACCACAGTTATTAGCGCCATTGAGAAAATCGAAAAAAAAATAAAATCCGAGCCTTCAGAGGAACATTTATTAGAGGGTTTAAAAAGACTATCAAAGGAGTATAATGTTAAATAATTGTTATTAATCTGTTGATAATTTGGGTAAAATACCAAATAGAAAGAATTTGTGTATAAAACCTGATTTCTTTCCAACAACTTATCAATAACTTATTTATATATATAACAATAACTTATGGCACTTTTTAACAAAAAATGCATACTACTAGTACTACTACTAAATTTATATATAGTTTATAGGAGAAACCAATGAAATTTGTGTGTAACAAGAATAATCTCTTAAAAGAGTTCGGAATCGCGCAGGAAATCGTTTTAACCAAAAATGCTCTATCTATATTATCCAATATATATTTAGAGACCTC
This sequence comes from Spirochaetia bacterium, assembly GCA_026002305.1. Classification (GTDB taxonomy): domain Bacteria; phylum Spirochaetota; class Spirochaetia; order Treponematales; family Breznakiellaceae; genus BNVA01. Next base: position 18,003 of record BOBI01000028.1, read on the forward strand.
TGATAACTTTTTGATTATAAAATCCACGGATGTAAAAATTAATTTTGTTACAAAAGTTCCGGTGAATGTAATCGAAGAAGGTAAACTGACGATTAAAGGTGATATTCTACTCGGAATTTTAAATTCTATACCGGACGGTGAAATAGAATTTTTTAGCTCCGATACAAATATGGTTGTAAAGCCTGCGTTTAAAAAGACAGAGTTTAAAATAAAATCAACTTCGACCGATCAATATCCGCAGTTTCCATCTTCCGATAATGCATATTTCTTTGAATTACCTGTTAAGGATTTTAAAGAGATGATAACCCAAACTATATTTTCAGTATCTGATGATGAATCGCGTATTTTTATGAACGGAATATTCTTTGAAAAATCCGATAATATTTTACGCATGGTCTCCACAGATGGCAGACGGTTAGCATATTCACAAAAAGTTGTCGATGATTCAATTAAAGAAATTAATAGCATAATAATTCCTGAAAAAATACTAAACGTTTTCTTAAAGAGGGCCGGCGAAGAAGGTAATGTATCAATAGGATTAACCGACAAAAATATATTTATAAATTTCGGATCATACGGTCTTTCTTCTGTTTTGATTGATGGGCAATTTCCAAATTATAAAAAAGTTATCCCAGAAGATCAAAAATACACATTTACCCTAAAAAGAAAAGATATGTTAGATGCTCTAAAACGAGTTGCTTTGATGGTTGAAAAAAATTCAAAGCGGGCTTATTTTCATTTAACACAGGATAAACTGGTATTATACACCGAAGAAAATGAATTAGGCGCACTCAATGAAGAAATGGATTGTACTTATGGCGGAGAAGAAATAACATTTGCATTAAATTTTCATTTTGTAGAAGATCCGTTAAAAATTATGGATAAGGATGATGTTGCAATTCAATTTAAAGAACCTAATAAAGCCATAACAATTAAAACATTTCCTGATAGTGATTACTTCTTTGTTGTCATGCCAATGCAAATAGATTAAATGTTGCTCTCAACTATTAGAACAGTAAATTTTAGAAATTTAATTGATGGTGAGACAAATCTGTTAGCTAAAGATGTTTTTTTGGTTGGTAAAAACGGACAAGGAAAAAGTAACTTTCTTGAATCCATTTATTTTTGTTCTTATGCCTCATCTTTTCGCGGTTCAAAAGACACGGAATTAGTCTGCAAAACAAAAAAAAATTGTTCTGTTATTTTAAATACTAAAAAAAATATAGAAAGCATTATAAATATAAAAGTTGAAAACAGCAAAAAAACAATAGCAATAGACGATAAAAAATTAGTTGATAGAAAAACATTATTATCAATAATTTCTTGTATTGTATTTTGTCCGGAAGATATTGAATTTATAAACGGAACACCAGAAAAACGAAGATGGTTTTTTGATCAAAATATTTGTATTCATGACGATATGTATCTTGATTGTCTGCAAAAATATAGAAAAATATTAAAAACAAGAAACTTAATTTTAAAAGAAATAAAAGAAGGTAAAAATAAAAAAACCGATATATTAGAAATACTTGATCCTCAAATGGTAGAATATGGCATTAAATTAAGTAAAAAACGTAAGGACGAAATATTAAGTTTTTCGTCAGTATTTGAATATTATTATAAAGAAGTTGCGGATATAAGCGGAATAAACATATTATACCAACCA
>BOBI01000029.1 GCA_026002305.1 Spirochaetia bacterium
AGAGACAATAAAACACTCAAGAGATAAAATCCAACTTTATAAATTTAAAACAGTAAAAACGCATCTCACCCTTGTTCGTGCAGTAGAAGCTATGCAACGTGAATATGATGAGATTAGTGGTTTCGCACAATGTCAAATTGAATCGCACTCATTTGCTATAAAACTTGAAGGCACTAAAAATAAAGGTAAATTTCTTGTCGAGGATTTAATACGTTTTGCAGAAAATCATTTTAATTTATTTAACATTGCAAATCCAAGTGAATCTAAACAATATACATTAAATTATGTTGCTTTTGTCCCTGGCAGTTCTTGCTTAGTTGGTGATTTTGACATTATTCCAGACCAAGAGAGAAAAGTTGATAAGGCTGAGATAAAAGAAACTATTGCCAAAGCAGAACAAAAAAATGTCGAAAATTGTCGAAGCGGCTCCGGTTCTCGTTGATAAGTCAAAGACACCGGCAGAACGTGTAAAACAGTTTAAAAAGGCAACAGGTTTGTCAAACGAAGAAGCTTATGCTGCAATGCACGGACTATCAAAAATGCGAACTTCTCATCAAACAGTAAAGTTACATTCATCTAAAAGTGACAATGAAAATGAAGATGTCATCATGACAATTGACGGCACTGCATCTACTCAAATTTCTGAAATAAAAAGAGCGTTAGCAGAAATAATTGACCCTGATAAAACAAGAAAAGTAAAGGGAAAAATTGTTGAATTAGACCATTATAAAGATGACGATCTAAAATTTGGTGTTTATGCAGAAGATGAAAAACATCTTTATATAGTTCATTATCCAAAAGTTGAAGACCAAAAAGTCAGAGAGAAAAAAGGTGAAACCGTTACAGTTGTTGTTTGGCGAGATGGTCATAATAAGCCTTGGCATTTTCAAGAGTGGAAATAAGGAAATAGTAACATGAGTACATATACAGAATTTTCCAGAGGCTCAGAATGGCGAAAATGGGATTTGCATATACATTCAAATGCGTCAGATGGCGAGGCAACATTGACAGAAATTATTGATGCAGCAATCTTGAAAGGTTTAGATGTAATTGCATTAACTGATCATCATACAGCAAAAAATATTGATGAAATAAAAAGAATAGCTAAAACTAAAAATATAAGCATAATAAGTGGTATTGAGTTTCGTACCGAATATGGTAGCAGTTCTGTTCACATGATAGGCCTTTTTCCTGATTCTCATGAGGAAATAGAATTAAACGGCAAAGCTTTACATGATTTAATATTGTGTCCGTTAAAATTATCTGAAACTGAAATTATCGCTAAAGGTAAAGAAAAAAAACCGGAATTAAATGATGTGGTAGCATTCAAAGAAGGTATGTTTTTAGTTCAAGTGAATTTTAAAGAAGCTGCTGACCTTATTCATAAATACGGTGGTATAATTTCTGTTCATGCCGGATCAAAATCTAATACAGTAGAAGATATGAAACATATTGGCACATCTCAAAAAAATGTTAAACAATTATACGATTCCCTTGGAACTGTAAAAGAAGAGCTTTTAAAAAATTATGTCGATATATGCGAAATACGAAAAGAAGATGATAGCGAAGATTTTTATTATTCTGAATTTGGATTACCTTCAATAATAGCATCTGATGCACATAATAAAAATACTATTGGAGATAAATTTGTATGGATAAAAGCCGATAAAACATTTGAAGGATTAAAACAAATACTTTGTGAGCCAGAAGGTAGGATAAAAATACAATCGACCGATCCTTCAAGTAAGACAGCATACAATATAATTGAAAAAGTAAAATTTATTGATGACTCTTGGCTCAATAAGTTCTCACCACGAGAAATTGGGTTTAATCCCGATCTAAATGCTATTATTGGTGGTAAGTCATCAGGAAAATCTTTGCTGTTACATTCAATAGCAAAAGCAGTTGGCAATAAAACAGATATTAAAAACTATACAAATGTGTTAGAATACATTGATTTGGAAATATACTATGCCGATGCACCTAATCAAAAACGGACACCCGAAGATCGCAGAATAATTGAATTTTTGCCACAGCTTTTTATTGAAGATATTGTCCGTAATAAATCACATAATGACGATAGTTCAAATACTGCGACTTTCTTTAATAAGTTTATTGAAGATTTAATTTGCCAAAATATTGATATACAAAATTTATATGATGTACATAATAGTAGATTAGTAGAATTGAAAAACAAGATTGAAAGCAGCATTAAGGAATGGATTCAACTTGATAAAGAATTGTTTGATACAAAAAATTCTTTAAAGCCGTTGGGTGATAAAACTGCTATTTCAAAAGAAATTACAACTTTAAGTAAAAAGATTGAACAACTAACAAGTCAATCGGGTCTTAATGAGACTGAACAAAAAATGTATGCGGATTTAACAGAATCAAACATGATAAACGATAATCGTATCAATATTTTTGTGGAACATAAGGCTGAACTAGAAAGATTACGAGAATATGCTATAAATGACATGTTTATTGATATTTTAAATACTGTTGATTTTGAGACTGCTGATACTTTTACATCAAATTTATTTAATTCTTTAAAAAAACAAATAGAAAAATCTGTGCAACTTGAAATACAAAAATCTGTTTCTGTATTTGATATAAAACTCAAAAAAATTGAGAAAATAATTTTAAGACTAAACAATAACGTATCAAGTAATTTAACAAAACTTGCACCTTTGCTTGCAAAAAACAAAATTCAATTTGAAATAGAAACCTTAAAAAATTCTGTCAAAACCGAACAGGAAAAACTTGCAAATATTAAGAAGAAAGAAAAAGAAATATTAGAAATATTAGAAAAACGAAATAATGTGAATTTTATACATTTTTATGAAAAAGTATTTAATTCTTATAAAGAGATTGTAAAATCTGTTAATGAAAAGATTGGTGAGAAATGGATAAACACTACGGGATTAACTCTGACAGCATCTATTATATTTGATATAAAAAGATTTGCAGATGCGTTGGCTTCTATGATAAATGTACATTCATCTCTTGAAAATCAAATGAGTAATTGCGGATTTAGCGAATCAAATTATGTATATAATGAGCAAAATCATATCGCTAATGTAAAAAACATATTGTTGCTGTGTATACAAGACGAAAGCAGATTTAATAATTTTAAGAAAGTTGGCAACACCGAATCGCTTTTACGTTTATTGTTTCAAAATTATTGGTATATAGATTTTGATATAAAAAAAGGATCTGATAGTTTGCAAAATATGTCAGAAGGGAAAAAGGGAATAGTTGTATTGCAATTATATTTAAGTTTAAGTAAATCTGATTATCCTATACTAATAGACCAACCCGAAGATAATCTTGACAACAGGACTGTTTACAATGAATTAAATGAGTATATTAAGCAATGCAAACAAAGACGCCAAATAATCATGGTATCACATAATGCTAATCTAGTTGTAAATACAGATGCCGAAAATGTCATCGTTGCCAATCAGCAGGGTGAAGATGGCAAAGAAAATAAGGATTTTAAATTTGAATATGTAAATGGGGCTTTAGAAAACACTTTTACGGACGAAACGGAAAAAGGTATTTTATATCAAAAGGGCATACGTGAACACGTTTGTGAAATTCTTGAGGGCGGAATTAATGCATTTAAAAAACGTGAAGAAAAATATAATCTTAAATAATTTTGTATAAAAATATGAGGAGTTAAAATGTTATTGACTAAATTTAACTATAGCGAATTCGCCGGAAAGCCGCAGGCGTGGTCGTTAAATGGACTTGCACTCGAAAAAGTAAATTTGCTTGTTGGGAAGAATGCCACCGGAAAAACTAATGCTTTAACAAAAATTCAGTGGTTTGGTAATATGCTTGCCGGTTTGCAACCACAACTTTTACAATCAGGTAGTTTTGATGTAGAGTTTTCAGATAATGATAAAACCTACCATTATTTATTGAATGTTGAAAAACAAGTTGTTTTATCTGAAGAATTGAAAATTGGTGATGATTCAATGTTTCAAAGAGATGATTCGGGTACTGGTGAAATATTTGCTCAAGAATTTCAAAAAAAAATGCGTTTCAAACTACCTAACAATCAACTTGTTGTTACATCAAAAAGAGATGTTATTCAACACCCATTTTTAGAAAATATTGCAAATTGGGCAGATGGTCAGAGACTATATGATTTCAGTTCAAAACTTGGTCAAGACACAATGTTTTCGATAAATGATATGAATGATATTAACGTAAATCCCCGTGATATGCGTTCTGTTATAGCATTATACGTAAAGGGTGAACATGATTTTGGTCAAGATTTTCGCAAACAAATTATAACTTTGATGTCTACTATAGGCTACGATTTAACAAACATAGGTGTTGCATCAAATCCAGTTTTAGCACCACCAATACCAGTCGGTATAACGACTAATAAATTACCGATTTTGATGCTATATGTTGGAGAAAAAAATAGTAAGATTGCCGTTTTTCAGCAGCAAATGTCGCAGGGTATGTTTAGGGCATTATCACTAATAATACAAATTACCTATAATTCCTTAAAGAAATTATCCACAACTGTCTTAATTGATGATATTGGAGAAGGACTAGATTTTGACAGATCGTCAAAGTTAATAAAATTACTTATTGACTCAGCAAATACTACTGATACTCAATTTATCATGTCAACAAATGACCGTTTTGTAATGAATAATGTGCCCTTGGAATACTGGCAAGTAATCCAACGCACTTATGGTGAATGTAAAATATTTAATTCAAAAAACTCAAAAGAAATATTTGATGACTTTGAATATACAGGATTGTCAAATTTTGACTTTCTAAAAACCGATTTTATTAACTCCAAATGGGAGACCGCATGAAAAAAATTGCTGTTTTTGTTGAAGGTCAAACCGAACAAATATTTATTACAAAACTCATAAAGGAGTTTTTTGATGAAAAGAAATTAAAAATTATTTCACATGATATGCGAAAACTGTATCACAATATTAGAATTGATACATTTACTACCGATACAATAAAAGAATATTATTTTGTTATTTACGATTGCGGTGGTGATGAAAAAGTAAAAACCGATATTATTGACAACTTCCCAAAACTACAAAAGTTAAACTTTTCTTTTATCATTGGAATTTGCGATCTTTTTAATCCGCAAAGAAAGAGAATAATAGATGAAGAAAAATATAAGAAAGGTATCAATTTAGGATTGCCAAAAACTATTCCTGCAAAAATAATTCTTGCTGTTAAGGAAACGGAAGCATGGTTTATTGCCGAAGAAAAACATTATCCTGCCATCTCCCAAAACCTAACACTTTCTATTGTAAATTCCATGGTGGGATTTGATGTCCAAAAAGAGAGTACAGAACAAATTCCACACCCAATGGTTATGCTGGATAAAATATATCAAGCAGGTAATACAAAATACTCAAAAAACAAGTATGTTGTTGAGCGCACGGTTGAAGCGTTAGATTATGACAATCTCTATCTTCAAGTTAGAACTCGTAATAATAGTCTAAATGAATTATTCACTTGTTTAGACGGACTCATACCATAATAGCAAGGAGTAATCTTAAAATGCCTAAACCCTTCTTCCCGCAACGTCCGGCTCTAAGGCCTACAATATATGCCTACGAGGACACAAACCCGCAATATAGCGGAATGTTAAAAGTGGGGTATACTACTCGCAATGTTAAAGAACGTGTAGCCGAGCAATACCCGACAGCAAGACCGGGCGCACTGCCATACAAGATTGTTTTTGAAGAATCGTCAATGCGTAATGATGGCTCATCTTTTACCGACCACGATGTTCACAGATTACTACGCAAAAGAGATTTCCCGAATCCTGAAAAAACAGAATGGTTTAAGTGTAATATTGATGATGTAAAAGCGGCAGTACTTTCAATAAAAAACAATGAAGAAACCGAACAAAACAGAACACTTGATTTTGGTATGCGTCCTGAACAAAGCGCGGCAGTAGAAAAAACTGTTGCCTATTTTTCGGCTTTTAAACAAGAAAATCCTACAAAGACACCGCACTTTTTATGGAACGCAAAAATGCGTTTTGGTAAAACATTTGCAGCATACAAAACAGCTATTAAAATGAAATGGAAAAAGGTTTTAGTTTTAACATTCAAACCTGCCGTACAGAGCGCGTGGGAAGATGATTTAAAACAGCACATTGATTTTAAAGATTGGCAGTTTATAACGCGAACCGGTTTAACATTTGAAAACTGCGATAAAAATAAACCTTTTGTGTGTTTTGGATCGTTTCAAGATTTTTTAGGCAAGAATTCAGCGGGTGGAATTAAACCAAAAAACGAATGGGTGCACGCAACAAATTGGGATTGCGTCATCCTTGATGAATACCATTTTGGAGCATGGCGTGAAGGTGCAAAAGAATTATTTGAGGCAGAGGACATAGAAGAAATAAAATTTGCACAAGGCGAAGGTATGGAATATTTTAACGAAGATTTTATGCCGATTACAACAAATGCCTATTTATATCTTTCCGGCACTCCGTTTCGCGCAATAGCCTCCGGCGAATTTATAGAAGACCAAATTTACAACTGGACATATTCAGACGAACAAAGTGCAAAAGAAAGTTGGAAAGAACCACCTGCAAATCCTTACGCGTCACTTCCTCGTATGGTCATGCTTACCTATCAATTACCTGACTCAATTTGTGAAATTGCGCGCGGTGGTGAGTATGACGAATTTGATCTAAATGTGTTTTTTAGCGCTAACGGCATAAAGGACAAAGTCGGTTTTCAATATAAAGACGAAGTTCAAAAATGGCTAGACTTAATTCGCGGTGCTTTACGTGAAACCGCTGTAGATAATCTAAAACTAAGAGAACAAAAACCCCCTATGCCTTTTTCTCATGCGCCATTGTTAAAAACACTTAATCACACATTTTGGTTTTTACCATCTGTTGCTTCATGCTATGCAATGAAAAATCTTTTGCTGGAACCGCAAAATATATTTTATCATGATTATAAAATTATTGTTGCAGCAGGAACAAAAGCGGGTATTGGCATAGATGCATTGCCGCCTATTCGTGAAGCAATGACAGACGAACCATTAAAAACAAAAACTATCACCTTGTCATGCGGAAAACTAACAACGGGCGTATCAATAAAACCATGGACAGGTATTTTTATGTTACGGAATTGTTCAAGTCCCGAAACATATTTTCAATCGGCATTTAGAGTTCAAACTCCTTGGACTATAAAAAACCCCGATGCGCTCTCTCCTAACAAAGAAGAAATTGTAAAGGAAGAATGTTACATTTTTGACTTTGCTCCCAACAGAGCCTTGCGTCAAATTGCAGATTATAGTTGCCGCTTGAATGTTGATGATTCAAATGCCGAAACAAAAGTAGCGGAGTTTATCCGCTTCCTACCAGTCCTTGCCTATGATGGCAGTTCAATGAAACAAATTGATGCCGCAGGAATTCTTGACATGGCGTTAAGCGGTACAACCGCAACACTCCTAGCCCGCCGTTGGGAAAGTGCGCTTTTGGTAAATGTTGATAACGCTACACTTGAACGCCTTATGAAAAACGAAGATGCCATGAAAGCTCTAATGAGTATCGAAGGTTTTAGAAATATTAATCAAGAAATAGAAACAATCATCAATAAATCTGAATATGTAAAAAAAGCAAAACAGGACGCTAACAAAAAAGAGCCGTCAGCCGCCGATAAAAAACAAATGACCGAAGAAGAAAAAGAATACAAAAGTCGCCGCAAACAGATACAAGACAAGCTAATAAAATTCGCTACACGTATTACTGTCTTTATGTATTTAACAGATTACCGTGAGCAAAAATTAACTGATGTAATTACACAGCTTGAACCCGCACTTTTCAAAAAAGTTACCGGTCTTACACAAAAAGATTTTGAGTTGCTCGTAAGCCTTGGCGTTTTTAACAGTGCTCTAATGAATGACGCAGTATACAAATTCAAACGCTACGAAGACAGTAGCATAATCTATACTGGTGTTAATAAACATGGGGGCGAGTACATCGGCGGTTGGGACACTATTTTAACTCCACAAGATTACAAAGCGATTACCGGAATACCGTCTTTGTTTGTCAATGAGCCTGAACCGCAGTACTCATAATAAGCTATTCAAACAAGAAAGAATACTTTTGTTTCCTAAGTTTATTTATTCCTTTTACAGCTTCACCTCGTATATAATCTTTATCATCATTTGAAATTCGTTTTGCTAAATTTTCTGTTGGATCGGAGGGGTCAATTATATATAAATTATTATTTGCATATCCGCAATCGATTTTGGAATTATCAAAATGATCTCCCCATAAAACTGGCACTATTGCTCTCTTATCGGTGAAAGCTTGTATTGTTCTAAAACATACCTCAAAATAGAATTCAAAACGTTCTCCCTTTTTCGTATTATAAACCGCATTAGCTACAATGAGTTCAAGCATATAAGATGATAATGGTATATTTTGTGTTTCTTTCCACGATTTCAGCAAACGCACCAAATCATTAAATCTGTTATAGTATTGTTTTATATTATTAAAATATTCTCTCTGAAATAGTGCTGTTGTTCCATAATATGCATCTTTATTTTTTACTTGCTGTATTTGCTCAATGCTATTAATTTCAAAAGCAGGGAGCAAGTCAACTGAAACATTACCGATTTTTCTCTTTATGTTAAATCTTACGGAATGGTTTTTTGAATGAAATCCAGTTGCAGTAGGTAAGTTTTCTTTCAGACATCTTTGTATTTCGTACAAATGGTTGCAGTATGAATATCCGTTGTGTTCCAAAATATAAACACAGTCAACTTCTAAATGATCTCTCAAAATCGTATTTTTGCTTAACGATCCGGCCGGTATTACTTTTTTTATTTTAAGCATACCACTACTATTTTTAAATATGTTTCCCAGTGTCGATACAACCCCTTTTAGACAATTTACCTGATTTTCGTTAGGCGCAATTTCCGCCAAAATACACTCTAAATCCATAAAAACCTCACAATTATTATTTAATTAGTTTTTTTATAAAACTAATAATGATAAATTTTATTTTTATTTTAGATCAAGTATGTAAAAATTCAGAAAGAGGGGAAGTCTCCCCCTCGCTCCACAGCTACGCTGTTACGCTACCCCCTCTGCGGGGGACACCCCCGCAACGCCCCCAACTTTTATTTACAAACGTGCTGCGCACGTTCCCCTTTGACACACTTTTTGCCGAATGTGCCGATTAGCGGCACGGCAAAAAGTACGCCAACCCCTACGGGGTCGGGGCTTTAACGCTACGCTTCTGCATATAGTCGCCTTATCCTCCGTTTCAAGGAGCGTATACGAAGATTGGCACATAGTTACTTTTTACAAAGGTGGGCGGCAGGATTTTATTTGCCCCCGAAGGGGGCGAAGGGCAAATAAAAATCCCGCCGCCTACCTTCCTCTGGGTAAAAAAATGGGGGGAGGGGGCTTACCTTCAAACCTTGTTTTTTTACAGGGTAACTTAATTTTAGGAGGTATACATTATGGTATACACACCGCAACTTTCCTATCATTCGTCAGAAATGATAAGGCGTTTATCTTGGGCGTTTGGTCTCCCGATGACCAAAACTTTGGAAACAATTATAAAAAGTTTTCCGCTGTTAGTCGAAAGTTCGCTAGTTTGTAGCAAGTGTAAAAACAAAACTCTTTGTTCAAGTTGTGTTTTTAGTTCCACTTACGAAATAAAAGGCACAACAGAAATTATGCTTGATAAAATCAGTGCATAAAATATAGGCTTGCGCCTCCACACTGCGGGGGCGCATATCACAATTTATTTTAAAGTGGAGTTAATAAAATGAAGTATTTTAAAGATTTCAAAAGTATCGAGGAAGCAAAAAAATTGTATCGGGAATTGTTAAAACAGTACCACCCGGACATTGCAGGTACGGAAGGCGAAGCTGCCACCGTTGAAATCATAAACGAATTTAATAAGTTTATTGATTGTTTCGTTTCTAATTCGTTTGAACAGTATTATGCGGACAAAGAGGAAGAAAAGCCGGATATGTCCACTATCACACCTTTTCAAGAAGTGTTAAAAAAGGTAATACACTTTGATTGTGAAATCGAGATAATCGGCTATTGGATTTACTGTTTTAATTCTTTTACCGTACACGAACAGTTAAAAGACTTAGGTTTTTGGTTTAGCGCAAAACACAAAGCGTGTATTTATTCCGGCAAAGCTAAAAGCCGTTTTGTAACAAAAGCGACAACCGATCAACTGCGAGCCTGCAAAGGCAGTTTCAAAGTTGAACGAGAAGAAACCGCTCTACTATTCGCGTAGTATTTTTATGCGCTCCGTATGGAGCGCAATTTTTAACAATTTCAGGAGATCAAAAAATGAATAAGAAAACTTTAACAGAAAAGGCGATGCTTTTAATCCCAGCCAGTCAATTAGAGGTAACACTTTCAAGCAAAGAGTTAATGAGCGCAATGGCAGACAAATTAAACGCACTAGCGGAAAGCGTACCAAAACTGTACGAAACGGACGGCAAAAAAGATGCAAAAATTGCACTGCATTATTTTTTCGGAAGCACCGATTTTTACGCTATGGAATTTGACGGCGAAGATGAATTTTTCGGCTATATGATTTTAAACGGTGATTTTCAAATGTCAGAATACGGCTATCAGCGCCGATCAGAACTGTTTAACGCACTGCCGCTAATAAATCTTGATTATTATTTTGATCCTATTACCATTGCCGAAATGAAAAAGAATTATCAGCAATAAAAAAGGGAAGCAGGGCGCGGGAGGGTGCGCTCTACTTCCCAACGAAAAATTTACTTTACGATTAGCTTGCCGGTGCTGTTTTCATCACTACGATATTATCCTTTGGGCGGGTAACGAGAAAGCCATCACGTTTACGGAAGCGTAAAAACAATTCGCCGTATTCCATACTTTCGGTAGTGCCGTCAAACCGTTTGATCTCAATTCCTTTTCTGTCGCCGTGTTGAATTCTTTTAGGGTTCATAAAAACGGCAAAAGGTGTATTCGCTCCGATGTCTGCCAGTTGAGGAAGAATTGAAACTTCATGATACGGATACAAATCTAAAATTCCGGGCATTGCCTCTGTCGGTCTGCGCCATATCGGATTTCCCGTACTGTCCTCGATGTTCACAGCATGATTGAGTACTGTTTCGTTGAGAAACCAACAACAGTCTTTTCGTTCCTCTGCGGGAACTTTGTATACAGCGTCTCTAAAGTGTTTCCACGTTAAAGCATTGATACCGCCTGTGATTGTTATATTTGTTATCTGCGCCGCCTTCATCGCTCCGGTAAAGGGGTCGGCATTGGCGAGTAAACATTGTTTGTCAAATTCTTGACCATACGCCTCTGCGAATTCTTCAAGGAACATAGCGCCAAGATCAACAAAAATATCTTCCTCAAATTCGTCATACCACGGAATAAAACCCGCGAGTGTGTACGCTTTTAATTCGACACGCTCCGCCCCTGCGGGCTTGCTGCCTGTTATCTGTTGACCGTAAGCGGTGAGCCAGTGAAGTTCTACACCGCCGCGATTACGGGTAGGCAAGAAGATTGACGCGCCCAGCATCGGGCGATGGCGCACGAGCGGCATCATCACACTTTGTTTTGCGGCGTCCTGCATTATTTCAGTTTCGTAAATCGGATTAACAAGGTACTGATCATTTGTTGACATATTGCCCATCGGCGTACCGAGTGCCGCTTTTTCGATGTTCCAACCTTTATCACCCCATTTCACATCACGGGGGTTAGTCCAGTTATCCGCTTTCAAGTTCGGCGTAAATACCAACTCTGCCAGTGTCGCATTGTCTTTGTTCCAAGCTGCCGCAATAGCTTTACCAAGCCTATACTTTAATTCACGGCGCGACAATTCGCGGGGATTAGCCGCTTTGTTTTTTAACTCATCGCGCAAACTTTTAACCGTTGCTTTCAATGCTTCGGTTTCCTGTTCCTGCGCACCTGTAACCGCTTCAAGTGTTTTCACAATATCTTCAAGTATAATTTCTTTCTCTTGAAAATAAGCCGCCGCCTTTGACTGATCTGTAAATCCCGCCGCCTCAATTTTCTGCATTGATGCAAGTTTCAACTTGACCGCCGCAATCAATTCTTTACCCATATTCTATTCTCCTGTCCAAAAATATTTACACTGAATAATCAGTGAATTGCACTATTAAAAAATCCGCCGAAAAAGTCTGTCTGCATTGTTTCCACTTCTTTTTTGTTCGTTCCGTTTGTGTGGTTCGTGATAAATTCCTGATGCGACAACGCAAACGGATTAGCCGGAACATTACAAATAGAAAACTCTAACAATTCTTGTTTTCGGAATATCAAACTTGTACCGTCCGCTTGCGCTTCTTTTTCCGGCAGTTCAATTTCAAGCACACGAAATCCAACAGAACCGGCACGAAGGACACCGGCTTTGACACGCTCCCCAATCGACCAGCCAAACGGATCAAATTCTTTTTGATTGAAAATGATATGACCGTTTAGACCTTTCTCATCGGTGCCGATGTTTGATGCTATACCGATAGCCGGAATGTCATAGCGGTGCGCCCACTGTACAACAGGGTTTTGTTTGTACTGTTCAAGCTCCCAACCCTGCGGATCGACACGCTCATCGAAACGATCAAGATCAAATGTTGAAAAAGTCCACGGAAAGCCTACCGCCTCACCTTGTTTGTCTTTAACAACCGAGAGCGTGATAGGAACGAACAAGGCTACATCTTCTTTTACTTTGCCGTCATTGCACGTAACACCCTGTAAGTAATCAAGTAACGCGATGCGCGACCGTACGGTGAAGTCGCCGCTTTTGTTTCTGATAATCATTTTGTTAAACTCCTTTTTGTGTTATTTTGTTTTTCTAAATTCATTGCATGATCAGCAATATTGTTCATGTTTGCCGTGATCTCCTCTGTGGTTATATAACCAAGTTGTATCATCGCGTAAGTAAGCTCTGCTGCTGTACGCACTCCAAGTTTGGCTCTAATGGCTTGCTTGATGTTGCGTACTGTTGCAGGGCTTATTTCTAACATGACAGCAATATCATCAGAACTTTTTCCTTCCGCATAAAACTTTGCAATTTTAATTTGATGTTCAGTCATCGAAACAGTATTAGCGTAACCTGCAAGATTTTCCCTATAACTTTTTTCTATCGCTGTTTCAACCGATTGAGGTATGTACGTTTTTCCATTCACCGTTTCATGGAACCCAAACATATATTCTTTTTCACTCCCACGCATCTTATCGCTTCGCATTTCAATAAAGCTCATAGCTCCCCCGATTGTAATGTATCGCGCCTTTTCTATATCTAACTTGCGGTCAATATTAAACACTGCTATTCTTAAATCGTTTCGTTGTTTTAAAAGCTCCGCGATTTTAAAAGGTGTTCCGGTAAACCAATAATTACTTTCCAATAATAACAGTCTAGGTTTATGTTTTTCTAACTCGTTCAACAATTCACACTCATTATTTACTTGTATGATTGTATCGTTGCAATAATTTTTAATAATCTTTTCAACACGCTCGGTGATTGTCTTAATATTTGAACCAATGATGATTAAGTTTTCATAATTCTTTTTATCCTGTCTTTTAATATTTTGCATATAAACCTCCAATTAAATTTCGGGTATTAAATTTTTATTGCGATACCAGATATTGCCCCAAGGTTTTGAGTCTTTTCCCCGCTCTCGCAATACATCATTGATTGTTTTCAATCCGGCGTTTATCTCCGCTATGTCCCGCTTGCTCTGCTCGTCTTCGCTCTCCTGTAATTCAGGAATGTCCCGCAAGTCAAATACACCGGTTTCATTTAAACCTAGCCGGACAAAAAAATTACTTTCAACAATGTTTTCAAATTGTTTCAGAAGCGGTGCAATGGTGTACTTCCAAAATGCGGCGTGTTGTTCTTTGGTATCTGCTCCCGATAGGGAAGTGGTCTTATCATTTATATTTGCGACCCTTGGAGGTATACCGTATTTCGCCAGTATGGTGTACAAATTCCACCGCTTAAGCTCAAAGAGTTGCATCACCTCCGGTGTAAAGCTTAGCGGCTCGAAAGTTGTACCTTTCCCCAACACCGCTACTTTTCTATTTGCTCGTGCCACCCCATATTTGCTTTCCCACCTCCTCTCTAATGCGTCCGCTTCCTCCGGTCTAATTATCTGATCAGTTTTGAGTATTCCCTTCGGTATAGCGTTATGCTTTAACAATTCACTATTCGCTTTGTTAGCGTAGTAATCTTGTTCAAGTTCCAATGCGAGAGATACAAGAGGATTAACACCACGCGCAGAGTTCCAAGGATTCCAGTCCCGAAAGTGTACAAGCTCATCAGCGAGTATCGGTACGCTTCCCGCTTCGGTATCATAAAACCATCTACAGTTATGCGATGCGCCGCGACAATCAATTACACCTAACGTTTCTCTCGTTGTCTCGTGCCGCATACGGCGCGGGTCAAGTATAAATATTTCATGAGGAATACCGCCTGAGTAATCACTGCCAAACCACCAGAACGACTCACCTTCCAAACTCCACCAAGCCGCCGTTTCCTTCCACAAATCAAAGCGGCTCATCAGTTCATTCGGTCTGCGGAATAATTCATAAATACGTCCGCTTGTTTGTTCGTTACCGTTTTTCATAATACAGAATGATGCGCGAGCTACATTGCGTATCAAAATATTCACGGCAATGTTTACCCACGCATGACACAGGTACGGGTCTAAGTTCTTCGCCGTGATAACACCATCATTCATATCATCATCACATTGTTGTTTCATCACTTCGCTAAAACTTATTAGGGATTTCTTTATTGCTTGTAGTATTCTCATACGGCGATCACTCCCTGCTGTGTATCAGAGAACACCGCATAACGCAGAGCGTCTAAGTAATGATCATTCATCTTAACGATGACACCCGCTTCATCACGGCAGTAATCCCATATTTCGCTTAACACACCGCTGCACTTTCTACTAACAAAGAATTGACCGCGCTCTATCTTTGCATTGATATAATCAAGGCCGCTCTCCACGCTGTTGTTTGCTTTTGTTCCGTTTGTTATTTCCTGTATGCGTTCCCCGCCTGCGGGATCACAATAGACAGGCATATCAATATAAAACCAGTTGCGAGCGTGTAACTCATCGTTAAAACTTTTAGTAGTCATGTTGAACGCACCGTAATCGTCTAGCACATAGATACAATCCTTATGTATACCAATCTTTACGTTAGTAATGTTTAGTCCAAAGTCTTGACCCGCTGCGTATCTTGAAAACTCTCTAGGTAATTCGTCATCATCGAGTATCATACTCTCCTCAAACTTTTCATAAATTACGCCTTCCGCTTTTACCCACAACCCCAACTTGAAACGCTGTTTTTGTTTTTCGGGTAGTGTATCGAGTATGTCGGAAATATAATCATCAGGTAGATTGTCTTTGTTATCGTCAGGGTTTAACATCATCGAGGCGTACAGTTCAGGTTTAACAAGCGGCTCACTTGTTAAGAATTGTTGCTTGCGAACAAATACTTTATACGCCCAATGTAATGGACTGCCCGGATTGCAGTCATAAATAAAAATGTTTCGGCAGCCTTGCACCTTCATTGCTAGACGTGAATATGCTGTAGTAACTGCGGCATAACTTAACTGACTGATTTCGTTAAAGTAAATTGTGTTATACTCATGTCCGAGTATCTTGTCTGCTTGCTCTCTATCACCCAAACCGCCGATCCATATTTCAGAACCGTTAGAAAGAGTGATTAAATCATTATGAATATGATAATTGTATTGTGATTTTCCTATGGTGTTATCAAGCCACGGTAATAATGTCTCGCGTAACACAGATGATCGTGCGTCCTTTGCGCGTAACCTACAAATCAAATGACGGCTACCGTCATACTGTATCGCTCTGTAGATAATAGCCATTACAAGTACTGTAGTCTTACCGCTACGAGAGCCGCCGAAAAGTAATATGTGTTTTGCGCCGCTTCCTAACAGTGTAAGTGCTTGTTGCTGAACCGTTGTAGGATTAAATACCGTTTGATTGCCCACCCCGAATTCTCCTAAATCCTACAGGTTTTCAAATGCTTTTTGAAAATTAACAGCAAACTTTCCGCTTGTGTCCCCGCTCTCACTCTCTTTATCAACAACACTGAACAAATCACGCTCTGTCTTTATTGCAGTTTCTACCCACTCTTTAATATTGCCCTGTGTCAGTTCCTCCGGTGCGTGTAACATCAAGTCAAGTTTTTTATTTGTAACCAATAACATCTTGCCTGTTGTTTCACGGTATGCTTCTTCGCGTTGCTCTATTGTTTTTCTGTGTTCTGCTTGTTTTATGCGGTCAAGGTAAACATCATAATCGGCAGCACGTTTAAACCACTGATATGTTGCAGACCACACACGCCACATTTGATATTGCTTCGACGTAACTTTTGTATCTGCGTATCCAAGACTTTTTTGTAAAGCGCCTTTGATAGTCCTGTCTGCTCCGCAATCTCGAAACACACAGAAAGCCGCAAATGCGGCACTTGTTTCTTTTTGTAATTTTTCCCAACTCTCAAATGGTAACATAGTATTCTTTACCCCGTCAAAAATTTTCTCAAACTCACTCATATTGTCGCCCCTAGTGTGGTGAATTTAAACTTACAGTGTGATTTTCATGCTGTAAGTTTAGTAATCTCATTTGCCTTTATGCGTTATGTGCTATTTCAAAATCAAAACAAGAACCGTCATTCACTGTGCAAGCCGTATCTAAATCCGGAACAATGCCCCTGTGCTCAATCCACATTTCAATTTCTTGTGGACGAAAGCGCACCAGTTTCCCAATCTTCACGTATGGAATACGTTTTAACTGCACAAACTTTCTGATGGTCGGTATCTTGATATTGGTGCGCGTGTTGAGTTCTTTGATGTCCCATAATTCCGTTTTTGCCTCCGACAGTTCTTGTGTAGTTACGTTTACCATTTGCATCTTCCAAACCTCCGTTAAAATTATTTTTTACGTCCTAATAAAATTACACTCGCCAAAATTATTCCACTATATGTATTTTGTCATTTGTATACATAGGTATTTTGTCTAGTGTTTTGTATAAACGTAGGTATAAAATTCATGGACATAAAAAAAGCCGCACCACTCCGTAGGGAATAGTGCGGCTTTTTAGCCATTTGCTATTTTGTCGTAGTATTTACATGGCACTTTTTCTTTTTTGTTTAGCTATTTTATTTTTGGTCATAGTATTTTTAGTCGCCGCTTTGGTTTTTATCTGCTGCTTTGTTGCACTTTCACACAGTAAGTTTTCTTGAATTGCGATGACTTCACTAAACTTAGTTGTATCAAAATGTGTGTAATGTTCTTTCATGTTTTTTGAAGCGTGCCCTGTCAAACTCATTACTTTGCTATCAGACACATTTGCCATTAGCATGGTAGTGTTAAAAAAGTGACGCCACCCGTGCATTGATAAATGCCGTTTCTCTCTTGCCGCTTTATCTATTCCGATTTTTTCAAGTGCCTTGAAAAATCCTTTGTAAACTACAGGGCGGCCAATCGGCTTTTTCCCGCCGTCCTTTGAAAATAAAAATCCGTTGCCGTTCTTTTGTTTTAAATAATTCAAGTCGGCTTCGACAACTTTTGGAATTGGAATGTTGCGCGGCTTGTGTGTCTTTACATCACCATAGCCAAAAACACTAAACTGTGCGCACACGTTTATATATCCGTCAAAAAGATATTCACCTTTCAGTCCCAGCAACTCGCCAAACCTCATACCGCTACACGCCGCCAGTTTGTTTAGAATATAAATATATTCATCGTCCCAGACACTCTGCCAGTCGGCGGGGAATATTGCCTTGACCTCTTGCGGTGTTAAAATTTCAATTTGTTTTTCGTTGGCAGGTAAAAGTTTCGTGGCCTCACACGGATTGGATTTTATCATGCCGCTTAATTTTGCTTCACCCAGCATAAGTTTGAAAATCTTAAAAGCAAGGTTCGCCGTATTATTCGACAACCCTCTTTCACGAAATGATGAAAGCCAAGTGTCAACTTCAAAAGTTGTTATTTTGTCGATTGCACGTTTGCCAAACTCAGGTATTAAATAAAGCCTTGTTGCTCGTTGTGCTTGGTGCGCATAGCCTTTTGAAATATTCCTGCGTGATTTTCGTTTGTTAAGATATGGGCAAGTGTCAAAATCCCACCACCCTTTGGAATATTCCTCAAAAGTCGGAACGACCACCGGCTTTTCTTTTTTGACAAATAACAATTTGCCCTCGCGTAAAAGCCTGTGGCAGTACTCACGCGCTTCGCTCTTGGTGGTCATTCCTGTAGAGTGTCCGCATTGTCGATTACCGTCATCATTGTATGCCCTGTAGTAGAACACGTACACACCTGACGGTACCTTACGTCTGTACAACGTAAAACTTTCCCGAATTCGCATAAAAGCTCCTCCTGTGGTTCGGTAAACAGATATTGGCTACATATTTGTTCACACCCCACATATCTGATTTTTTAGCTCCCCGCAGTCCGTTCACTAAATCTATATCAGATAAGGAATAACACGCACAAAACAAATACACCATAGTTATTTTGTCTAGTGCTTTTGCTTAACTGTATGTTATGCGAAGTTGGGCCGTACTCCATTATTTTAATTCATATGTTTTTATTGGCAGATATTTTTTATATTCAAAGAAATCAGCATCTTCTGTAAATATTTCCCAGTCATTTCTTATCGCTACCGAACAAATTAGAAAATCAGTATGGGAACCTTGTATCCCATGTCTCCTACATTCATCCGAACATTCCGCTGCAAATTCATAATCATTGGTTTGTACACTATAATCAGCAAATACTGACATTTTTTCTTTTATCTCATAAAATTTATTCTTGTCAGATATTCCTGACAACACTTCCTGTCGTATCGATCCTATAATCCCAATTTGCTCATTCCTTATGAGATCAGTGAGATTATTTATAATTATATCTTTATCGATATAAAATTTTTTTCGAAAAGCTAATGACCAAATAGGAGTATCTATTATAACTTTCATCTTTTCCCGCGTAATTTTTTATAATCATAATCTTCATCATATTCAACAGTGTTAAATAATGAAATGACATCTTCCCTTCCTCTCTTTTTTATAAACTCCGTAAGAGCCAAATTTACAGTCTCATCCTCTGTCTCCAGCCCCCCAATATTGAAGGCCCTCTCCAATAATGTCCCATTTATAGCCAAATTTGTATTCATAAATAATACAGTAATACATTTTATTATATTATGTCAAGTACATTTTTCAATTTTTTTGATTCTCTAATTCGTTATATTATATAGAATTACAGAAAATCTTAGGCCCAATTTCGCATAACGTGAAAGGTTTGCGACATTTTTTGCGGCGCTGGAATGCGAAGCATTCCAGCGCCGCAAAAAATGTGGGTGAAGTGAGCTGTGGGAAGGAGCGTAGCGACTGACCTAGGCGAACGGAACCCGGAGGGGTTTTAGCCCCGAACCGCAAA
>BOBI01000030.1 GCA_026002305.1 Spirochaetia bacterium
ACTTCATTCCCTGGAAAACCGTTACCGCGAGCGCGTAAAAGCGCTTTTTGATCATCTTCCGGATTATCTCGAAGAAATTCACGGCGGCGCTTCCATAAAAGATATACGCAAGTCTATCAATGAGGAATATGGCGATATATTTACATTATTCGATAATTACGAAACCGAGCTAAAATCCAATGTGGTAAAATTCCGATCAACTTCGCAGAATTTGGGGCGTATAACAGGCGAACTTCAAGAAGGCGTTATGCGCATCCGCATGGTGCCCATAAGTCAGATTTTCAGCCGTTTCCCGCGTCTTGTCCGCGATCTTTCAAAATCACTCAGCAAAAAAATCAACCTGGTTATAGAAGGTGAAGAAACCGAGCTTGATAAGTCGGTTATAGAGGACCTGCTTGACCCGATAATGCACTCCGTTAGAAACAGTATCGATCACGGTATCGAATCGCCCGCAGAACGCGCCGCAGCCGGAAAACCGGAAGAGGGCATGGTTCTGTTAAAGGCCACCAACGAAGGCAACATGATCGTTATTGAAATTGCAGACGACGGCAAGGGCATTGATGTCGAAGCCGTTAAAATCAAAGCGATTGAGCGCGGTCTTGTTCACCCGAACAAAATTCTTACCGATGTGGAAGCCTTTAACCTGATTTTTGAACCGGGTTTCTCCACCGCAAAAACGATAACGTCAATTTCAGGACGCGGCGTAGGGCTGGATGTTGTCCGCCGTTCCATTGAAAAACTCAACGGCACCGTTACCGTAACCTCCGAAAAAGGCAAAGGAACCAAGTTTATCATCAAATTGCCGCTTACGTTGGCGATAATTCAGGGCTTGTTGGTGCGTGTGGGCACGGAAATTTACTCAATACCGATAACAAGCGTTATCGAAAGCCTACGCATTAAGCCGGAAGACATAAAACTCATTGATAATAACGAAGTTTTCAACATTCGTAGTGATGTAATCTCGCTTTTACGCTTAAATCAACTATTCGGCATAAAAACAGAGCAACGCGAGGACTATAACTTTATCGTTATTGTCGGTACGGCCGAAAAAAAGATGGGTTTTATGGTGGACAGCCTGATAGGCGAAGAGGATGTTGTTATAAAGCCGTTGCGGGATCAGTATACAAACTCACCGGGTATAGCCGGAGCGTCGATATTAGGCGATGGTTCGGTCTCGCTTATTATTGATGTCGGACAACTGCTTGAATTAGGGCTGCACAAGGAATTAGAAAACCGCCGTGTGCGTGAACGGATAACCCGATAAGGAAAAAAAATGGAAGTAAAAGATTTAGCAACCGTAAACGCCGAACTCCAGGAAAAAAAAGAAACTGTGGATAGCGTCAACTTCAAGATGGTTACTTTTTCGCTTGGGGGCAAGGATTACGGCGTTGATATTATGAGCGTTAAGGAAATTGCCAAAGCCGATAAGTTTACCTACGTGCCTAACGCCGCCGGTTTTGTCCGTGGTGTTTACAATTTGCGCGGAGATATAATACCTATTATCGACTTACGCTTGTTTTTCCACCTTCCGGCGGATAAAAAAGACGACGGGCAAGAAAATATGCTGATTTTACACATAGGGGATCGTGTTTACGGCACCATCGTAGATAAGATCGACAAGGTTGTCGGTATAAATTCCGAGCAAATTCAGCCGCCGCACCCCATTTTTGGTGATATTAACATAAAATTCATAAGCGGCGTTGTTGAAAAGCAAGGCGCCCTCTATATTATCCTTGATGTTGTCCGCATTTTTTCGCAGAGTCAGGAAGAGAAAGCGGCGCCGCGCGGACAAATATCGGAAGAACAAGAAGCGCAATTCTACAACGCGGCGCAGAATCAAGCGGCGGCAGAGACCGAAGCGGCTGTTTCCGTAGACAATCTGGGATTTATAAAAGAACAGTTGACGGCATTAGCAAAGTTCTACCCAAGCCCCGTAAACGAGGAATGGATAACCGAGCGGCTTGTCGAATGGGGCCGAACCCACCGCGAAGATGTTCAGCTTAAAAGCGCAAATGATGCCGAATCTTATTTGGAAACATTCCATTCGCCGTTTTCCGGCAGGTTTTGGACTTCCGAGTACGCTTACAATATGAAAGCTATTTTGCCGGATCTTGCGTCAAATAATATACAAGTTTGGAATCCGGGCTGCGGCAAAGGTTTGGAAACCTTCAGTCTTGCCTGTATTCTTAAATTGCGTTATCCCGACGGGCATATAAAGATCTGGGCAAATGACAGCGACATTATGGCCATTGCAAACGCTCCGAATATGGTGTTCGATATGAAAGATGTACCGGATTATTGCCAGACGTTTTTAAGCAAAGGCCGCACCGGCTATGTATTCGGCGCAAATATTAAAGACTCAATCGTTTTTGAATACCATGATGTTACAATAGAGAACACACTGCCCGAACTGGATATAGTTTTTACGCGCGACAGTCTTTCCTACCTGCCTGTAAAAGGTCAGGAAAAGGTAATCGCCGACATTTCCGAAAAACTTAAAAACAAAGGCATTGTTTTCCTTGGACAACACGAAAAAATGCCCGATTCAATTTGGAAGCCCATTGGAAAAGGTCAAATATCCGCATTTGTTCGCAGGGTAGACAAGTAATTTAAGCCTGTTCTAATTCTATTCCCTTGTTTTCATGGAAAGCGCTCCCCGCTTACTTCTTGGTCTGCTGACCGAACTGGTCTAGGGAGTTTGACATTCGTTCCATGCGGTTGTAAGCGCCTTCGAGTTGTCCGTACTGGTTTTTGAGGGTTTGCTCTTTGGTGGCAAGCTGGCGGTCGAGGGTTTCGATGCGGCGGCTATTTGAGGCCAGGCGGCTGTCGATGGTGCCGGTTTTTGTAGCGATTATGCCGCCTAATTCGACGTAGGGCTGCGCCGCCTTGTCAATGGCATAGGCAACGCCGGAGTCTATGATAAGATCGCCGTCGGTGTCGCGTCCGAATACTGAGGAGACTTCGCCGAGCCGTGTTTGCAGGGCGTTGTCCAAAACTTTTTCGTCGATTTCAAGGTAGCCACGGAGTTTGGACGGGTCGTAAGAGCCGCTGCGACGGGCATCGGTGCTGATTCCGAAGGCCGAAAGCAAAAAACTATCGCCGGAATTTGTTGTATACGAAGCTGATACTATTTGCTGTAATACACTGCGAAAACGGGCTAGTGTTGTGTCGCCTGAAAATAGGCCGAGTTTTTCGCGCAATGTTTTTTGTTCGTCGGCTGAAAGGTATGTTAGCTCATTGACTATGCCCTCGTCGGCACGGGTTAGCACATTTAATTCCGCCATTAGCCTGTTGTAGCTGCCTACCATTGTTATAAGGGCGTCTTTTACGACTTCGGTGTCGGTTTGCACATTCAAGCTGACCGGTTTATCCGAAACGGCGTGGGCGGTTATGTTAAGGCCGGGCACCAGATCGTCTATGTCGTTTGAGGCGCGGGTAATTTCAATGCCGTCGATTTCCAAAACCGCATCCTGCGCAACGGACAGCGGGTGCAGCGGTTTTTCGGCGCCTGTACCTGTGTTTGCACCTTTCGGGTCGAAAATTTCTATATTCCTGATTGAAACTTCGCCTTTTGCGTTGCTGTTATCTATGCGCAAAGCCGTAACGGTTTTATCGCCCGAAAAGGCGTAAACCTGATACTGCTCCCGGGTAAATTCGCTACCGGGATTAATTGCGGGCAGCGGCGCGGATGTACCGTCCGAAAAAACCAAACTTAATACGCCAAGATTGCTGCTTTCTGCCTCTTTTACAGGCAGCGCCTCCGCCGTTTGCGCCGCCTGTGTTTGTTCGGCTGCTGCTGCGGCCTCTTCCTGTATCTGCGCCAGTTGTTCGGCGGACAGCGGCGCGGGTACGCCTTGTAAAACAGCAGAGCCTGAATTTGTGGTAACGGATCGCTCGGTTTGATAGGCGTATTTTCCGTCGGTAACGGCGCCTTCCGGTGCGGTAATGTCGGGTTTTTCAGGCGGCGGCGCGTCGGCGTTTAAGGCGCCGCTTGCGTCGGCCTGTTCCACATTATTTACGGCGGCGGTTCCGGCTGCGTTTTGGCCGCCCGCCTGCCCTGCCCCGCCCGCATCCGAAACGGGTGCGCCTGTTTGCAATCCGGCATCAATACCGGAAAATGCTGTTTCAAACCTGATTATCATGGTATCGGTGGGTTTTATACCGGTTGCCGCGCCATCTTTTATGGGAACGGCCGCACTGCCCAGCGGGTTTACCCGCAACAATTCGTCTTTTATTTTTATGGTTTTGGGCACGGGTTCGCCACCATGCCCTATAATGCCTGTGTCTATGGCTAGGTCGCGCGCCGCGCCTGAAAATGTAAGTTTGTTCTGTTCGCCGGTTGCCTGCGATTCAACTATAAGCGAGCGTGTGTCGCTTTGGACGGCAAGGGTGCTTATTTTTAGTTTACCGTCGGCGCGGCGGTTTACAGCCTCGGCGAATTGCTGGAGCGTACCGCCTGAAAATTGAACGGCGAATTCGGCCTTGCCGGTGGAAAAGCCGTAGCTACCGGCGGGTACACGGTAATTTTTATCCAATGGATCGCTTGAAAAACGGTCAGGTCTTGCTATTTGTTTAACCGTAAAACTATGCTCGGCAATAGCAGCCTCCCTGGTGGTGGTGCCTGAAAGGACACTGTCGTTGCTGCTTACCGCGGCACGGTCATTAAAAGGATTTTGGTATGAGTACATAAGGCGGGCATTTTCGCGTACGCTTGATATGCGCCGTCCAAGGTCCTGCCAGCCTGTTTTTTCTTTTTCAAGGGCTGTATTTGCGCCTTCGATGCGGTTTTTTGGAATTTTTTGTATTTCCATTAAACCGGAGATAATTTTTTCTGTGTCAAACCGGTTTTTTACACCGGGTACAAATATATCAGCCAATTAAAACCTCATTCGCACCGCCTTGCTCAATCGTTTTCAACAACAACTTCCGCTTCACGTTGCTAGAACCAACTCGCCCTTTTTATATTTGTCGAGTTCTAAATCTTTGTATAATGCCTTTAGCATATATTCAAGTTCTTCAAGATTCTTACCTTGTGTCAGATGTTCAGGGAAACTATCAAAATAACCTACCAACCAATCGCCATTCTGAAAATATGTGTAAGTTAGCTTCATCATTTTACACCTTTTCGTCAAATAAAAAACCAAGATCCTCTTTTAACCGGCGGTTAAGACGTTGAAGCTCTTCCGGCGGCAGTATCTTGATTACCTTATCGGTATCACGATCAATCACCTTTATGGTAATTTCGTGCGAGTCGTGGTTAACAACAAACTGAAGTTTTTTGTTAAAGGCACTGCTTATTCGTTCAAGATGAGCCGCCGCCGCTTCCGCACTTGTGTTTTTGCCATCCGGCATGGCGGCCTCAAAGCGCTTAATTGCCGCTTCGGTGGCCGCACTGGGACGCACCGGCTGTTTACGTGTTTCTTGTTGAAGTACTGGTGTGGGAATTCCGTTTCCCGCTACTAATAAAGAATTCATAATGATACCTCCTTGTATCAATTTTTTAAATGTACCACCTGCTCAGTGCAAATGAACATAAGTGAAAAAAAAAGAATGGGGAAGTGCGCGAACTCCCCCATTCACTAAAATTGCATTCCCGCTTTAAAAGACAACGTCCAGAAGTCTCTTAAACGTAAGCGTCCTTTAGCCTAATAGCTGAAGAACCGACTGGTTGCGGACATTAGCCTGCGCCAGCATAGCAACGCCCGCCTGACCTAAAATTTGGTCGCGTGTGTATTTTACCATGCCGCTTGCCATATCCTGATCACGGATTCTCGATTCCGCTGCCTGAAGGTTTTCCGCCGCCGTTGCCACACCTTGCGCCGCTGTTTCAAAGCGGTTCTGGTATGCGCCTAGGTCTGCCCTCTGCTTGGATACGATTTTCAATGCCTGATCGATGTCGCCAATAGCCTTGTTTGCATTCTGCGGATTTGTAATGTCTACGAGCCCGCCGCCTTCACTGGCTTGCACATTTTGAAAGAGCGCCACTGCCGTCATTGTACCAATGAACAATTGCTTGTTCTGATCCATGTTCGCGCCGACCTGGAGCTGCATAACCTGACCTGTTGCCGAATTCTGGGCAAAGGCGCCTGTAAGCATATTCATACCGTTAAATTGCGCATGGCTTGCGATACGGTTTACTTCGTCAACTAATTGGCTAACTTCAACCTGAATCTGCATACGGTCTTCCTGGGTATAAATACCGTTGGCCGACTGAACCGACAATTCCCTCATTCTGTGCAGGATATCCTGTGTTTCCTGAAGATAACCCTCAGAAGTCTGAATGAAAGAAACGCCATTTTGAATATTACGCTCGGCCTGGTTTAAGCCCCGAATCTGGCTGCGCATCTTTTCGGACACCGCAAGACCTGAAGCATCATCGCCGGCACGGTTAATCCGCAAACCGGAGCTGAGTTTTTCCATGCTCTTGGTTGTATCAGCCTGGGTAACCCCAAGCTCACGATTGGCAAACATGGCGCTCAAATTGTGATTTATAATCATATAACCCTCCATAGTGTTGGTAATTTAGGCTATCCATTGCCTAAATTGTTCCGCACGACAAGATTCCAAGTTTTGCGTTCGCGCCGCGCCGCCTGAAAATTCCTTAAGCGGAACACCCAAAAATTCAACCTTTAGGGTTAAACCTTTAGGCATTCCGCCGTGCAATCCTCCAATTTTTTTACTATTGAGGGTGTTTGTCAAATACCACGCCTTTTATAAGGCTCTGCTACATAGTATAACGCTTTTTTTAAATACCGGCAAGTAGAATTGGGGGCAGCGCGTCGCCGCCCCCTACCCTGCTACTGTAGAAGTTGAAGAACCGATTGTGACCTTTGGTTAGCCTGCGCGAGCATCGCGGTACCACTCTGGGTAAGGATTTGCTCGGTAACATAGTGAACCATTTGGTTGGCCATGTTGGTGTCGCGGATTCGAGACTCTGCCGCTTGCAGGTTTTCCGCACCAATGTCCACGCCTCTTATAGCGTGTTCAAGGCGGTTCTGGTAAGCGCCAAGATCCGCGCGTTGTTTGCTGATAATCTGTAACGCATTGTCCAGTGTACCGATTGCGCGGTTTGCACTGTCCGCTGTTTCAAGGTTAAGAATACTTTCGTCGCCGACATCACGAACGCCAAGACCCTTTGCG
This sequence comes from Spirochaetia bacterium, assembly GCA_026002305.1. GTDB lineage: Bacteria > Spirochaetota > Spirochaetia > Treponematales > Breznakiellaceae > BNVA01. The sequence goes on from BOBI01000030.1 coordinate 7,141, forward strand.
GTCATTGTGCCGATATAAACCTGCTCCCGCTGGTCGATATTAGCGCCAATGTGGAACCACATTGAACCTGTAACCACATTTTCGCCGGTATTGCGCGCAAAACGTCCGGTAAGCATATTCATGCCGTTGAACTGCGCGTGACTTGCGATGCGGTCTACTTCGTCGATAAGCTGGCTGACTTCAACCTGAATCTGCATACGATCTTCGGCGGTGTAAATACCGTTTGAAGACTGAACAGCTAATTCACGTATACGTTGAATGATGTCCTGGGTTTCTTGCAGATAACCTTCTGATGTCTGGATAAATGAAATACCGTCCGCCGCGTTTGCCGATGCGCGGTTTAAGCCGCGAACCTGACTGCGCATTTTTTCGGATACCGCAAGGCCGGAAGCATCGTCACCCGCCCGATTGATCCGTAAGCCGGACGATAATTTTTCCATGTCTTTTGTAAGTTCGCCATTTGTTACTTTAAGTGAGCGATCTGCAAACATTGCACTAAGATTGTGATTAATGATCATACATTCCTCCATGATATTGCTGCGGACTGGGGCTCCGCAAATGGGCATCCTTGCCCTTGTGTAAAGCCAACCTTCCCAAAAGATTGTCTCTACATAGTTAGTATCGGCGGGAGGATTATTTTACTTAACAGGAAAATGCAAAAAATTGATACGCACAATTTTAACTAAAATTCAGCAAGGTAACAAACGCCGATTAAGAGCAGGGCGCGCAGAATTGCACCGGCGTTTTTGGGGAACTTTTGCTGCCTGATGCAGCAACCGTACCACCAGAACAGCCCCATTTGCGTGTCGATGCGCAACGTATATTCGATAAAATCTTCTTTTTCGCTTTGTACGCCGAAAAACAGAAAGGCAAGCTCCTCTAATACCTCGCCAAATTCTTGCAAGGCCCCGCTCCAGTCCGATTTCTTTATTTTTGAAATAAACTGGGGCAGGCGTGCCTGAAGCCGTTCTTTTCGTATCTCGTCTGTTTTTTCAACCCATGTTTTAGATATGAGCAAAGCTAAATTGTTTTCAAAATGTAGCAAAAAGTGGTCAAAATCGCCATCACCGGTCTTTTCTTCGTTTACCAGCTTGATATAACCCGGTTCAATACCCAGCACCCGCGAAAAATCCTGCGCCGCCTTTATCGACGGCACTTCGCCATCTTGAAGTCCTTTAGGCGGAAATAACGACTCACAGACTATGCGGTATTCGGTTTCGACACAGGATATTGAGCACGGTTTACTGGTAAGCATAACTTGATTATCGCTTAAAAATTGCGCTAGTGTAAAGGTGCCGCGATACCTCATGTTAAATCTAACTTCTTGTTGGTGGAGTCATGCTTCGCAGTCAAATACCGGTGCGGACTCGCTTCCCGTTTGATGAGCGCAGGCCGGGCGAATAAATTTTTTACCTGAATATCTATGAACTACCGCGCGGCAAGCCACGCGGTATCAGCTTTTTTTCAAAAGCTGTCGTTGTATAGGAAATGATTGTACGTGTGTTTTGGTTTAACGCCGAAGAGCGCAGCAAGCTGCGCGGTATTAAACCAAAACACGGACAATAACGCTTGGCAACAGGCATTATTAGGGCAACTTTTATTCCGTAATTATTTTTCATAAAACCTCCGAATGAAAGGGCATATCTATTATATCCTGATTTAGATGTTTGATGTACAATTCTTCTAATGAGCTAATATCCTTTGATTCTAACTGTTCAATAATTTCACCATCTTTCATGAGGATAACAAAATCAATACAGTTTTCTAAGAACTCAACAACATGGCTGGACAATAAAATTGTGAAATTTTTTTCTTTATAATATTTTATTAATTTCTTTATCTTAATATTTGTTAAAATATCCAATCCGTCATTAGGTTCATCCCATATAAGTGTTTTTACATCTCCAATCAGACTTATAATAATTTGCACTTTTTTCTTCATTCCGGTTGAGCAATCACAAAATCTCTTATCCAAATAATTAGCAACATCTAAATACGAAATTAATTCTTTTGTTGTGCTTGATATGGTTTTTTTGCCTGTTCGTAATATTGTTGCCAATTCTATATTTTCAATACACGTCAATTTGTTATATAAATAATCATCTGTCGGCAAGTAGGCAATGTTCCGCCTGTGTTCCAAAAATTTTTCACCTTCAGTAGTGCTTATTCCATCATGGTACACTTTTCCCGATGTTGGAATATACAACCCCTCTATACAACGCAGAAGCGTTGTTTTACCTGCGCCATTATAACCCACGATACCATAAACCTTTCCCTGTTCAAATTTAATATTGATATTTCGTATTCCTGTATCTTTTGAAAATATTTTACAAAGATTTTCACACTCGATCATATTATTTCACTCCCCAGCAATAGAAATTCCACTTTACCTTATAAAAAATAAACAGTATTGGTACTAATGTAAACAAAGTGTAATAATTAAAATTAAAATACACTATTATCATATACACAACAAATAAAGCAAAAACTACTTTAATAAATATATTTCCAATCATAAAGCTAAGTCCAACTGATAATAATAAAACAAATAAAATTCCGGCAATTGTTAATAATATTAAAGAGGAATTATTGATTTTTACGCTAAATAATATAAATAAAAAAATATATATACTATAAATAGACAATAGTGTTAAAAATGCACGTTTTACATGGTATTTAGTATTAAGACATATAAGTGAATAAAATTGCCAGTTTATACTCAATGGAACATCAATAAAACATACAGCACCAACAGATATTACCAGTGCAACAAGAGCCGTATAATTGGTAACGGCAACCAAATCGTTACCGCTAAAAATTATCTTATACAACAAAACAATCAAAATTATATTTGCAACAATTGTTGCTTGTAGAAATCTTGGAATAAAGAAATCATGTATTGTGCTTTTTATTATTGGGCTAATGCATATCCATGATTTTCTTACATTATTTTTCTGCGTTATATGTTGTCCATACAGAGGGCGTTTAATAAGTGCTATTATATTACCCAATAACATTAAGGGGATAATGAAATTGATAATATTAAGTTTTATAGTAACAAATAAAACAGAAAAACATATTATTTCTGTAAAAAGAGATAATGACCTAATACGAAATTCGTTTATTAGTATTATTAATAAGGAGCATAAATTAGATAGTATGATTGTTTTTATTAAATAGGAATGCATTTGTATGTCATCATTAAAATCAAATAATATCCTTTTGCTTATAAAAAACACATAATAAAGTATAATGTGGCTGCAATTAAAAATAGCATTTTTAATAAAAATTGTATTAATTATATTCCGGTTTGTCTTATTACCCTTTGAATAAAATATTAAACGGCTTAATACACTTGTATTTTTACATGAGTTTATTATAGTAATTAGTGCCGCAATAAGCATTATTATTTCATGCTTTTCTTTATTAATAATTATTTTATTAATATTTGCAAATGGCAACGCAAATAATACGAAGAAAAAGAATACTACCATCACAGGATATTTTTTTATAAATTTTGGTATCCTGCTAAAAATAACTTTTATCCAAAAAAAGATTACATTCACTTTAGTTTTTCCATACACAAACGGGCATTCAAAAATTGTTTTGAATGCCCTATTATTTCAAAGTTTTATTGTCCGTGTTTTGGTTTAATACCGCGCAGCTCTGCTGCGCATTGCCTTGTGTTAAATCTAACCTCATTTGGTTTTATCCTCAATTAGAAACATTATAAATTTTTGGCTGGATTTTTAGTTATTAGGCATCCACTTTTTTGTATGTTTTCGGCTAGGTTTTATTTTTAGGCATTGCAGGTGTTAAAATGCCTTTTCCGCTTCGGCTAGTGTCGTTTTTTTCCAAAATTGCCGGATAAAGAAAACTTTTAATTCCAATCTGTCTTCCCTATATTTCTTGCCATCCGATGCGTGAAAAATAAGATCGCAGGGATAAACATTTCCGTCATTCGGATCAATAATTTTACCTCCGTACCAATTGCCCTCGGACTTTTTCTGCAACCCATATATAAAAGGTGTGCCTAATAATTTCATCTCGCTAACTTTTCCCACAATCGGGTACCCGGAATATTGTTTGGTACAACGGGTGGCAAGCGTACCAGCTTTAACCCCGGGCGCACCCATAAGAGCGCCCAGTAAATTTCCGCCATCCTGATAAATATGCCACGAGGCGGTAACTTTGTCTGTTTTATCATCAATACTTAACCAGTAGCCTTCCAGCGGATCGGCGGCAAAAACCACCACCGCACTTATCAAAATAATAACTGCGAATGAAACCATTTTTTTCACTAGGATTCTCCTAAACTTAATAACGGTTGAAATAGAGGTTTGGTTACATATTTGGTTTTTTTAAAGCTATTAAACCAGCAATCTTACTTTATGGTTTTTGTGTCTGTGTGGTCTGTGTGGTCGGTGGTTTTCCAAAAAGTAAAACTACTGCTATTAAACTCAAAATACTATATTTTTATACTGTTTGATGTCTAAAAAATCATACATTGCGGCAAGCGCGGCACAATACCATTTTTATAAGTTATGCCTTAAGTTATTATAATATAACGAGTTATCAAATAAAATCTGAATAACAAAAAAGTTGGCACGATTCTTGCTTTATATTTACATGAAATATCGCTTTGCCTTTGAAGCGAAAAAATGGGGGATTGCATGAAAGCGGAAGAAAACGAAAAGATGCCGGACGATATTATATATACTTATATGAAACAGGTTAGGATGATCCCGCTTCTTGACGCCGAAAAAGAGCGTTCGCTTGCTCTGCGTATTCAAAGCGGCGATAAGATCGCGAAACAAAAGCTCGTAGAAGCCAACTTACGGCTAGTTGTTAAAATAAGTATGTCGTACCGGTGCCACGATGTAGCCCTTATGGACATTATACAAGAAGGCAATATCGGTCTTATGCGCGCCGCCGGCAAGTTCGCGGTGGAAAAAAATGTGCGTTTTTCAACCTATTCGAGCTTTTGGATTAAACAGTCGATCAGGCGCTTTCTGGAATCAAAAACCCGCATGATTCATATTCCAATACAAAAAGAAGAACTGCTGCGTAAAATCCGGGATGCTGAACATTCCCTTAGCCAAATTTTGGGGCGCGACCCGCGTACAGAAGAAATTGCCGAAAAAATTGGCTGTGCTATAGAGGATGTGGAGCGCTTGCGGAACGCGGTTTCCAGTGTTTCGCTGGATTCGGCTCTGGATGCGAATGTGGAAGAAGCGGAAATCGTAACCTTTGGCGAGCTTTATGCCGATCCCAGACAACTTAACCCTGAAGAAGAATTTATCCAGAATTATTCTGCCGGCGAAGCAAGGAATTTTCTTAGGCGCTGTCTTAATACCAAAGAGCGCGGCGTAATTATGCAGCGTTTTCGTTTTGTGCCCGGCGAAACTCACTCGCTCCAAAAGATAGGCGACAAAATGGGACTTTCCGCAGAGGCCGTGCGTCAGATCGAGAAAAAAGCGCTTAATAAAATAAGCAAAGAGCGTGACGAACTTGCCGCCTGTGTTTATGCCTAGTTTTTCGGTATACCCTTTAGTATAATTGGCTAATGGATCAGGGTGAAACTGAAAAAAAGAACGCGCGTATTTCCGCCGAAGATATAATTCGTGCAAAATGTATCCTTGATGATTATCGGGCCCAGATGGCAAAGCTCATCGTGGCTCAAAAGGATATGATCGATGGTCTTTTAATGGCGCTTATCGCCGGCGGCCACATACTTTTGGAAGGCGCGCCGGGGCTTGCAAAAACCCTGGCCGTTAAAAGCCTTGCCGCCATTACAGGGCTGGAATTCAAGCGTATTCAATTTACCCCCGACCTTTTACCCGCAGACCTTACAGGCACGCTTGTATGGGAAAGTTCGCAGGGAACTTTTTCAGTCCGCAAGGGGCCCGTTTTTACAAACATCGTACTAGCCGACGAAATTAACCGCGCTCCGGCAAAGGTTCAATCGGCTCTGCTGGAAGCAATGGAAGAATATCAGGTTACCATCGGCGAAAATACATGGCCGTTAAGCGATCCGTTTTTTGTGCTTGCAACCCAAAATCCCATCGAACAGGAAGGCACGTACCAACTGCCGGAAGCTCAACTTGACCGCTTTTTTCTAAAATTGCTGATAAATTACCCCGCCGGCGACGACGAATTGCAAATTCTAAAACTTAATAACAGTCTTTCCGGTGTCAGGCAGGGTTCAAAACCGCCGCCTGTTGAAACCGTGCTTAACAAACAGACTCTGGAAACATTACGCGAATGGGCAAACCGTATTCATGTTGACGAAAACATCGACCGCTACATTGTTTCGCTGGTGGCGGCGACAAGGCCGCAGGCAACGCAAAAATCCGGAGGCGGCTTTGATATGCCCTCTAAAACCGGACGCGAAGGCATTTACAGGTATATAAGTTACGGAGCCTCGCCGCGGGCATCCATCGCCCTGCACACCTGCGCAAAAATTATCGCGCTTTTTGCCGGTAATTCGTTTGTCCGTCCCGAAGACGTAAAAAAAGCCGCCCTGCCGGTGCTGCGCCACCGTCTTGTGCTGACATACGAAGCCGAAGCCGACGCTCTGGATGCGGACGCCATAATTAACAGGATTTTATCTTCTGTTCCCGTGCCCTGATATTATTTTTTATAAATTGAGCCTGTTCCAAAATTAAAATTAAGTTGTATATTAAAGGCAAGATGAAAAAGAATCCGGCGCTTTACGCCGCCCTATTTTGCCTGTGTTTATGCGCCTGCCCTGTTACGGAGCCGCCTGAACCAATCAAAATACAAGGACGTATAAGACTATCAAACGAACTTGTTACCGCAAAATACGAGGCGGTGAATGTCAATATATATGATAAAAACGGGGAAATAATGAGCAGCGTAACCGTTTCCCCGATTGGAAGCCCGGCGCCGAGTATGCCGCAGTATTCATGGGAAGCCACGTTTATTATACCTGCCGCTGCCGCACCCGTAACAATATTTGCGGAACTCGATCTTAACGGGGATCGTTTTTACAGCGAGGGGACAGACGCGATAGTTGCCTCCGGTTCAAATTACGATCTTTATGTAAGCGAGGCCTACACACCTTTATTTAAAAAAGAAGAATTAAAGGCAATAGGCAAAACCGCCGCCTACCCTTTAAACGGCAAGTATATACTGATAAAAAATCTTGATTTAAGCGATGGTGTTTGGGCTCCTATAGGCACGGAAGGCAACCCTTTTTCGGGCATTTTTTCGGGGGGCTTTAATACAATAAGCGGATTAAGACTTCCCGGCGGGTCAAACCGGTACATAGGGCTTTTCGGTTATGTCTTGGGAACAGGCGCGGCACACGCGGGAATAAAAAACTTGAAAGTAAATATTGCTTCGTCGTCAATCAGTTTGAATTCGGGCAGTTCGGAACAAAACCTTGGAATTATTTGCGGGTATGCGGAAAACGCTTATTTTGAAAATATCATTGCAAGCGGAACGGCAGCCGGTCTTAAAATAACTAAAGCAAATGGTTTTGCCGGTGTATCGGCAGGGGGAATCGCGGGACGCATTGTTTCAAGCGCGACAAGTCCAACAACAACATTTATAGACGGCGGAACAAGAATTTCAGGCTGCGCTTCCCTTCTCTCACTTACGCTTAACGCGGACACCGTAGGTAATACCGAAACAACATATTTAGGCGGGATTGTAGGCACTACATATACTAACGGTACAGGCGCCCTCCTAATAACAATACAAAAAAGTTACAGTACGGGAACAATAAACTTAAAAAATACAACCGGCAATGCTGCCGCCGGAGGAATCAACGCTTACTCATTCTGCGGTAGCGGTAGCGAAAATGCAAGAATTATTGAATGTTATTCAAGCGGAGACATTACTTGCAAGGGTATACGTTTACTTTGCGGCGGAATATTAGGCAGTAATCGGGACAGTTCAAAAAACACCATATCATACTCCGTATCATTAAATGATACGTTTGGAGTTTTATCAACAGGAGTCGCACATGTAGGCAAAATATCCGGAGAAGCGGTAACGCCAACACGTAATTATAACCTGGAAGAATCGACTATTATAACAGACGCAACAGGAACACCCACAATCGAAACAACATCCGGCGACGATATTCCGCGCAGCAATGTTACGGAATTATGGTTTATGACTTTTGCCGGATCTCCTAATAATTGGGATTTTAATTCGACTTGGAAATGGGATAGTGACTCTTTGCGTCCTGTTTTTGTATGGCAGTAGTTAGGAGATGTTATGCAGGATTTTATACAACCGCGTGTTTTAAAAGGCTTTAGGGATTTTTTACCGCAAGATGAAATACTTAAACGGACTCTTGTGGAAAATGTTGAAAATGTTTTTAGGAAGTTCGGTTTTCTACCGATTGATACGCCGGCTTTGGAATATACGGAAATATTACTTGGCAAGGGCGGCGGCGAAACCGAGAAACAGGTTTACCGTTTTACCGATAACGGCGGCCGCGATGTTTCGCTGCGCTTCGATTTAACGGTGCCTTTTGCCCGCTTTGCGGCGGAACACCGTGGTGAGCTTACCTTTCCTTTTAAGCGCTACCATATCGCAAAGGTATGGCGCGGCGAGAATACGCAGCGCGGGCGTTACCGCGAATTCACACAATGTGATTTTGACTGCGTTGGAAGCAATACCGCCGCCTGCGACTTTGAAATTTTATTGATGATGAAAGAAGCGCTTGCCGCCTGCGGCGCCGGCAATGTAAAAATAAAAGTTAATCACCGCGGAATGTTTAATAATTTTTTAAAGAAAATAGGAATGCCTGAAAAATTAACCGGTGTGTTACGCGCCGTAGACAAACTTGACAAAATAGGACGCGAGGAGGTTTTTCGCGCGTTAGGCGAAATTACGGATTCCGCGCGCGCGGAGGAAATTTTAAATTTTATCGGGGCAAAATCCACATGGGAAGAAACGTTAGACGCCATGATAAAAGCATCGGGCGGAACATCGGAAGAATCGGAGCGGCTGTCTGTTATACGAAAGTATATGATCGACTGCAATGTGGAAGACAGTTTTGTTTTGGACCCGTCTATAACACGCGGCCTTGATTACTACACCGGCATTGTTTTTGAAACCTTTTTAGCCGAAATGAGCGAAATTGGCTCCGTGTGTTCCGGCGGCCGTTACGACAATTTAACAGGCCTCTATTCAAAGGAGCCGTTAAGCGGCGTAGGCGCTTCTGTGGGGCTGGACAGGCTTATCGCGGCCATAGATGCGCTTGGTAAAACGCAAAAGCGCAAGACTTACGCGCCTGTTTTTATCGCCTGCCTTGACGAAGCTAAAACAGGTTTATACCAGCAGCTTGCGCTTAAATTGCGTAATTCAAATATTGCCTGCGAGGTATCGTGCGAAGCAAAAAAACTAACGGCGCAGTTTATGCTTGCCGAAAAAAAAGGCGCCTCTTACGTTATCATTCCGAATGAGGAAGATCCTTTAAACGGAAAAATAACACTGCGCGATCTTACCTCCCGGCAAAACAGAGAAGCGTATCTTTCAAGCCTTATTGATTTTTTAAAAGCTCTTAAATAAGATCATCTAAACACTATGACCAACGAAAAAATGTGGCGTTTAAAAGAAATTTTTCTTGCACCCTATATGCAATTGGCTACGGCATTGATAGGCAAATCCAGGGAAGGCGGCGGCAATATGTTCCGCCACCAGCTTGATACAATGACAATTCTGATTGACTACGGCTACATTGAGCCTGTACTCCTTAAAGCATCAATTGTTCACGACCTTATCGAAGATATTCCCGATTTTAACCGCAACCAGCTTTTAGAAGTGGACTACGACGGACACGCGGTATATGAACTTGTTATGGAAGTAACTAAAAGACCCGGCGAGGCAAAAACGGAGTTTCTTACACGAATACTTTTGGAAGGTTCAAACCATGCGAAACTTTTAAAAAGCGCCGACCGCATATCAAACATGGTTTCATTAGGGTTTGTAAACCGTGCGGAATTTGTTAAGCGGTATACCGAAGAAACCGTTCACTATGTTTACCCCATTGCCGAACAAGTGGACAAAAATATGCTTTTTGAACTTTCATGCCTTGTAGAATCCCGCCGCAAAGGCCTTGTTGTCCAAGGCGTCCCTTTAATTCAAGGCGTAATGGAAGGTCAGCCGGTTTAGCGGTGTTTTTTATACAGGTTGTCCAAACCCCGCATAATTGATATTTTTATATAGGACGTTTCTAAAATACCCATGAACGCAGACAAACAAAAAATTAACGCTTACGAGCGTACTATGCAAAACGGCGCACTTTCATTTGCCGGTAAGGCGCATTCTTTCGCAAAACTTCCTGTGGAAACTGATGCCGCAGACGAAGAAAATGAACCGAAATACCGGCGGGTTGCTAAATTTTTAATTCTGATTGGGGCAGAACAAGCGGCAAAGGTGCTTTCAAACCTTGAAGAAGAACAGGTTGAAAAGATTTCCGCCGAAATCGCGGGAATTAAGGGCATAAACAGAGAAGAAGCCGCTACGATTTTTGCCGAATTCCAAGGTGTTTTAGCGCAAAATTACGGCGCAAATGCAACGGGCGGCATGGAGGAAGCGAGAAAGCTGCTCTACACGGCATTCGGCAAAGAAAAAGGCGATGAATTTTTACGCCGTGCCGTGCCGCAGTACCATGAAACGTCGTTTTCGTTTTTAGAAGGGTTTACAGGCGAGCAAATTTCTATGCTGCTTAGGGATGAAACACCGGCTACAGGCGCAATGATACTTTCGCGTATCGACCCGAAAATATCGGCGGCGGCGCTTCGCAGCTCGGAGGCAGAGTGGCGGCTTGAAACTGTCAGGCGAATTGGGCATTTGGGGCAAATATCGCCTGAAGTTTTGGAAAAAGTTGCCGCCGCGCTGCGCGAAAAAGCGCGTAACGTATCAAGTGCCGTAACAAAGGATTTGGACGGCATGGGCGCGCTTGCGGCAATTTTAAAAAACACTGATGTTTCATTCGGGGATAAGATCCTCATGGATTTATCGGAGCAGGATCCTGATTTAAGCAAAAATTTAAAAGAACGGCTCTATACGCTGGACGATGTGTGCAGCGCCGAAGACAAACCGATTCAGAAAAAATTACATTCGATGAACTCCCGCGATATAGCGGTACTGATAAAAGGGCGCGGCGATAATTTTACGGAAAAAATACTAGCGAATATTTCAAGCGGCCGCCGTGCCGAAGTGCGTGATGAATTAAGTTTTATGGGAGCGATTCCTAAACGCGATGCCGATGCGGCGGTAAAAAAGTTTATGGACTGGTTTAGAAGTGAGCGTGAAACCGGACATATATTGATGATAGGCGATGATCTCGTCGAATAGAAATATTTTAAATAAAAAGGAATGTTTATGAGAAAAATGGAAAAAATGAAAAATGGTTTGGCGTTTTTTAGTTTGCTTTTAGTTAGCGCCGTGTTTTTTTCGTGCGCAACCACTGTGGAAGTCCGCAGTAAAAACGAAGCAAGGATAAAGGCGGACGGTATAAAAAAAATTGCCGTTATTCCGCTCGAATCGGCTTATATACCTAAAGCAAAATTAAGTTTCAAGAGTATAGCAACGGGTTTCGTTAAGTTTTTTACAAAAACAAAAGATGAAAGAATTTATGAAGCAAAAAGAACTATGGCAACATACCTTACAAGGGTTATGGAAGCCGCCGTTCAAGATGATCTTGTATACAAACTTGTCGATTATTCAAAACTAGAAGATAAAGAAAAAAAAGATTATGCCGAGTTAACCGATGCCTATATAGAAGGCGTTATAGATGATTTTAACTATTTTGACGATAGGTCCCACATAAATGTAGGCGGTTCCGCAAGTTTAGGCAGTTTAATAATAACAAGAAAAGTAACTATTAAGTGGACATATAATGTAATAAACGCTTCCACAAACGAAATAATCTTTTCCACAACGCGCAGCGGTGAAAAAAAAGTAACATTCGATTATGAGGATGGAGTGGAATACGAGCCTGAAAAAATAGGTATCAGCATAATAAATTCACAAATTAATGATCTTAGGCATGACTTTTATCCGTGGACAGCAACAGAAAAACGTCCTCTTAAAAAAGATTCGTTGAATGATCCGAAAATGAAGG
>BOBI01000031.1 GCA_026002305.1 Spirochaetia bacterium
GCCACACAGGCCTCGCCCAGATTCATAAGGTATTCCATTTCTATCGCTAAAAACCGCGTGTCAAGACTTATATCCGTTGAATGGTTGTCAAATACCTTCCCGTAGGTGCCGTTATAAAGATACGGCGTTAAGTTTTCTTTGACCAGATCACGGCCCGTATCGTGGTCATAAAAATTCACATTCTGACAAAATGTTGTAAGCGTTCTTGATTCGGCAGGTACGTCGTCACCGCGCATTAAATCTATGGCGTCTTTAATTGCCTTACCCATGTTAGGCGTTACTATTACTTTCTGCATGACAAGCAGGATTTCAATAAACTCAATCGCGAAGGTTACGTCATTGTCTGTTGATAAATCACGCAGCGGCTGAAAGTTTACACCGCTTCCGCCTTCACCGCTTGCGGGTTCGTAATAACGTCCGCCGGATGCCATGCAGGGCTGCCTGCAGCTCTTTCCCTTGTCAAATACTATAACCTGCGAATCTGGGTATTTGAAAAACTGCATCTCCAGAAGATTTAGCAGTGTCGATTTTCCCGCTCCTGTCGGCCCCCAGATTGTTGTATGACCCACATCGGACGGATTTATGTTAAGGAAAAACGGGGTGCCCTCCCGTGTTGAACAAATTACATGGGGTATATCAATCCCCGTTATTTCTCCGGCGTGCATATTGCTTTCCATGCCCGCCCATATCGAGGAAAGCGGCAGGACATGGGCCAGCGTGTTTGTTACGACAGGCAGTTTTCTGTAATTAGCGTAAACCTGTCCGGGCAGCATACTTTTCCATGCTTCAAGCGCGTTAAAAGTTTCTTCTTTGCAGGTAAACCCTTCACTGTTTATAACGCGTTTAACAAGGTCCGCTTTAGCTTTTGCCTCTGTCAAATCCTCATGCCACACCATCACATTTGATGTATAATATCCAAGACCCGCCTGATCCGTTTCTATTTCCTCCGTAGCCGTTCCGGCGTCTTCTTCCTTTACCATAGCGCCCCTGTTAACAGTGGATGGCGCCTCCCCTGACGCGGAGGCAAAGAATGATTGTAAAAGTGTCGAACGGTTTCCCCTGTGTGTTTTTTCCGCTTTCTGCGTTGTCTTTACCGCTTCTTCTTTATCCATGCAAATATAGCGGGTAACCCAGCGGTATTCCAATTCCGCCCTGCTTAAATCCGATAAGATCGCGGGGTACGTTTCCATGGGGAAATCGTTTATGCCCAAAACCGGAATATAGTTATCACCTAATCGCATTGTTAAATCGGTTGATAACTCCTCGTCGGGCAGGATTCTGTCGAGCAGGACAGCGGTTGCGGGGAAGATTATATACTGTTTATTGGTTGAAACTGTTGAATGTAGAAAAGCCGCTGTCTGCCGGTTATCCAGTTGCATAACGGGCATTGATGTACTTAACACGCCGATAACCTCGTCGCTTTCGTGCACAAAGTCCAGTATATTCTCTTTTTCGGAACTCTCTTTTCTATTATCCCGTGTCTGTATAAAAAAGTTTTTTGCTTTTTGTATTGTATCAACCGGCGGTTTTTTGGAAAAGGTTAGATAATAGCTTGATTCAAAATGCTTCCCCGCTCTTTTAAACGAGGCTTCACGCTCGGCGTCGATTAGATAAGCGGCGAGTGTTTCAAACTCGCCGCCGGGATATTCCTGTGTGCAAAAACGCTGCGTCTCGAAATGTACCGCCCAGCCTTCCCCCAGTCTTTTTATGCAGTCGTTTATTTTCCGGCTTAATAAATCAATATCAAAAGCCGATGAGGATTCAAGATCGGGGGGCTTGAAGGCAAAGGTGCGCTGTAGTATGCCGTCTTTCTGAACGACAACTCCTGTATAATGGCTGCTTATGTATGCCCATGGTATGTGTTTGTAGAATTCGTCCGTACTCATTTTTTTTCTTTGTATTTTTGTTAAGGGATTAGTTTATCTTTTTGCATGATGTTATCAAGCACTATGTCGATTAGATACGGGTCCTTTTTTGTAAGAAGGCGCATAACAATATAAAGTACCGCTATTGGTATTCCCATGATATAGAGCTCTAAAATATACATAAAAAACACGCCAAGCAACAGTATTAAAAGTAATCCCATAGGAGGAATTCCAATCATTAGATCGCGCTGCATTAGGGAGCGGTGTACAACGGTTCCGTATTCTTTCATGTTTATCATTTTATTATTTTGACGTTGCCGCTAAAAGATTTTTAACAACAAACTGCGCACTGCCTAACAGTGCCGTGGCTATAATGATTGCTACCATCTTGCCTTTCATCTTTTCATTGTCCTTGTTAAAAGCGTAAGCGACACACGAACCGGCAAAGCAGCACCCGACTATTATTCGAGTCAAATCTCCGGTAAATATACCCTGTACTTGTTCCGCAAGTGTTGTAAGGCTTCCCGGTACCAGCTCCTGGGCAAAAACCGCTGCCGCCTGCAATGCAAACAGTACAAACATGATTAAAATTGTTTTTAACCTGCCTCTAACAAAGAAACCTTTTTTGATTAACATAGTTAACTCCTTAAAAATATTTTTTACCGCTTACGCGGATTTTTGCCGCCTGTAAGTGTCTTTCAGGAATGTTTTTTAAATAATTTATTCAGAAACACACCGATGCTATTACCGCCGTAATTAACAGCAGGGTCAGCGCCGTCCGTAATATTACCGGCATCAATATTAAATTCTCCCTTTTCAATATTTACCCCGTCTTTTGTTATTTCATTTTCCGTTAACCGGAACGGTAAATCACCGTCTTCAGTTTCCGGTTCGTCTTCAAAAGCGCATTTTAATAATGCGCACAGATTCCCCGCTAAATACAGACAGAGGTTTCCTTCTATTGCTTTTTCTTTTTTACACTCCATGATCTCTCCTTTACCCGGCACGGGTTTATTGTCCGTGTTTTGGTTTACTACCGCGCGGTAGTTCATAAATATTTTTGTATAATTTACCGTACAAAAATTATTTTAATTTCATTATTTCTTTTGTGGTTAAAATCGCGTCGACTACCGGGCCTGTAGGCTCTCCGTGTT
The DNA here is from genome assembly GCA_026002305.1 of Spirochaetia bacterium. Taxonomy (GTDB): domain Bacteria; phylum Spirochaetota; class Spirochaetia; order Treponematales; family Breznakiellaceae; genus BNVA01. The sequence goes on from BOBI01000031.1 coordinate 3,020, forward strand.
TGCCTATTTTTCTTCCGTATGTCAGATGAACTATTAACTGCACGGTATCGGAAATGTCCGGTAACGCCCCCGAGTATTTTTGTCTCAGAAGTCCTTCAAGACGCGGTATTGTTGATTCGGCGCTATCGGCGTGGATTGTTGTTATATTACCCGGATGGCCCGTGTTCCATGCTTCTAACAATTCAACGGCCACGTCTCCTGAACGCAACTCGCCGAATATAATCCGTTTGGGGCTCCAGCGCAATGCCGTTTGTATCGCGAATATAGCCTGGTCCTTTCTTATGTAGAGCTGTGTCAGGTTTTTACTTCCGCACTGTAATTCCGGCGTATCTTCTATTACATAAAATCTTTCATCGGGTGTAAACTCGCGCATCTTCTCTATACAGGCGTTTACAAATGTTGTCTTACCGCTTCCCGTGGAACCCGATATTATTATGTTGCTGCGCTTTTCTATATGTTCTATCAGCAAATTATAATAACTTTCGCTTATTCTGTTTTGCTCCCTGTATTCCTCAAGCGTTAATATTTTCCCGGCCGGACGGCGGAATGTAATTTCAGGTTTTTCCACCCACGGCGGCAGTATCGCGGTAGTTCTTATGTTGTATTTCGGTATAATGCTCTCCAGCACGGGACGCGCGAATATATCTATAGGTGTTTCGGACATTGAGGCAAGGTTGTGTATGATGCGCATCCGGCCCGCGGCGCTGATTACTTTTCCGGTATCGCTTATGCCCTTCCGGAAATCATCTACCTGTATACGTCCGTCCCCGTATATAAAAATATTTGTTATTGTCTTTGTTTCGAAATACGGAATTAAAAGGTTTAGATCACGGAGTAAATTGTCCATGTGCCGCTGCCTAATTACCAGTTCGTCTTCTTCTTTTGTTGACATTTTTAATAAGGTCCTTGTTATTTAGTTCTGTAACTTATACGTACAGGATATACACCTTTACAAAATACTATTTATCTTCAAACATATCGGCCAGGAGGCTTGATAATAAAGCCGGCGATCTTTTTATCATATCTTTGAAACTGTCGAAAAACTTGTTAAAGCGTATCTTCCCGCTTCGCAACGCGGCGTCTTTATGCTCGGCATCAATATCTCCGTGGTATAACATCCAGAAATGTATAAAGTGTTTTAGCAATAAAAATGATAATTCGTTCTGTTCTTCCAGTTTCTTTTGTTTGTCGTGTAACTGTCTTAAACTTTCAAATGTCAGTGTCGCGTCTTTTACATCCGGCGTTATTGTTCTTGTGATCGCGTAACGCAGGAATTCGCTCCGGCTTTCTATATTGTTTTCACGGCAATAACTTTCTATACTTTCATTTAATTGCCTGTCGATAAATATATGGACGTCTTTTTTGTCATTTCTCATATTTTTATATTTTCATATAAATATTATTAAATATTTATAACCCGAAGTCGTTTTCCACTTCGTAAGTCTCTATATTTTCATCATCCCCTGACGGCATGTCCTGTTTTGTCGCGGTGTCTTTGCCGGCGGGATTTACCGCTTCAAAAAATGTTTTATATTTGTCCGATGCTTCTTTCTTCTCTTCTTCTTCAGTCGGTAACTGGTAATCCGTATTCATAAACCATAAATCGCGTTCCGCTATGCCCTGGTGTGTTAACTGCTGTAACGCGCCCTGGCGGTCGGTAAACGCCGCGGGAATCTTTGCCCTGTCTTTAAAACGGTCATCTTCATAGTAAACCACCTTTTTACCTATGTATGTCGGATGTCCGCTTTCTATCATCAGTAATTGTGTAGGCGGTAACTTCATTACCTCGTCGGCGTTGATTAAATTCCTCTCCTGTTCCTGGCCTGACACGCTTAAATTATCAAGCCCCATTGAAAATCTTGAGCCGCTGTTTGATACGTTCCGTTTCAGTATCGAATCCTTGCCGCAAATTTCACTTACCTGTTTCGCCGAATCAATCTCGCCGGGCGCGAAGATCACTTTGTTCCGGCAGTGTGCCAGAAACGAATGATCCTTTCCGTATATGTCGTTTAACTGGTTTAAACTCTGTATTATAAGGAAATAATGTATTCCGTAACCGTTGTGGATGCCCATGTTTGTATGCAGCTCGTCATATTTCCCCAGTTTGTCGAATTCGTCTAACACGAATAATAACGGCACTTTTAGTTTCCTGTCGGTCGCGGCCGTCTCCCCCGATGAAAACTTTCTTGATAGAAGAATTATAAACATTCGAATTAAAGGCGCGATTCTGTCCCTGTCGCTGTTCGGCACGGTCAGATACAGTGATATTGGCTCGCCGGTCTTTTCAAACCCCTCTAAATAGAAATCACTGTCAACGGAATTTTCCCTTATGTGATCGTCCGAGAAAATTGTAAGCGCGTTATTTGCCGTGGACAGCACGCTGCCGCCTTCGTTATCGGGTCTCTTTAACTGGTTCCCCGCTCCCTCTACTACGTGCCTGTGTATTATTTCGGAGCAGTGTCTTGAATTAATCATTAGCTCGCATATATATTTTGTGTCGGCGTGATTCTCTGGATTTACCTGTTTCAGAAAAGCCGCGCAGCCGGGTAATGATTTATCAGGATAATCGGAACATAAAACATGAAGTATTACTGCCGTTAGCAGTTCCTTTGCCGCCGTTCTAAAGTGTTCGCTGTTCGCGCTGTCTTTGCCTTTACCGCCTGACGGGGTAGTTAATATGTCGGCTATTAAATCGGCATCGCTAAAGGCGTCCCTGCCGCCCCTTATTTCCATTAACGGGTTAAAATGATGGCCTTCACCCACAGGCGCCCAGCGGTAGATTTTTGAAAATCTTTTTCTAAACCCGGATGTTAAATTGAAATTCTCTCCCTTGAAATCAAGTACTATTAAACTTCCCGGATAATATAACAATGTGGGTATTACGCTTGATACGCCCTTGCCGCTTCGTGTCGGAGCGGCAAGTAACACATTGTATATTCCGCTTTGGACAATTACATCCGACGGTTTCTTTAAATGTAATATTTCAAAATTTGTTTTTATATTTAATTTGCTTATAACTACCGCTTTGAATAGTTGCCCTAGTATTATCCCGCCGTTCCTTCCCAATAGCCCCGTCTTTCGTAAATCCCTGTCCGTTCCCCAGCGGGCTGTCCCGAATGTATTTTCCTGTTTTTGCAGCGCTCCTCTTAAATATGTTAAAACCGTGTAAAGTGTAACGGCAAAAGCGCCGCATATTACAAGAGGCGCAAGCGCCCGGCGGAAGGTAGCATACAATTCCCTGTGCGTGTATTCCTGTAACAGCCATGTAAAATATTGCCACGGTAAATACACGGGATACGGTATGTGTGATACCGGCGGTTCTTCTATTATGTAAAACGGATAGCCGATAATAGCCGGATCGTAATTAAACTGTTTCGCTGCCGCCTGTGTCGAAAGCCACATCCCCAGAAATATTATTGTAAAAGCCCCGAGCTTGTTTAATGTGGCCAATAACTGATCGTTGCCGCCCGCTTTCGGTCTTTCCCTCAGAAATTCATTCTTTTCCATTTAATACCCCGTATCTTACCGCGTTATTTGTTTAACTACTTCAAACGAAAACTCGAATGTCATTGACGCGCCGCATATATCAAGTAATATTTTTGCCCTCTGCCGTCTTCTGTCAACTTTTATTATTTGTCCTTCCATGCCTTTAAGTACGCCGTCCTCAATTACTATACGGTCGTTCTCGTTGTAATGGACTTTTGAAATACCTGTTGATTTATGTTTGATGAAAAATAGTACCAGCTCTTTTCCCTGTCCCGTCAGCTTTGTTACATCGGTATTTGTCTTTAAAAAACGGATAAAGCCGCTTGCTTCTTTAAATCTTTTTATTATGTATCTGATGTCGATTCTTTCATCACATTCCACTATTACATAACCTTTAATTAACGGCTTGTCTTTTATCACGGTTTTATCCTTTACCTTCTCGCGTACCGTCTTCTTTGGAAAATATAAATTGATTTCCGATTCCGGATACAGGTTTTCAAAATGTTTTATATACTTTTCTTCCTCCCGGGTTTTTACCTGCGCTATGTAGTAATTCATCTTTTTGTACCCCTTCCTTTTATAAACTTTAAATTGATTAGTATTGTTATGCATAATAAGAGTTTTATATATAAGTTCCCTATGCCGGTTAATGCGACAATGATTATCATTATACCCGCGAAAACAACCGGAATTTTTGAAACATACTTTTTAGAGATTCTTTTTATAAAATATTTTCTTTCAGCTTTCTTTCTTCTCCTTGACGCGGTTTCCCGTAAAATATCTTTATCTGTTATACCCGGATATTCCCTGTCCAAAACCGCGTTTATTTGCTGAAGCTCGTTCCCATTCATATATTGCTCCCCTGTGAATGTTATACGCTTTGTTGATTGTTAATTTTCCTTCTCTTATTTTCAATAAAATTTCATAGTCGCCTTCAAAAAATATGCTGCGCGCTTTGTATATTGTCGTTTTACTTATTCCGATTCTCAGGCCCAGTAATTCCGCTGCCCTGCCTTTTTCCGTTGTGTCTTTCTTACCGGATAAAGAGAGCATCATAATTTCATACTGCGTTAAACTTTTCCGCTCTATTTTATCCGCAAAGTTATATAGCGCCGCTTCCGTTATGTTTTTAAATTCCTTTTCTATCACGTAAACTTTTCTAATTTCTTTTCGTAATGCCGCCCGCAGTCTTGTTCTGCCGCTTACCAGTATGTTTTCACGGCCGCCCCATAGTACTATTGGCTCGTGTTTCCAAAAGCCGCTCTCGTATATGCTTTGCCCCACACTTTCTATCAGCCTGTCATCTTCCCTGTAATCCCTGATAATTTCTAAATCGGAATCTTCTTTTACCAGTTCGGGGTTTATTTCAAAAACCTTTTCCATCAATACCTTCCAGCAAACTATCTGCCAGCCTGTTCTTATAGTTGTTCCGCTTTATGTGATAGACCGTTTGATTTTTTGTCAAAGTATTAAACACGGGAGTAAGTCTGCCTTTTTGATTCTTTAAAGGTACCGCTTCTACCATATCCCCCGCTTTGATTTCAGGCCTTTTATATAACGGTATGAAATATGCCTTGCCGTTTATCCCCTCCATGACGGCCGCATAGTTATCGCTTACATCATCTACCTTATATATCTTTGTTATTATACCTTTCTGTTTTCCCGTGCCGCTTTCGTATAATGTAAAATCCTGTTTGCCACTATACTGTAAATTATTTTGAGCGTCTAAATAGCAGTTGTAACGCCCCTGGGTTTTTAATATTTCCAGCCAGTTGTTTTCCAGCCTGTATCCGTCATTTTCCCGTTCGCATAATCCGAGTGTTCTTAAATATTCCAGACGCCGCGCGTATTTACTGTCCCGTTTATTTAAACTTTTTGGGCTTATATATTTTTCAATTGAGAATATGTCTATGTCCCTGTCTATCTCTGTAAGTCTGTTCGCCGTTATGTTTTTGTTTCTATCCGCTTCCATTTCATCCCTTGTTCTGCTTCCGGTTAGTGATGTACAGGTATCCCGCGCAAGTTCCCTCATAAATCTTTTTACTATGTCTTTCTTTATAATCACGTCTTCCCCGGTTTTACCGGTTCCGTTTATTAAAAGATGCGCGTGCGGATGCGCCGTGTTGTAGTGCTCCGCAGCCTGCCAGTAAAACTTATACCCTGTTTCAACTTCCAGCTTTTTTACAAAGTTTTCGGTTAATACCCGCAGGTCTACTTTGTCTGATTGCGGACTTAAAAATATTCTGAAGTTTTTTGCCGCCATGTTTTTCCGGTATTCTTCTTCCGGCGTGCCGTAGATTTCCGCCCTACCGCCTTCTTTTCCGGCGCCTTCGCGTATTAAGTATTTATCAAGCTGTACCCTATGCGCCTTTATGCTTTTTGAATAGTGCATCTTTACTACACACATCTGTCTTGTATCCCGGCTACGCCCGCCGCTAAAACTACGCCCTTTGTTGTTTAACAGTTTCCGCAGTAAGTATAACGGACGCTCGTTCCGCCGTCCCGGCGCCTTATACCTTATGTCCATTTTGTATTCCCTGTCTTCCAGCAAAAAATGTTTCATATTTTTATACCGCTTAATTTAATTTCACTGTTTCGCCGTTTGTCCTGTATGCCGGACACGGGACAAAGCAAACCCGCTCTTTATATTCCTCCGCCTTCCCTTTGTTCCATGCCCGTAGGCTGCGGTAATAACCCACTATACGCGCGTAGACTTCGCAGTGTTGCTCCGGTATGTTCTTTATTTCTTCCTGTAATTTATTTATATCGCTGTCTATCTTTTTTAATAGATTTATTTTTTCCAGTATGGCTTCGTGGTTATTTATTGCCATTCCGCGTTCCTCCAAACTTATTAAAAATATAAATTAGGCGCTGCCCGTGTACATCGGGCTAATAAATGCCCGCGCCCCTGCATCCCTAAATATCAACTCTCAAATAAAGGCATCGGCCGCGCTTTTTTGCGCTTAGGCGGCCTTTTATCCTGCCTGTACGGACAATTGATTTCTTCAGTAATCTTTTTTACTCTGTTTGGGAGGCTTCCGGTGATATATCCCAGGTCAATGTCATACCCCGTTTTACATCTTATTTTATTTCTGTCTTCACCCACGCTGTTGTATTTCCAGCATTTATGGCAGTTTTTATCCTGCCACCATTCCGCCTCTGTTGCGTTACTGAACATTATTTACCCCCTCAAACCCGTAAACCCACACATAAGGGTTAGTATCCCAGCAATAGCCGCGCCTGGCGTCGAGGCTGTCCCATAATTTTTTAAAACAATGTTCAAAGGGGCATTTTTTACAATCTGGTGTATTGTTTTTGCACTTAATGCAAACTGCCCCTTCATCATTTGCCTCCTGTTCGCTAATATCTTGCAACCGCTCTATCCGCACATCGCGCACTTTAAGGAATATACGCGCCGCTTCACGGGGCATGTGGATTAATGGTTTCCAGCCCGCGTAACATTTTGCGTATTTCTTAAATCTTTCATCATCGCTAAACTTTACCCGGTTTGATTTTTCGTCTTTGTATTGTATACAAGCAGTTTTTTCATCAATATCAAATCCCGTGCAACGATAAGTTTCCCGCACCCATAACACATCGCCTACTTGGTATTTTGGTTTAAAAGTTTTGTGGGTTACATAACCACCCTCTGTATGCGAAACATAAAGCTCCGCACCGTACCCTTCATCCGCATAATCATTAAGATCATATTTTATCACCCGCCGCGTCATTCCCTTGCACGGCTTGCTTGCGTCTATCGGTTCCGGCGGATATGTGTTAGGCTTCGTGTTTAATAACGCCTGCACCATCTGTGTGGAAAATAATATTGGTTTCATTGTAACACCTCAAATAATTCCAACTTCTAATTTTCCAAAACTGTCCGCGCTAACGCCTTTGCTCCGTTTACTTCCACGGCATTTCCTATCTGTCTGGTTTGTTCCTCTTTGGTTCCAAGAATATTGTATGTCTCAGGGAATCCCATTGCCGCTTTTAGTTCATGCGGCTGAAGCATTCGGAAGCCTATATCAAATTTGTACGACTCTACCAATCCATAGCGGTTTGATGTGTCAATTACGGGTAACGGTTTGTCTAATGGATAATTTCGTTTGTCCCCGTCACGTCCTCCGTTATGCCCGCCGTGATAGCTGGTGATAAACGGTTCTATCATTGCGCCGAATCCGCGCGACGCGGTTATTCCTGATAGCGGCGTTGCTATTGTTCGCGGCTGGTTACCCCGGTAATAACCTTCATTGGGTAATAAAAACGGCTCGACAAGCGCATGGTGCCCCGCGCACGTTATTCCGTTTACAGGCGCGTTTATTGACCTCGATGTTCCGGTGCCGCGCAACACTACTAAAAACGGTTCGGCATATTCTCCCCAGTATTTTTTTATTCCGTGCTCGATGCGCCGAAGCGTTGCGTCGGCAAGCGGCCTCTTGCGGCTGAATATTGATCCGCCGTGTACCGACCGGTCTATAATGTCTTTTGCGCTTTTCCATCCCGGCAGCTTAATGCCTTTTTCACAGTTCGTAACATCCGGCCATAGTATTTTTTTATTACCCTTTACCGCCTGTATAAAAAGACGTTTCCGTGTTGTTGCGCCTCCGTAGTTCGCCGCGTTTAACACATTCCATTCTACGGTATAACCGAGTGACCGCAGCGCCGCGGTGAACGCGTTAAATGTTATTCCTTTTTCCGCTTTTATGATCCGGCCGTTTTCGTCTAAAGGCCCCCAGCTTGTAAACTCAGGCACATTCTCGATGATTACCCTTTTTACCTGCAGTTTTGACAGCCAGTCAAGTATTATCCACGCGCTCGCCCTGCTTTGATTTGATCGCGGTTTGCCTCCGCGCGCTACACTGTGATGTGTACATTCAGGAGACGCCCATAACAAATCTATCTTTTGTCCGGGCACTACTTTTACAGGATCAAGGTGTTCTACGGATTCACAAAAATGTTCCGCGGAAGGGTGGTTATGTGAATGTGTTTCAACAGCCCTCTCCCAGTGGTTTATAGCTGTTAAGTTGATGTTATATCCTAATTGTTCCGCCGCCTGCATTATCCCGGTGCTCTCACCTCCGGCTCCGGCAAACATATCTACTATAGTGAGGGTTTTCATTCTTTTCCCTCCAGCATTTTTCTAAGTAATACCAGGGCTTTATCTAACATACCCACATCAATTTGGGTTTCAACCGCATCATGATAAAAATCTTCCAGCAAAGATATTGCCTCTTTTAATGGTTGATTATTATATCCGCTCTTATTACCGTTTGATGTTTCAAAGTCGTGTCCACTATTCGGTATAGGATCAATACCGTCGCTATTATCATCTGTTTCTTCAGGTAAATTTATTTCAAGACCGTTTGTTTCGTCGGATAGAGATCTGTCAATATCAGTTTTTATTTCATCATCTTCATCTTCATCACCTATGACATCATCTATATCTTCAAATGATACCGTATCGTCTGAAAATTCGGTTTCGGTTTCAAATAGTTTTTTTACTTCTTTTAAACCATTACCCGTTTTATTCGCTTCCCTTTTAGGCGCCTTCTTTTCCTTCACTTTGTTGTACGCCGCATTGATTGATGTTTTGTTCTTCCTTACATCCTCGATTATTTCGCTGTCCGCTTCCTTCTCGATGGCGCGGGCTTTGTATATTGTTGATTTTCCGGTATTCAACTGATCGGCGAGTTTTTCTACACTCCTGCCTGTGCCGTCCCTGCTTCCATCCCCCGTTTTTATATTTAACGTTGTCGCTGCTTTGTATATCTCCGCTTGCGTTAAATTCCGTCTGTTTGCCTGCCGCCTGAACGCGTATAGTTTTGCGTCCTCTATACTTTCAAACTCCTTTTCTTCCACGGGTATCTCGTATAACCCCGCTTCTTTCGCCGCGTAATATCTTGTGTGGCCGTCTACCAGCCTGTTTGTACCTTTCCATATTACGGGCGGCTCCGCTTTGTCAAACCCGTACTCTTTTATGCTTCCCGCTATTACGTTTATTATTGTTTCTTCGCGCTCAAATATTGTGGATAGTTCGGGATCAATTTCTATGTCCTGTAACCGCATCATCCGGGCGTATAAATTTACCCCGGCATTAGCGCCCGCAAACTTCGCGGTATCCTTTAATTTTAACGTTGACATTAAAATACCTCCGGTTCTTTTATCTCTTGCCCTTCCGGTAATATGCTTAATGACAAATTGCGTACCGCCGAGTATAACGCTTCGTTACATACCGCTTTGTGTGTCGGACTTCCTGATAGATATGCCCGGCGGTCTATGATTTCTTTTATGTCGTTTGTCCAGGGAAACCATGTCTCTTTTTCGGTCGTTTTGAATTCATTTTTATACAATTCGATGAACTCTTTTTGCTTGCCGCCCTGCGCCTGCTCGTATTGTCTGTTATATCCGTTGATCATGACATGCCAGTTGTTAATCCTGTTTGTCTCGCTCTCAAGTTTTGCTTTTAAATACCGGCACGCGTTGTAGCTGAACATATCTTTAAACGCCGGTGTGATTATATAATCCGACGCGTTTACCGCGTTTAACGTTAAGTTGTCATAAGTCGGCGGGCAGTCGATTATAACAACATCGTATTTTCCTTCCAGTGTTTTTATCATGCGGCTCAACCGCCGTTCGTTTATCGAACGTAAATCGGACAGATATTCGGATGACGCTATTACGTCCACGTTCTTTACTACTGACGGTAACGTGTATTTTTTCAGATCGTTCTTTTCATCGTTCAGCGCTATCGCGATGTGTTTCTGCCGGGCTTTGTCAAACAGCGCTTCCTGTAAAAACCAGAAACTCGTCGAATTGTTGTTTCCGTCCATGTCCAGTATCGCTACCCGCCGCCCGGTTGCCGCTAAATAACGCGCAAGGCTTATTGTTGCCGAGCTTTTACCGACCCCGCCTTTCGTGCTGTAAATTGCGGCTACCCGAAAGTTTATACTTTCCTGCCTCTCTTTTTTTTCTTCCATTGTGTCTCTCCTTATGGAATGTTTTATTCGCGGTGCGGTTTAATACCGTCTGCACGCTACGCACCTGCTTGCGTGCGCCGCTTGTGGCGGTTATACTACAGCGGTAGTAAACCGCACAGTACAAAAAATTTCCTTACAGAACAAGCCACGTCGGCTACGTGCAACGCTACAAAAATATCGCGCTGCTTGCGGCGCGGTGGCTTATTTTTTAGTAACTCCGTTACTGTTTTGCTCTTATGTTATCCGCTAAACTTTGTCTCCCCGTTAAACTTTTTATGCGCGGCCGGAGAGTTGAACTCCGGCTGGCCTGTTTAGCTGTTTAAGGGAGAGACCGCTGAAACAACATAAATCTTCCAAGCCGCGCGGATTTATTTTGATAAACAATGTTTTTTATTTATCAGAATGAATCATGAATACTGTTATGCAAACTTCCGTTACAGAGCCGGTTGCATTTTACATCTTCAATGCATCTGTCAGCATGTACATTTTCTACAAGTCCTATTGATTTTAATGCGTCCACCCACGCCGCTTCCCGTGCTGAACATTCACACATTCCCTGACTCATGTATTTGTGCTCTAGTTCGTTTATTTTTTGTCTTAAATCCGCTTTCTTTTTCATTGTATTTTACACTCTCCTTGTCTTACTCCAACATGTTCTAAATATATTCAACATCAACACCAGTTTGTGCCCCTTGCTAAAGATACATATCCGGAATTGTCCTCGATCTTTATCTTTTCGCACATCTTTTCGATTACAGCCGTGACCAGCTGCTAGGTGTTGGGTAACAAGGAGTAAACCCTATTTTCGCGGCATACCCATCCGCTTCTTTTATCCTGTCTAAATACCACTGAAAACTACTTTTGGATTCAAAGGTTATAAGCCCTCTCGAATATTTTGTTTGAGTTTTGGTAAAATACCATCGATACCGCCCGTTAGAAGTTTTCCTGTTAGGATTGTAGTTTTGAAAAAGCTGATCTGAAAAATTAGTTGTATAACCCACTATAAGGCCTCCGTGATTTTAATAATTTTTTCCATTTGACTTTCCTCCAAATATTTCCGGCGTTAAACGCTATGGACGTAAAAGGACTCGAACCTTATTAGCGGAATGTGCGGAGGAAAGCCGCCAAAGCGGCACACCCCGCAGGCACTAGATGGGCGCATAACAAAGGTATGCCGACACCGTCCCGCTAACGCACCTGCACGTCCGTGACAGAGAGAACTTTAGACAGAACTCCCGCTCCCCTTAAATTGGGGGTTTGCATACCACGCAGAAACAGTGTATATGCAGGCAGTTTTTCCCGATGCCGGCGGCTGTGTAGATGGGATTTTAAAATTGTTTTGACCCGGGTCAGATGACCCGGATTTTCTAACTATCTATGCTATAAGGAGTTAAGTGAGGCAGGATAACATACGCTATACGCTGCGCCGCAGTAGCGGCTTGGCCTACGAAAAAACGCAGTCGGCCTACGGCCTTAATGCGTTTTTTCTCCGGCACATTTTTGCGGTTGCTGGAAACCTTCGGTTTCCCTTATCGCAACCGCAAAAACGTCGTATAGCTTTCACGTTATGTGACAATTTCTTAGCCCCCACCTTTATCTACGCAAGCGGCATCCGTGCCGCATGAATTTTTTGTATTATTAAAGTTACTCACGTAGTGCATCACCATAAATTCTAAACCTAGCCCCATAGACTAAATTTAATATTTCTAATACACTGTAATAGGGGTAGTTTGTGGGACATTGGACTGAATTGAGCATAGAATATGCTAATCAACGTAGCTATCTTGATGAACTTTATAGAATATATCCTACAATTCCAGAAGGAATTCGAGATATTAATGAGGACAGATGGCGTAATATCGAGAAGAGTTTCAATGATGGCGATAATGTAAGCCTTATTACACATCTATTGTATTTAGATCTATTTCCAATTAAAGATTCGTACGTTGCATATTTGAAACATGATTCCGGTGCTATTACAAGAAATCCAAACACAATTAATAGATTATGCGGCAGAATTTATTAAATGGGGTTAAACAAATTATTTGAAAAGTGTTCAGAACCTAAAGAAACAAACCGTCAGATTGGACCATTATTTAAGAGATGGCTATCTGCCGGTGGACTTGGAATACAACCCGTAGCAATAGAAGAATTCCAAAAAAATAGTAATAACGCCGTGCTTAACGCAACAGATGCAGAAATGAAAAAATGGGCGGCTGAACACTTAGACTATTCACGGGACAAGGGATTAGATTTTCTCGGGCGATTTAACGGCAAGTATATAATTGGAGAGGCAAAATTTTTAACCGATTTTGGCGGTCACCAAAACGCACAATTTGCAGATGCAATTAGTACAATAACGGATAAATCTGTAAAAGCTATAACAATAGCAATCTTGGATGGTGTTTTGTATATACCAAGCAATAATAAAATGTACAGAGATGTTACAACAACATATTCTGACTGTAATATTTTAAGTGCGTTATTGTTGCGTGAATTTTTGTATTCAATTTAGTAGGCATATATGGAATTAATCTATCCCGGAAAAAAAACCGAACAAGACATATTGCTTAATACGCCGTCATGTAATCTAATTGACAACAATGAAAATAACAATATGCTTATCAAAGGTAATAACCTTAATGTTTTACAGTTATTACGGCAATCATTTAACCTTAGCGGAAAGATTGATTTGATTTATATTGATCCGCCTTTTGCAACAAATACCATATTCACCATAGGAAAAGACAGAGTTAGTACTATTAGTCCATCTCAAAATGATGATATAGCATATCGAGATAATCTTTGCGGATTTGAATTTATAGAATTTATTAGGGAACGATTAATACTTGCAAAAGATTTATTGTCAGACTGCGGATCAATTTATTTACACATTGATTATAAAATTGGTCATTATGTAAAAATAATAATGGATGAAATATTTGGTGTGGAAAACTTCCGTAATGATATAACAAGAATAAAATGTAACCCCAAAAATTTTTATCGCAGAGCTTACGGAAACATTAAAGACATGATTTTATTTTATTCTAAAACAAAAAATAATATATGGAATGACCCCAAAATTGAATTTACAGAACATGATAAAGAAACACTGTTTAAGAAAACAGATAAAAACGGCAGAGCGTACACTACAGTTCCATTGCACGCACCCGGAGAAACCATGAATGGCGTAACATCACAGGAATTTAAGGGACTAAAACCACCTAAAGGTAGGCATTGGAGATGTAGCCCTAAAGAATTGGATGATTTAGATAAAGATGGACTTATTGAATGGTCAACAAGCGGAAACCCAAGAAAAATAATATATGCAGATGAGAAACATGGGAAAAAAATGCAAGATATTTGGGAATTTAAGGATTACCAATATCCAATATATCCTACTGAAAAAAATATTGATATGATAAAAAATATTATTTCAGCATCATCTAATGAAAATAGCATTGTTCTTGATTTTTTTTGCGGATCAGGCACAACACTTGTTGCGGCCATTGAACTGAGTAGAAATTGGATAGGCATAGATAATTCCGAAATGGCAATCAATGTTATAAGAGAAAGAATAAACAATATTCCAAATACTTTATTTAATAAGAGCGGATATTCATATTTTGAAGCAACAACTGACGAAAAAGAATTATACAATAGTCGCTCGTTTTCCGCCGTCCATGGCAGAAAACGATTTGGTGTGGGGGTCTAAGAAATCATCACATAACACACGGTTGGCGCAAGGGTGCTGCGCACCATATTTTTATTTTTGCTTGAATTGCTTACGCAATTCTCTTTCGCAAAAATAAAAACATCGCCAACCTTTCACGTTAAGCGAAATTGCGCACAACTGGTTGACAAAATAAAAATATTGGTATAATATATGGATATAAAGGAGAACATCATGGACTTATCGAAAATTATTGACATTGAAAACATCTCATTAAAGGACACTAAAGATATTGATGAAAAATATATCCAGGAATATATTGCAAATGATCCTACTATATTAGGTTTAGGTGACCTAATATTAAAGGATAAAGAACGTATTCAAACTAATGCAGGTCGATTGGATTTATTATTGCAAGATTCTGACACAAATAGACGATATGAAGTTGAATTGCAACTTGGAAAAACTGATGAAAGTCATATTATCCGCACAATAGAATATTGGGACAATGAAAAGAAAAAGTATCCACAATATGATCATTGTGCAGTAATAATTGCAGAAAATATTACTGCAAGATTTTTAAATGTTATACAG
>BOBI01000032.1 GCA_026002305.1 Spirochaetia bacterium
TTTTGCTATATGGAGGCCTTAGTATTCCGTTCTCTGTTATTATTCCTGATATTAACGCATTGCCGGTAACATCAAAAGCCGGATTGAAAACCCTTATTCCTGCGGGCGCTTTGCGCTCGGCGTACCACATTTCCGTAACTTCTTCCGGTTTGCGCTGCTCAATAACGATCCTGCTGCCATCGGGAATGTTCATGTCGATTGTTGATGTGGGCGCGCAAACATAAAAGGGTACGCCGTAATGCTTCGCAAGAATTGCAACGCCCGATGTACCAATTTTATTTGCCGTGTCGCCGTTTGCCGCAATCCGGTCGGCGCCAACAAAAACGATATTTA
This sequence comes from Spirochaetia bacterium, assembly GCA_026002305.1. Classification (GTDB taxonomy): domain Bacteria; phylum Spirochaetota; class Spirochaetia; order Treponematales; family Breznakiellaceae; genus BNVA01. The sequence continues at coordinate 334 of BOBI01000032.1, forward strand.
CCCAGCCGTTTTTCATAACCTGCGATGCCATGTTGTCGCAGATCAGTGTAGTATCGACACCGTCTGCGGCTAGTTCAAACGCAGAAAGACGCGCGCCCTGTAACAGAGGGCGTGTTTCATCAATGTATACTTTAAAATTCAGCCCGCGTTCCCGCCCCAAATGAATGGGCGCCAATGCGGTGCCATAACGGACGGCGGCAAGCTGCCCGGCATTGCAATGCGTTAAAATGCCGAATCCGTCTTTTATAAGTGTAAGGCCGTGTTCGCCTATCGAGCGGCACATTGCAACATCCTCGTCGCGGATTTTGACCGCCTCGTCATGAAGAATTTTTTTTATTTCCGCGATACTATTTGTGTTATGCGCCACGGCCGTTTTTTCCATACGGTTTAGCGCCCAAAAAAGATTTACCGCCGTCGGCCGGGACGAGGCCAAATAATCTTTTGCTTTTTTAAACTCATTATAAAATTCATCCCATGCTGTGCTTTTTATTTCCAAGGCGGCAAGATAAATTCCAAACGCCGCCGCCACACCGATTGCCGGCGCCCCGCGCACCTGCAATGTATAGATAGCATTATAAATATCCTGTTGCTTTGTCAGGCGAAGCAGCTCGACTTTATTGGGGAGCTTTGTCTGATCTATAATGACAAGCGCGTCATCGTCTAACGCTACGGTGTCATGCCGCAGTATACCTTTATTCACTTTGAGCGCCCCTTTGCCCTTTTAAACCTGCGAGGCGGCGGTTTTTAACGCCGATATAAAATCGCCGCCGGTTTTAAATTTTGTCCGGTTTAAAATACAATTCTTTGCGCATAGAATATTTATTTTTTCCGCGCGCAAACGTTTTTCTTTACCGGGTATGGTTGTTATGTCTTTTACCTGCGCCATGCCGACGGTGCGTCGTATTAGTTCCACACCGCAGCACGCCGCCGTATCCGCTATTATTGCATCAATGTAATATTCGGCAAAGCCGCTTGTTTTTGCCATAACATCAGTTGCGTTTGTTTTTATAAACCGCAAAGATTTTTCTTTAAACATATCGATAACATCGCAGGCGGTTTTCAAAACCCACTCACAAAATTTGTTGTCCCCGCCCGCATTTCCGTTGTTCCATGCAAAAAAAAGGTTTGCGATTACATTTCCCGCATCGTAGCCGATTGGCCCGAAAAAAGCGAATTCAGGATCGAATATTTTTGTGGAATCCCCTTTAACAAATATAGAACCCGTATGAAGATCGCCGTGGAGCAGCGCCTGCGCGTTGTTCATAAAATCAAATTTTAATTTCGCAGCTTCCAGATGAAGCGCCGTATCGTTGTATAGTTCTTTTTTTACAAACCCAAGCAGGTCTGCATTGACAATATTTCGTTTGTTACAGTCGTTATACGGTTCCGTGTATACAAGATCTTCTGTTATTTCACACAACTGCGGGTTAATAAAACTTTTTACAAGTTCTTTTTTTTGTTTATGTTCCATTATTATGTCGGTTGTACTTAACAATGTGTTCACCATGAATGTACTTATATCATCGGCAAACCGTGGAAAAGTTTTGTGTTCCATAAGCGCATAACGCATTAATTGATAATCCGAAAGGTCTTCCATTATACAGGCGCACATAACAGTATCATACTGATATATTTTGGGTACAAGATTCCCGGCATATTTTGCCTGAAGCAATAATATTTCAGATTCGATACGGTTACGATCCGTTGAAATTTTCATTTTTTCGGATATACGCAGCGCCACACCGGCCTGTTTTACAATTATAGATTTACCGGTACCGTCTGCTAAGCGGTAAACATAATTTAAGTTGCCGTCGCCAATTTCTTTTGCCGTAACCTTTGCGGCAGAACCAAAAAATTCCGGCATTTTCGTTTTAATGTAAAGCGGAATGTCGGACTCTTTCATTAAAAAATAAGTTTCAAAATTCGGCATCTTATTCTCCCCTGTATAAGATAATATCTTTTGTATTTTCCGCTTGTCCTGCGCATAACGACGGCAGGCCGCCGCCCGAAAACACCCCTTGCTTTTCGCGTATTTTAATAACCTCTTTTACCTGACTTTCGCATAACAGTTTCGGCTTTAACGTAACGCCGCCTGTATAAATTAAAAGCATTGCAAGATGCTCCATTGTTTCCATTCGGTAAAAGGCTTCGGTTAATGTTGTTCCCCAGGAAAGAGCGCCGTGGTTTGCAAGTAACAGGGCGTTGTAACCTTTGCAGTATGGCGCAACGGCATCGCTGACGCCCTGTGCGCCCGGTGTTTCGTAATGAACGCACGGCACAATCCCAACCGTTATAATCGGTCCGGGGTGAATGGCCGTGTCCAAGGGAAGACCGGCGCAGGCAAAGGCCGTGCAGGCAAGCGGGTGAGCGTGTGTTACACCGTTCACAGCGGGGTTTTCGTTGTATACCCGCAGGTGCATTTTAATTTCCGAGGAAACTTTTAAGGAGCCCGATTTTAAAACAGTTCCGTCCAAAGTTATTTTTACAAGCTGCCGCCGTTCCATAAAACCTTTTGAAACACCGGCAGGTGTTGCCCATAAAGTTTTCGGTGAAACCTTGCAAGAAATATTCCCATCGTTGGACGCGACAAAATCCTTTTGGTACATCCGTCGGCCTATGTCCAGTATTTCTTCTTGAGCTTGTTTGTCTGACAAAAAATTACTATTCGAGTAATGCCGCTGAACCTGAAACAATTTCTGTTACTTCCTGTGTAATACCGGCTTGCCGGACGCGGTTGTAGTACAGCTGTTGTTTTTCAAGCATCTCCTCGCCGTTACGCGATGCTTCGTCCATGGCGCTCATGCGCGCACTTTGCTCGCTGGCATAAGCTTCTACAAGACAACCGTAAATAATCCCTTTAAGATAAAGCGGGGCTAATGAGTCAAACACTTCTTCTATAGACGGAAGGTATTCAAAGTTATACTGCTTTGACGGATTAGAATCGAACGGGCTGCCCGCCGACGATTCGCGCATTTTCTTTTCGTCAAACGGAAGAATTAATTTTTCGGATGGCAACAGTTTTAATGTGCTATACATGTGTGTGTAGACCAAACGGACCTCGCTAAAAACACCCCAGTCGAATTGTGATATAATGTATTCGGAAATTTCGTGCGCGTCTTCAATTGTTGGTATGCGGCCGCCAAAGGTGAAATTTTCCAATACCATGTAGGGCGAGTTTACAAAATAACGCTGCCCTATAGCGCCCACTAAAATCAACACCGGATTTTCAACTTCTTTGCAGCGGTTGAGTACAAAACGAACAATGTTGGCATTGTAACCGCCGGCAAGCCCTTTGTCGCTTGTAACAACTACAATGGCTGTGCGGCCCCCGCTTGACTTTTTCAGGTAACCGCTGTGAAACGTGCCCGCACTTTTCAGCAGATCGGACAATGTTTTTTGTATACGGTTAAAGTAAGGCACCGTGTCTTCCAGCAGGCGCCGCCCTTTGCGGAGCTTTGCCGTGGAAATAAGATTCATCGCCTTTGTTACCTGCAGGGTTTGGCCTATAGCCTTCATCCTAAGGCGGACATCGCGTAAATTTGCCATGCAGTAAGTCTAATACGGGGCAAATCAAAAAACTAGGGGACGCGGCGCCCTCGCACGCAAGCAAGGCGTTATAGAATTCGTCCCGCCTTCCGAAAAACGAGCGAGCTCTTATAAAGTTTTCATCATCCTGAAACCCTTATGAACCTTAGTAAAGCGTTAAGTGATAGACATGGAGTCCCTTGTGTACGAGCAGGAAAATACTTTTTATAAGGCTAACAAGGCCCAACTCAGGCAAAAATATCTAGGGAAAGAGCTTGTCATTGTCGGGGATGAGATCATCGGGGTTTATGATGATTTGGATACTGCAGTGGATGAAACAGAAAAAAACCGGCTCTGGGGACATTCTGCGTAAAGCATGTTCCCGTGAATCCTGACTGGGAAAATTTGGTTTTACTTCTCCGAACTCCGGATCAGTTTTGCCGTTAATTTTCCGCCGAAATCTACACGTATATTATTCCAATCAACGGCGTAGCCGCTTGGCATAATTTTTACCTATTATTTTTTCTTATTTCTTCAATTACTTTAATATAAATATTCTAATAGTCTCTAATAATATCAAATGTAATGGATAATAAATATAATAACCTCTATAAAGCGCCCCCCAAGTGCCATGTACCAATAACAAGGACACGGTAAAACTTCCATTGCCGATCATAATCCGCCGCAACCGGATGTTTAAGGCGATTGCTTAACTGGGTAACCGCCATAATGTTAAAACGCTTACCAATCTTGAATTCCGTAACAAGAGACCAGAACATTTCCGGTTCTCTATTGGCAAGCGATTCACCTGATTGCGGGTTATAGAAAGGAAAGGACGATTCAAATTGAAATCCAACCATATCCAGAAAAATCGGCATCCGATAGCCCAAAAAACCTGAAAAATAATAGCCAAAAGTATTCTGGTTTATACCGTCATCGGCCTTGAAATACCACTGTTCGGTTCCACGCGCTTTGGTGTAATTCTGATACTTTACAACATTATCAAATTTCATAACTACATGGTGCCAATTGCCCGGGAAAATCGCCGCGAGATCAAATTGAAGAGTCGCGCCCAAATGAACATCCCACACAGCGCCATCAAATCCGGAACCATCGGCAAACTCCTTCGGCTCCCCCTGCTCCACACGGTGATACAAACCCATACCATTCATACGAGTGTCAAACATATCATAATTCCAGCCGCTGCCTATCCGTGAACCCATGGAAAAAACAAAAAAAGCAACGGGTGTCCAAATAGTATCAGCCAATACATTGATCGACATTGGCGTAACCTCAGCGCCAAATTTTAACGTAATATTATTGTCAGCGGTCAAGGCGTTTGTTCCCTGTAAAAATGGGAAAATAATTCTCTCTTCAAATCCAAACTGCATTTCCACGGCTGTTGAAACAAGTAATGACAAATCGGTTTGTGTTTGAAACCCTTTGTCGTTTTCCGCCCATGCCGCATTTATACCAATAATACAAAATGACAGTAAAATACTTTTCTTTACCATATTTCCCTCCTTGCGTAATACGCCGGATACCATTTTTGAAACCATACCGTGAATATCCCCATCGCGGTAGTTCCTGCTATATTTACCAGAATGGCATACATATAAAAACCCGTTGCCATGAGCAAACAGCATACCGCGTAGATAATGCCCCAGCCTGTGTCGATGATTTTATTTGTTTTGATGAAAAGCGGATTGGCATAAGCCGCCTCGTTGCCGTAGTCTTTTGCAACATACAATGCGCTCAAGGGCATTTTTGTACACAGTGACGACACAAGCCACATGGCGGCAAAAATGCCATAAGAAGCTGCCAGTATAAAAGACAAGGGCAGATAAAGAGACACGATGCTTAACGCGATGACGCTAAAACTGCTAGTGGTGTCATATTTTGTTAATGCAAAACTATGCGAAAATAACGGGACCGATGCCGCAACGATAATCGCGATATATGCCCCGAATTCGGGTAGCAGATTAATCACCGTCCAAAACACCATAAAGGGGACGATACAAAACAGCATAGAGCGTTTTTCCGGTTTGTTTTGCATTTGTACAGAGCGGATTGATTTTCCGCCTGCCGGGGCGACGCCAAAATAGTCATCCCAATGGAGCATCAGGTTAAGATCGCCGTGTACCCGGTATTTATGCCGCATCAGGGCGTCCTGCCCGCTTATTTTGCCCCTGGAAATATCCTGCCACACCGAAAGCGGCGTTTCGATGCGGGTGGTGAAGGGGTGAAAATTATCTGCCAAAACAGTGTGTCCCTTGTCGGTCATAATGATCTGACAGGTTTTACCGGTATCGGTGTAGTACATTTCCAATACCATTTCGCGGTATTTACCGGCGCCTTTGTTTGATTTGGGCCGGTAAAGCGCCGCCATTTGCCGGGTAAAATTCAAGCCGCCATCTTCGCCGGTATTGTTGATGTTCCAACTGGCGTCCGCCATTTCTTCAAAAGTTTCTTTTGGAAACAACAACTCCTGTAAAGCGGCTTCCGTCTCCGTTTTTATGCCGCCCTGCATATATTCAAAGCCGGCCTGTTTAACCAGTTCCAGATACCTGCCGGTTTGTTCCCGTAATTCGCCGACGCTGAACAGTTCGCCCTGTCCGCAAAAGATGCTTGCGTAATTATCCTTTCCGAGCATATGGTCAAAAAGGTTCTTCACGCCATCATAATTTCCCTGCGCGGAATAGAAACCGCAGGTTGAAAGAATGACGTGCCGCTTCCCGCTCATGTCGTAGCGGGAAGGATGACTGCCGGAACCGAGACCGTCCGGGCGTTCCCTCATAAACGGCATACTAAGCGGAAGCAGACGGTCTATAAGATTTTTTAGTATCCCCGGAACCGAATAGTAATAGAGCGGAAAACTCCAAATTACCAGGTCGGCTTTTATGTATTTATCGAGTATGCCGCCCATATCGTCCGCGCTTATACATTTACCCGGCGTCTTTTCCCAGCAGCAAAAGCAGCCCCGGCACGGCTCAATGTTTTTTTGCGAAACGGTAATTGTGTCAATAGAAAGATTTTGAGTTGCGGCGGCGCCGTCGATAAAGACTTGAGTCAACTTAAAGGTGTTGCTGTTTTCGCCTTTCGGACTGCCGTTTAATACAAGCATGTTCATTTTTTCTTCCCTGTTCCGGTTTGTTTTTTCATAAGCAACAGCATGGAATCCGCCCACCGGGCTATCGCATGGTAATAACTCTCTCCAAAAAGCATAACCATGCGCCAATACCCGGCTCGTTCCGGGTTTGCTACCATGTTTTGATATTTATCCGCATTTTCCGGCACAACCGCCATATTTTCCAATGCCTTATTACAGGAGGCGCGGACATCCTGCAGCATGGCTGCCGTGTGTTCCGGCGGCAGTTCCCCGGAAAAAAAAAGACGCATTAAAAACGGACTGCGCACATGGAGCATACCTTCCACAGCCCCTTCCGGTGAGGCAAGCCAATTCATAAATTCTTTTTTTCCGTCGGGAGTAAGGGAGTACCATTTTTTATTCGGTTTATCAGTTTGAAATTCAATTTCCGATGTTATCCATCCCGATTTTTCCATGGCGCCAAGTTCCCGGTAAATTTGACTGGTCTGCCCCCGCCAAAAGAACGCCAAAGAGTCCTTGAAAACCTTGTCCAGGTCATAGCCGGACATTTTCCCATAGTTCAAAAGGCCGAGTAAGCCGTATTTGAGTGACATATACTATCCTTGTTCTATAATCTACATTAATATTATACTATAAGTTGAATATATGTCAAGTGAATTATTAAAAACCTTACTCCTGAATGGGACCGGCAATTCAAAGTATCAAAATTTTATGTTAAAAAGAGAGTATGGGCGGGGGAGTATTCAAAAGGCTGAATGAGCATATATGGCGGGTGTGCGCAAAGGCGCCCTGCACTATTTTTCAGTAAGAATTGATAATGGACGCTCAGGCAGCGGGTTGATCCGTTCAGGTTTTTTGTTGTGTTTTTCAAACCTTAAGACCTATATCAATGTCATATGGCATTGGCCGTAAAAATTGGCACATAACGCTCCGGCTGTATATGAAGTAATATTGGTTGACAAAATTTCTTGATTATAATATTATCATGAAAATAGAGATGCAAATATGGATAACAAAGACCAAATTGATAAAATCATAAAAGAACATTGTTTTACTGATTATAAATGGATAATTCCCCGGGAAAATATTATTGTTGCGCAATGGGTTAGGTTCCGCTGTCAATTTGGCTGTAAAAATTATGGAAAGAACGGCAGTTGTCCCCCCGCAGTACCTTCGGTTGAGGAATGCCGTAAAATGATTTATGAATATGAAAACGCTATTATTTTTCATTTTTCTATACAATCGATGAATAACGATGATACCTACAAATTGGTATCAAGGCTTTCTGAATTGGAAAGGGCAATATTTCTTGCGGGGAATTATAAAACTTTTTTGTTACAGTATAGTTCATGTGTTTTTTGCAAAGATTGTATAGCCGAAGGTACCCGTATAAAATGTATCCATAAAGATAAATCCAGACCCGGTGCTGATGCTATGGGTATTGATGTATATCAGACTGCTCATAATGTTGGGTATCCAATTCAAGTGGTTAAAGACAATAATGAAATTACCAACAGATTTGCTTTTTTGCTTATTGATTAAAATATAAAATAATTACTTGATAATTTGTATCGTTATACGCAATTTTTTTTACCCCAAGACGGGGGGAGCGCCCTCCATGGCGCAAGAGATTTATGGGGTTTTAATAAATAATTATACAAAAGGGCTTTTTCGCTAAAATATATAAAAAATAATATATATTTGTTGACAACTCAACTAATATATGTTATACTCTTTTTCAAGGCGGTTGGCATGAAAAAGAGCTTAATTAGGCTTATAACGGTTCTGTACAGAAAAAGTCAGTCCTATCTAAGCGTAGCACTTAGTAAGCATAATCTTACAACGGCAGAACAGCCCTTTTTTGCGGCGTTGCAGAAATATGACGGTATAACGCAGGAGGAACTTTCTACGCTTATATGCGTTGACAAGGCGGCAACCGCCCGCGCCTTAAATTCACTGGAAAAAAAAGGATATGTAAAGCGGGTGCAGGATCAACATGATAAACGGCAAAATAAAGTTTTTCTAACAACCACCGCACGAAAACATTGGCCCGCTGTAGAACGCGAGTTGATTCGTTTCAATGAACTTCTTATAAAAAATATTGATAAAAATAGTCTTGAAACTATCTATAACTCATTGTTGCAAATGGAAGAAAACGCTACCCGTTGTTCGTTGAATAAAAATAGTATTATAGAAAAGGAGTAAATAAGCTATGAAAATGGGAAACGAAACTATAGTCGGTGAAGTTGCAAAAAATCCCCTTGGGTATGCCCCTATTCCCGGGCTAATCAAAAAATTTGCCGTTCCCTCTATAATCAGCCTTCTTGTCAGCGCTGCTTATAATATCACCGACCAGATATTCATTGGACAGGTTGTCGGTATGCTGGGAAATGCGGCAACAAATGTTGCGTTTCCCCTTACCACACTTACTGCCGCATTGGCACAGTTAATTGGCGTTGGGGCCGCTTCAAATTTCAATATCGCGATGGGTTCCGAAAAGCAGGACGATGCAGAAAAGTTTGTAGGTACAGGAATTACCCTTTTTTCTATCTGTGGCATTTTACTTATGGGTATAGTGTTTCTGTTTAAGACCCCCTTACTTATGCTGTGCGGGGCTACGGATAATGTATTCCCCTATGCCGAATTATATCTTAGTATAACGGCTATTGGAATTCCGTTTTTCTTGTTCACCCAAGCGGGAAGTCAACTTATTCGTGCCGATGGAAGCCCATCGTATTTTTTGATGTGCAATGCCACCGGTGCGGTATTGAATGTTTTTCTGGACTGGTTGTTCATGTTTGTATTCCATTGGGGTATTCAAGGAGCGGCGGCGGCAACGGTTACCGGACAGGTTGTTTCATTCTTGATGTGTGTTCGGTATTTCCCGCGCTTTAAGGCGTTTAAGATTAGGTTTTCTTCGTTGCGTGTCAGGTTCAAGTATGTCCTTGCTATTGCCCGACTCGGAACCTCTAATTGTATCAATCATAGTATTATGATGGTGGTTAATATTGTTATGAATAATACTCTTACCCATTATGGCGCGCTCGCAACATATGGCAGCGATATACCCCTTGCGGTTGCGGGTGTTATTGCCAAACTTAATAGCATATTGATCGCTTTTTCTGTTGGGATTGCCCAGGGCTGTCAGCCTATTCTTGGGTTTAATATGGGAGCAAAGAATTACGGAAGGGTAAAAGGAACGTACAAAACAGCGCTTGTGGCTACAATTGCTATTAGCGTGCCGGCCTTTCTTGCGTTCCAATTATTTCCCCGGCCTATTATCAGTATTTTTGGTGTAGGTGATGAACTATACTTTGAGTTTGCGGAGCGTTATTTGCGAATATTTATGTTCATGGTGTGCATTTACGGCATACAACCTTTGTCGGTCAATTACTTTTCCGGTACCGGCAACGCCCGGCAGGGAATTATGCTGTCATTATCGCGGCAGGGTTTTTTTCTGCTTCCGCTGTTGATTGTACTCCCCATGATTTTTGGCCTTAACGGCGTTCTCTACGCCGGGCCGGTTGCCGACGGGCTTGCCTGTGCTTTATCGGTATTGTTGGTTTCCCTGAATTTCAAGAAGTTGACGGTAATTGAAAAAAAGGGAATTTAGATATTTGTTGGTATTTCCAATAAAAAATATGGTAAATACTAATAATGTAAAAAATCCCGCCCTCCATGGCGGGAGGAGAAGCGGGGTAAAAAACATATTGGAGAGTATTATGAAAAATAATATATTACCTGATCCTAATGTGATGTTTCCGGTGCCGAATATAAAAATGGTTACTTATATAAAACCAACAATTAAGAATAAAAATATAATTGTAGGGGATTTTACTTATTTTAGTGATACAGATTTTGAAAGTCATGTAACTCATTTTTATGATTTTTATAATGATAAATTAATTATAGGAAAATTTTGTCAAATAGCATCTGGTGTAGAATTTATAATGAACGGTGCAAATCATCAAATGAATTGTGTTTCAACATTTCCGTTTTACATTTTTGAAAAATGGAATGAAAGTGTTCCTCCGCTGGATAAAATGCCATTGAAAGGTGATACTATTATTGGAAATGATGTATGGATAGGACAAAATGCCACAATATTACCCGGTGTAAAAATTAGTGATGGTGTAATAATTGGAACAAAAAGTATAGTAGGAAGTAATGTAGAACCATATTCAATAATAGCGGGAAATCCGGCAAAAGTTATTCGGAAAAGATTTGATGATAAATTAATAGAAATAATGTTAAAATTAAAATGGTGGGATTTACCCGTAGAAGAAATAAATAAATTGATACCAATATTGCATAATAATAATTTAGAATATGTTAAAGAAGAATTAAAGAAAATTGTAAAATGAATTGTAAAGGCAAACCTCTCCTTGCCCGGGAGATCACACCGAAAAAAAAAAGGAGGGCACAGCCGCTTGAGTCTGTATGGACAAAAGGGGACATTTCTATTGGTTGTTGACATCCGCACAGATACGGTCTTGCTCGATAATAATTTTTGCTGAAAAAACACTTGCATATTCCCGATGGACGACGCAGTCGCTTATTATTTCCCTTGCGATCCAGCTTCGTACACTGACATTTTTATTATCCACGAGAAAAAATCTTTCCAGGGTATGCTTTGCGAAAAATCCCAATTGTGTTATTCCTCATACCTTAATTCGGTTCAGCAGCCATACCGGCGCCAAAATCTCCGGGCGTTCCAGTATAACCTTCTTTTAGTTTGTCATATAGCCTTTCAATAAACCGATCCATAATATATTCCCCAAACTCCGTATCATCAAAAATACGCATGAAAAAGCTGTCGTTTTCCACATAGCGTTGGGCGGCAATATCTTTGAATCCCTTTTTTGCTAAAAGACGGAAGGTAGAATAATCATTGGAAGCGGCAAAACCCGACCATTTGGGATCTTTTACAAAGTCATTCTGCATTTGTTCCAGGATTTTATCCTGCTCGGTAAAATTAGTTCCAAACCGTTTATTTACATCGTCAATGATTTTTGACAGGGTTTCTTTCTTTTCCTTTTTGGCGCCCGCTTCTCCTTTGATGGGCGAAAATCCGGTTTCGGTACTTTTTAAGGCAATGGAACCATCAAAGTTTTTTTCAAGGCGGTAATATTCCATAAGGATTTTATCATCAACGGAAACACGGTCAACATCCTTAGTTGGCAGAAATTTAAGGAGGAATTTTGCATACTGACTAAATTTATGAAGATCCTTATCGAACATACGGTAGACCTGGGTAACAAAGGAATAGATGCGGACAAAGCGGGATAGGGTTTTGCTGAAAATATCCTTGGTTTCCCTATCCAATGCTTTGTAGCGGTCAATGGCGGGGGTCAAAACTTGGGCAAGTATGCCTTGAGCCGGTAGGCCCACAGCAATTTTTTCATCCGAATGATAAAATACATCTGCAAAGCGCTGTACCTCATTATTACTGTAGACCCGGTAACCATCAAGGGTATTTTTTAACTGATACAGAACATTGGGGTCGGTTTCTTCTTCCAGGATAGCGGCTTCGTAATAGGGTTCAAAAGATTTTTTCATATCTTCTGCGGTATTAACAAAGTCGAGGATGAAGGTACTGTTTTTACCCTGCATGGTACGGTTAACACGGGACAAGGTTTGAACTGCCTTAACCCCGGAAAGATTCTTATCAACAAACATGGTATGCAGATAGGGCTCATCAAAGCCGGTCTGATATTTCTCGGCAACGATAAGGACATTGTAATCATCGGTATGAAAATAGCTGCGTAATTGATCCTGCTTTATAGTCTCGCCCTTTGAGGTTTTATTGAGGCTTTCCTCGGTGTACGTTTCTTTGCCGTCTTTTATTTCATCGGAGAACGCTACCAGGGCGGATATATCGGTATAGCCTTTCATGGTAATTTGTTTGCGAAATTCAAGACAATAGCGCACCGCATGGAGACGTGACGCAGTTACTACCATAGCCTTGGCGCGAACCTTTGGTTCGATGCCGCCAATTTGGCGCATGGTGTTAGCCCGGAAATGTTCAATCATTATTTCTGCTTTTTGCGCAATGTTATGGGGGTGAAGGGTTTGATATTTTTTTATCGCCTTAATGCCTCTGTCGGTATCCAGGGTTGGATCATCGGGGATATTTTTAATTATTTTGTAATACATATTGTAGGTCATGTAATTTTGAAGCACATCAAGGATGAATTTTTCTTCTATGGCCTGACGCATGGAATAAATATGAAAAGCCCGGTATTTACCGTCAACTCCCTTTGTACCGAACATTTGCAGGGTTTTTTCCTTTGGCGTTGCGGTAAAGGCAAAAAACGAAAGGTTCTTCTGCTGGCCCTGGGTTGCAAGTTCATTGACTATCTTTTCATCCTCATCGGGGATGGCGTTTTCCGCATCGTTTTCCATTTTGGCATACTCGGCTAAAATCTCTTCGGTATCCGCCAATGCTTCCTTAAGTTTTTTTGCCGCATTGCCATGCTGGGAAGAATGGGCCTCATCAACAATGACCGCAAAGGATTTATTATTTCCATTTACTGTGTTAAAGATAACCGGGAATTTTTGCAGCGTAGATATGATGATTGGGGTATTGGCATTGATCGCATCCCGAAGTTGGGCGGAATCTTTGTCTATCTTTTTTACCACCCCTTCGACATGGTCGAATTGGTATACCGTGTCCTGTAGCTGGCTGTCCAAAACCCTTCGGTCGGTGACAACAATTACGGAATTAAAGATTTTATTATCCTGTGCGTCATGCAGGCCGGACAAGCGGTGGGCCAACCACGCTATGGAATTGGATTTGCCGCTCTCGGCGCTATGCTGAATAAGATAGTTGTGACCGGGGCCATCGGCTTTTACTTCTTTCAGTAACTTAGCAACCGCATCAAGCTGATGGTAACGGGGGAATATCATGGTTTCTTTGATATCCTTTGCCTTGGTTTTAAAGTCTATCCGCTCCTCTATTTGCAGGTGCATATACTTATGTAGAATTTCAAGGAGGCTGTCTTTTTGCAGCGCTTGTTCCCATAGATAGCTGGTTTGATACCCGTTAGGATTTGGCGGATTGCCCTTGCCACCGACATTACCCGCACCATTGGAACCCTGATTGAAGGGCATAAAATAGGTTTTCTCTCCCAGAAGACGGGTGGTCATATACACGTCCGAAAGGTCAACCGCGAAGTGGACCAGAACCCGGTTTTTGAATTCAAAAATGGCATCCTTTGAAGCGCGGTCAAACTTGTACTGCCTGATGGCGTTATCCACATTTTGTCCGGCAAACTGATCCTTCAATTCCATGCTCACCACGGGGATGCCGTTGAGAAAAAGCACTATATCTATGCTGTTTTCGTTCAGGACTGAATAGTGGAGCTGCCGGGTACAATGGAATATATTGCTGTTATAGAGGGCGGCTGTCGTTTCATTTATGCCCGTTTCAGGTTTCCAGTAGACAAAATTGAATTGGATGCCCCGGTCGCGGAGGCCGGTACGGAGTACTTTGAGAAGCCCGATCTGTTTTACCTCTTTGCAGAAACGGTTTATGAGAGATTCGGCGGAATCATTGCCGTATATGGCGGCGTACTTTTGCCACTGCTTTGGCTGGGTGGTTTGGATAAAGGAAATGAAGGTTGACGTGTCGAGAGCGCGCTTACGGTCAAATTGCTTAGGGTTGCCTTTGGTATAGCCGCCGCTTGACAGGAGGGAGGATTCGATGTCGGCTTCAAATTGCTTCTCTTTGAGTTCGGAATCGGTCATGCGCTTTCCTTTTGTTTTTGAATGGCAAGAAAGTCATCAATACGGGATATGGTAGCCTGACTGCCTTCAATGTGTAATATTTCATAGCAATCTACAATATATTCTGTTACCCCATAGGTATCAAATAAGTCCAGCACTTCTTTGCCGGATAGTTTTTTTTGCGATTTATAAATTTCGATACAGTAAATTAAAAAGTCAATTTCGTTTTTACACATACTAACATTCCTCCGGTATATTAAAATTGCCCGTTTTTGTTTCTTCGTCAAACATGGTAAATAGTGTTAGCGGGCTAAAATGCCAAATTTTTGTTGATTCTTTTTCGAGCATTTTATAAAGTTCCGAATTATAAAATAAACGTGTTGCCGTTTTCTGATCTTTTTTATACTTTTCGGCAATGATTTTAACTACCTGGGGGATCAAAAATATCAGCATAGTTTGAAATTGACCTTTAGTTATTTTTGCCATTTAATACCTCGGTGATTTCTTCACTATTGATAAAATGTAAATATTTTAATGCTTTTTCGCTTGTAAAAACGTATTGGCTGTATAGTTTGAAAGTAAATTTCACCGCTTGCCGTTTGTTAGGGGTTGTATAAAAACCTTTCCCAAAGTCTACTGTTTTGAATGTATGCGTCAGATCAGGCGTTTCAACGATGGTATTGCTTCCGTGGTAGAGGGTCATGAGTTCTCCTCTTTTGCCTTTGGGGATTTATTCCTTTTACCTATTACCCTTTGCGTGGGTTTTCCATATCCTTTTGGGATTAAAGCAAATTCCCGCATTTTATCCATTGCCCTTAGCCATATGTCATCGGCAAATCGGCCTTTAGTATCTTTCCAGTTATTTGTTACATCGCGTACAATGTCTTTATCTGTAAAATTTTCACCTTTAATAATTGCATCATTCCATGCAGCATAAAGGGTAGCAATGATTTCTGCTTGGTCCATTGTGAATGGTTTAAAAATGGCGATGATACGTTCGATTTCTCCATTATATTGGTTAAAATATTTATTATAATATTGTTTGTATTTATCTTTCTCTTTTGTCGGTCTATAAGATATAGAATTATATTTATACTGAATAGAGAACCATTTATTGCGTTTACTTATAATACCTTCACATTCGTATATAGATCTATCTAATGGCCCTGCAATTTCCCGTTTATAAGACGTATCAAAATCAAATCCGATGTGATGTTCGATTGTGAATATAGTTTTTTCAAGTTTTACTCGCCCGGTGACTTCATTTCCAAAAGAGTCCAGTATCTTACTCATTAATGTTGCCTGGACGAATCTTTTTTTGTTGCTATTAAAGATAGCTGGAAATTGAATGATATTACTATCCGCTACTGGCATTTCAATTTTCCCCGTAACCGCTTCATAAATAAGACTTTTCTTGTATTCAGTTAATTTCTCAATCAAATCTCGCTTTTCTGCAATAGTTTTGTCAATAGTGGCGCATTTTTTGTCGAGATAATCGGTGATTGCTTGCTGTTCTACAACAGGAGGTAACAAGACAACCAGATTTCGTAAGGTATAAAGTGATAGATTATTTATTGTTGTACCTGAAAAAGATAATTCAAATACCCTTTTAGCATTTTCATTCTGAAGATAAAAATACAAAAATGTTTTATTTGTGTCATCATTTATTGTAACATAGCCAGCACTTTTACTCAGAATAATATTTTCGTTATTATAAAATGACAGATTTCCAATTGTTCCATTCAAGGAAATAAGGATGGATTTATTATTTAACTTTATTTCATATTTTACGAATTCTTCCTTGCTAATAGATTTTGTATCGCTATCTATTTTTATGCTTTGTGAGCCGAGATTATTACCATTAATAAAATAGTATTGTCCATTATCATCATATTCTGGCGTTCCATGCAAACCGTCACCGGTATTTGCAAAAAATTTTAACCGTTTTATTTCCCACTCTTCCGGTAACTTCCCAATCCACTCAATCCCGCTATCCTTCATAGGAACATTGGGATTCAATCCTTTAGTAACGGCTTCGGTAATGATTGCTTTCTTATACTCCTGCAATTTTTTGATGGATGATTTTTGAAGTTCTATTGATTTATCAATATTAAAACATCTTGAATCAAGGTAAGTACAAATAGCATGTTGTTCTTTAATTGAAGGTAAACATACCCTTATGGATTTGATGGTATCATGGCTAATATTTGGCTGCCCACCTCCATACGCAATAGACAACAAGTATTTTCTCATTGCAAAAAATGTATAAAAAGAAAAATTTATTGAAATATCAATGGGTGTACTTAAAACACAGCAAGCTTGATTGGTACACATTCCTTGTGTGGTGATTCCAAGTTTTCCTATAGTAGCACCATACATAGCAATTACTAATGAACTAGTGTTCTGTCCAAATCAAATGGCGTAACCTGTCTTTAATTTTTCAATGCTTGTAAGAATGTTATCTGCTGTCTTTTTCCAAATAAACGGTTTACCGGTTTTATTCCAGTCTTTGATAAATATTTTTATTGCGTCTATTAATTCTGCAACGCTACTCCAACTTTCCCTGCGAATTCT
>BOBI01000033.1 GCA_026002305.1 Spirochaetia bacterium
GGGCGCGATAAAAAAGAATTAGAGATAAATGGCGTCAGGATCATTGATACCCTTATCAACATATTAGGCGCCGTCTTTGACGAGATTATTGTTTCGTCCAACACCCCTTTTAAGCGCGGGAATGTTATCACGGTAAAAGATACAATAGGCGGCGGTCCGCTCTCCGGTATTTATGCCGGTTTAACCGTATGTAAAAGCGATTTTCTCTATGTAATAGCCTGCGATATGCCCTTTATTTCGCTTGAATACATCAATTTCTTAAAAAACAAAATTACCCGTTCTTTGGAAAACACGCCTAATACCACAACTTGCGTTATGCGCCGTGCCGATTCTTTTTTAGAGCCGTTCAATTCGTTTTGGCGCAAGTCCGCTTCAGCGCAAATTTACAACGCTTTACAAAACAACCAATACAAAATTCTGCCGCTTTTAAAACAACTCGCCCCTCTTGAAATTACTTATAACGAGGCCGCCCCCTACCTTGCCTCCGCAGGCGTTGATCTCTTTTACAACATAAACTACCGCGAAGATCTGGAAAAACTCACGGCAAATTGAATTCCTATTACGCAAAGGGGGGAGCAATTTTTTTGTCATATATTGTATACTTTTAGCCAAATGAATGCTTTTTTTTCCGCAGCTCCCCCCCGCTCCAAAAGTTTGCGCGGCAATGGGTTGCTTCGCAAACGTTTTTCCGCTACCCCCACCGCAGGACAGGCGGTTTCGCGGGTTTACAAGCCATTCATTTTTTATGTGCTGCTTACGTTTGGTTCCGTACAATCACCCGCGCAGACAGCAGACCCGCAGACTGCGCCGGGCGCCCCTACCGTGCAGTTGACGGAGGCGGAGCTTGCCGAAAGGGAGCAGGCAAAGAAAATTCTGGAACTGGAAATAAAAACGTCCACCCTGCTTGAGCTTGCCGAATTATGCCGCAGCCTAAAATTAAGCGAAGGCGGCAGCCGCGAGGAAATTGTCGCGCGTTTACGCGACTATTACGGAATTTCAAGGACGGCTTCAGAAATTTACGAGGCGGATCAAAAAGTTATAACAATAGAATCTGCGCGCTCAACGGAGTATTTTACGTTGAATTCTGTAGGCGAGGAATACGCGCGGCTTTCAGGCGGTGTTTCAATCAGTTTAAAAGACGGCACGGCGGTTCATAGCATAAAGGCTTTTGAAATACTCTATAACAGAACGCGGAATATAATTTCCGCGACAGGTAATGTTGTTTATGTAAAAGAGGACGGCGACACCCGCGAAACATTTAAAGGCGAGACCATCACGATAAACTTGGATACATGGGCAGGTTCATTTGTAGACACAATAGCGGAACGGGGTCTTGCCGGAAACGATACAGCCTATCAGTTTGAAGGGCAGGTTATTTCAAAAACAGACACCGACACAACCGTTCTTACCAATGCAAAAATTACCAATGCAAAAACAACCGAAAACTTCTGGTCGTTGGAAGCCGGAAAACTATGGCTTTTACCGGGCAGCGATCTGTTAATTTTTAATGCCGTGTTAAAAGTCGGAAACATTCCCGTATTGTGGCTTCCGGCCTTTCCTCTTTTAACCGACGAATTGGTTGTCCACCCGGCTTTCGGCACAAAAACCCGCGAAGGCACATTTGTACAAACAACAACATATTTTTTAGGCCGCCCCGCCGCCGATGCCCTTGCTGAAAATTCAATTTCCAAAATTTTAGGATCAGGCGGCGGCATGGAAAAAGTGCGCGAAGGTGTTTTTATGCGTAGTACGGGAAAAAGAGAAACAACCGTGGACGGCAGAAAAATTGCCTTACTTGCAGACGCCTATACGAATTTAGGTTTTTATGTGGGAACAAATATTATTTTCCCAAAAAAAGGATTCCTTGATAATATAAATGTAGACGGCGGTTTTGGTTTTACAAAAACAATTTATTCCACCGCCGGTAAATTCACACCGTTTGATCTGACAAATAATTCAAAAGAAAACTGGAATACAAGTTATATTTTCGGCGCGGAAGTTCCGTTTCGTTTTCGTTTAAAACTGGAAACGGCATTTTTTAACGGAATCGTTTCATTAAAACTTCCTATATTTTCGGACCCGTATATTGAGTATGATATTATGAATACAAAACGTCTTGAAAGTTTTGATTACATGAAGGCGTTAAAAGAGGCAGGAACGGCGGCGACAGACGAAGTAACAACCCCTTCGGCAAACACGTATGACTGGCAGCTTACGATTCGTCCTAAACTTTCCGTAACAAATTTGGCTCCGTATATTTCAACTTTATCGCTAGGTGATATTTCCAGTACATTTCATTTTAAGTACAAAGACGCCCATTATTTTGATGAAACCGGTGCAGACAAATTAGTAAGCAGCTTGCAGCCGACTTCCCCGGCGCGTGTTTTTTATTTCCCTGACAAATGGACCATCTATCAGGTAAGCGGTTCTATACGCGGCACGCCTTTAACACTATCAAGCGATAACGCCGTAAAAGAAAAAGACCCTGCACGCGAAGATCCGCTAAAAGGATTTGGTACGCCGCGGCTGCCATGGACAAGCACGGTTAACGAACAACAGCAAGCGTCTACCAGCCTAAATAATAATTTTTCGCTAAAACCGCCCGCACTTAATAAAACATTTGATATTGGCCGGACAAATGGTTTTAAGTTAACGTGGGATTATAATTTATCACCTACAAGTACTACAGAAATGACCTTTAGCTCGCAAGACTGGAGGTCGTCCGCCGATATTGATTTAGGTGATATTAAATCAATTCTTACAAAAATAAGCGGTAACGCAAGCACAACCCTAACCATAACGGAACCTAACCACAATATTTATTCTCTATCAGGCGGTTTAACAGGCGATGCGACATGGCAGGATAATATTTACCGTAATCAGAACGCGGAAGAATACACGCCCGATACAATTAATACTGAAAGATCTACAAATTATAACGCAACATATTGGAGAACATCATGGCAGACCAGCGCATCTATATCCCCGTTCTATTGGCTGCCGACATTAGCAAAAACAACTATACGGTATGAGTTAAAAGGTTTAATGGCAAAATCAAATTTCCTGCAGGATAAATTCAGGGATGATATTAACAACTCCCCTGCAAAAGACGCCCAGCCTCAATGGGATACTATTTTTGGAAAATTTGATAAAAACGATCTTGATATACATCGTTTATCAACAAATCTTGACATAGCACTTTTTAATCAAAGTCAAACTGTTTCCGCATCATTGGATCTGCCGCCGGAAGATTCTCTTTTTTCGTTAAGCGCAACAGCACGGCTTTGGATAAGCGAATCAACTGTAAGCACAAAAATATTAAAACCGTTTGATGAAGATGCATCATACCAAACATTAATAGCAAAAGAAACGTTAAGATTTACACCTAAAATATCTTTTGTACAAGATGTTGAATATGAACCAAAGTACGAACAAGTAAGCAGAATCGGAAGTACATTGGTGATAGGCGGTTTTAACGCGCTCTTTAGAATGAACTATCAACCAGGTTCGGAATTGGCCAGAGACTCAGGCGGTAAGGTAAACGGGTGGAAGACACGGGACGCTGATAATTTAGCGCTTCGTCCTATAGAGTTTAACATGAGTTATTCAAGACGTTTTGAATTTAAAGACCTATGGAAGAAAAGATTAAATTTTGCAATAGACCTTTCTACAAGTTTAAATTTTAATTTAGACAGGTATACACTTTCTAACTTTAATTTTTCACTTAACTTTACATTTGGTATTAGTAAATTTATTGATATAACACTGGGGACAACATCAAGCAATAATGAAATTTACCGTTATTTTAAAGATATGCCTTTCTTTTCAGACCTTAATGGTCAAATACCGATTTCAAACAACAAGGAAACAAACTTGTTTATTGATTTATTTAACTCATTCAGATTTGATAATGAAGAATTGCGGAAACAATCCGGCTTTAAGATTAAAAGTTTTAACTTTTCAGCCGTGCATCATTTAGGCGACTGGGATGCCGAATTCAGCATAAAAATGGATCCTACATGGCTGGACAACAGCTCCAGCCCGCCAATGTATAAATTTGATACACAAATTAGTTTTGTTATCCGCTGGCTTCCAATAAGCGAGCTAAAAACAGATATAAATTATAATGGTCGTTTAGACAAAATTACACATAAATAAGGACTAATTATGGACGTTTACGAAAAAAAATTTGACATAACGGTAGCCGATGTTGATAGGCTTCATAACCTGAAACTATCCGCTCTGTTTGATTTCTTCCAGAATATAACAACACTGCACGGCGAAGATTTAGGCGTCGGGCTTGATGAAATGCTGGCGGCGGGACAAGGCTGGGTACTGTCCCGATTTTCAGTACTTGTTGAAAAAAGGCCGCCTTTCGCAGAGCGGCTTTCTATTAAGACATGGCCGCGGGGCTCACAGAAGCTATTTGCGCTGCGCGATTACGAGGTTAAAGACGGTAGCGGCTCTGTTTGCGTGCGCGGCCGCAGCGGCTGGCTTGTACTTGACGTTCCGCGCCGCCGCCCGCTGCGTCCGCAGTCCCTTATTAAACCTCTGCCGGTAAATGAAGGGCTTGACGCCCTTGCAGGCGGCGCAGGCGGATTAACAGTTAGGGATGGTCTTGTAAAAAAGCATGAGCGCACCGCATTTTATACCTACATAGACTACAACGGTCATGTAAACAACCAGAGCTACATTGAATGGATTCAGGATGCGATAGAGCCAGAGCTTCTTGAAGATGCGGTAATAATGCGCCTTGATATTAATTACATAGCCGAAATTACCTGCGGCGAAATTATCGAAATATGGACAGGCAATTTTGAGGAAGCAGAAAGCGCAAATTCGCTCTTTGAATCCGGCGCTCCGGCATCCGCTATAACACGTATAGCCATAGAAGGCCGCCACAAAGCTAACGGCAATGCCGCATTCCGTGCCGAAATCCGGCTAAAATGAAATAGCCGCCGTGCCGCAAGCAGATGGGATTAAACCGCACGGGGATAATCATATACTTTCGATTCACCCCCTCGCGGTACCTTGTCAAACTTTTTTTGAAAATGGTAATATTTTAGACAAAGTGGAGGTTAAGTATATGAACAAAAAAAATAAAGAGAGACACAAGCCTTATGTCCCTAATCTGGGGATTAAATATCCTGAAAAGACCGACGAGCACATGGATCTTCTGCCAAAAATATATGATACGGTATTTGACGAGAATTATCCCTATCTTGATAAAACATTCAAGTTTAAGCTTTGGAGCGGTTTTATCTATTTTGCAATCTGGACATTGGTATTTATTGTAAGCCCGATTCGTTTCTGCCTGCGTATTGAGGGGCGCGGCATATTGCGAAAGCACCGCAAGTTATTAAAAAACGGCGCTATGACGGCAGCCAATCATGTAATGCGCTGGGATTTTCTCTGCGTACTACAGGCAATGCGTTATAGGCGGCTTTATTTTCCGGCGTTAGCCTATAACATTAACACTGCGGATCGCGGCGTTATCCGTGCCGTCGGCGGCATTCCGGTTCCCGAGGGTGTTCACGCAATGCAGCAATTCAACGCGGCCTTTGACGAGTTGCACGCCCGGAAAAAATGGCTGCACGCCTTTCCCGAAGCCAGTAGTTGGGACTACTACCAGCCGATACGCCCATTCAAAAAAGGCGTGTTTACCATAGCCCACAGATACAACCTTCCGGTTATCCCCATGGCGTTTTCATGGCGGCCGCCTACAGGCATCTACCGCCTATTTAAAAAGGGCCACCCCCTTGTTACATTACGCATAGGCGAGCCAATTCTGCCGGATTTGACACTGCCACGCAAGGAAGCGGTAAATCTTCTACGCGAAAAGTGTCATAAAGCCGTGATTGAACTGGCCGGTATCAAGGAAGGAACAAACCCCTACCCTTGCGAAGGTGATTAAGGTAATTGAAGTTACTTTTGTAGAAATTTGACTTCAAGGCCTGAAAAATCGTTATCGATCTTTAGCTCGTCAAGAATCTGTGATAACTGCCCCTGGTGATGCGCTTGATGTAGCACAAGAGCGTGCAACATGAAAGACAGCGACACCATATCGCCTGAAAACCATTTTGCCTGTGTCGCAAGTTCAGCTTCGCTAATATTTGAAACAAAATCTATCAGCGCCTGATTCGATTTTTCAACAATATCGCAAACGGTTTTCCACTGCGCTTCGCTTAACACGCCTTCAGGAATATCTTTTGCGTTAGGCGAAGCAATTTTCTTTGCGGCAGAGCTTTCGGCCAGAGGGCCCTTTAACAACTCAAGAAAAAAAGCCATGCCGCCGCTTGAATGCCGGAAAACTCCGGAAAGGCTTTTGTAATAACTTCCTCTGTCCTTTTCCCTGTCGTCGTTTGAAAGACCGTTTAACAGTTTGATAATTTTCCGGTCTTTGTCCTGCATGTATTTTGCATACATGATAAATATTTCTTTCATATCTAGATCTCCTATGCTTTTAATATAGCGGAATTACCTAAAAAATACAACCGGACATTAGAGCGTAAATTACAACAACCTCTCCTTGGCAAGCTCGATGGCGCGTTCTATCATTTTTGAAAGGGATAGGCTTTCGGTAACGGCAAGCGTAATGTGATCGTTTTGCAGGGGCAGTAGAATCCGTTCCGCGTTTGCGGCAAGTATTGCGTCCGCCATAGTGCGGGTAATTTCGCCCATCATGCTGTTGCTTATCACAATTCCGATTGGACCCAAAATTAAATCACCCAGCCCCGCCGATTGCTTGATTGCGTTTTCACCGGCGGCCCCGCGGCCGGCGCCGGCTTTTACCATACGCTCCACCGCCACGGCATTGGTGCCTAACGCTATAATTTCGACACTGCCGTCAAAAGCCTCGCGCAGTTTGGTAACAAGCTGTACGCCAATACCACCGCCCATGCCGTCTACAACAACTATCTTTTTCCTATCGTTTTTTTCCTGCATCATATTTTATGTAATTTTTTTAAGCCCGGACGGTTACATTTCGCTGCGGTTTTTTATAATACGTTCAATAAGACCATAATCTTTTGCCTCGGCCGCGCTCATCCAATAATCGCGGTCGGTATCTTTTTCCACCTGCTGCTTGGGCTTCCCCGTTTCCCCGGAAATCAAAACATTGATTTTCTCGCGCAGTTTTTCCAGCTCCCGCGCGTGAATTTCTATGTCCGTCGCCACCCCGCGAATCCCCGAAAGAGGCTGGTGAATCAGGTAATGGCTGTTCGGCAGCCCTAAACGGCGCTCTTTAGGAGAGGCAAGCAAAATAATAGCCGCAGCACTTGCGACAAGACCCATACCAATATTCAGCACAGGCGGTTTTATAAAACGAATCATATCGAAAATCGCGTAACCCGCGTCCGCATCGCCGCCGGGCGAGTCAATAAAGATTTTTATCGGATCGTCGTTCATATTTTCCAGAAGCAATAATTGCCGGATGGTTTTTTCCGCCAGTTCTTTGTTAATTTCGCCTGAAAGCAGAATGGTTCGCGTTTTAAGCATTTTTTCCGTAATCTTGTCGGCCTCGCCGCCGGAAGATTTTTTTTCACATTTCTCGTCATCGTCGTCATCACATTTGATGCGCGGCATAATTTTTTGTTGATTTATCATAATTAAAGTATAAAACTCATTTTTATCATCTTCAAGGGTACAGGCGGTTAAAGGCATGTCTTTTTTATTAGATAAAAATCCTTAATGGCTTGTATGCCTATTTTAATTATCCGTTTAAAATTTATTGAATTAACGCCGCCTTGTCTTTGTCGAAATGTTATTGGTACAAAAGAGATGTTTTCTTTAAATTTAATAGAATCATACATATTACTTTGCCTCGATTCGCAGCGTTACTGTTTTATCCGCGGCCTGCATAAAAATAAAAAGTTCCGGCGCCTCGAGGGGAACGTTAAAACGATAGTCTTCGGTTTTATTGTCTGTGAATACAATTTTATAATTAGACATTTTAAAATTCTTACTTGCGCTTTCTGCATTACCTGCGCCCGCCGCTATTGATATTGATAAATCGACAATACCGGTAAAAAAATTCTTTTTGTCGGTTATATCTTTTTTTATTACAATAAAGCTGCTTCCTTCATACCGCACCGCGTCGGCGGTAATTTTATTTCCTAAAAGTATCTGATCATTATTTTGATAAAAGGTAGTTACCAAATATAAAATCAGACTCATCGCAACAATAGAAATAAATGTCATTGCTTTGGGTTTTGTATCCACCAGCGAAGTAAATAATCCGAAACGCGGTTTCTTTATGGGGGCATTAAAATCGCGCACCCGCTGCGAAGCCTTTGCCAGACGTTCTTCCCGTGAGTAATAAAAAACCAAATCTTTTTTTTCTATTTTTGTTTCGTCTGCAACCCTGTTTTCTTCCAAAGTATGTTCCCCTTAACGTTTTCGCAGCATTAAACGTAACGGGTTTGAACCAAAACGGACGATGAAATAAAGCCAGCCGAAGCCAAAACCGGCAAGATGCGTTAAATGCGCAACGCCCGATCCGGTTTGAAAAATAGTGGAAAATAATTCAATAGCGGTAAAAATAAGAACCATAACCGGTGCGCGCAGCGGCAGTATTCCCCAAATATACAGAACCGAGTCGGGAAAAAAACTTGCGTAAGCTAATTGAACCGCAAAAAGCGCCCCCGACGCTCCAAGCAAGAATACGTTGAAGGCGCCTGTAAGCATAAATACGACAAAAGAAAACACGCCTGCGAGAAAACCCGTAAGCAAATAATACAAAAGGAATTCCTTACTGCCTATATAATGCTCTAATTGATTGCCAAAAACAAAAAGCGCCAGCATATTAAAAATAATATGACTGTAACTTGCGTGAGCAAACATATACGTAAAAAACTGCCACACCATTCCATATTTCACAACCAGAATAGGGTTCATCGAAAGATATGTGGTTAGGGTTGGAATAAGGCGCCCTCCGGCAAAAACAATAGCGTTGATGATAATCAGAATAATAACGGCGTTAAAATACGTGTATGAAAACGGTTTGCGAAAAATATTCATATAGTTATTTTACCATGTCCTCGTATGAAATATTAGGATGATGATAC
This sequence comes from Spirochaetia bacterium, assembly GCA_026002305.1. GTDB lineage: Bacteria > Spirochaetota > Spirochaetia > Treponematales > Breznakiellaceae > BNVA01. Next base: position 9,066 of record BOBI01000033.1, read on the forward strand.
CGTCCCGAATTTTGAGTTTTAGACTTATAGTTTATAGCCTGCATGGGACACCATTGTATACAAGCCATACACTGTTCACATTTGTCTCCAAATTGAGGCTTATCATTTTGTAAAGTAATATTGTTTGCGGGGCATATTTTCACACAATTCCCACAACCGATACAGGCATCGGACGCACGGTAATTTTTGCCTCTTGCGGTAAAAGAATTTGACATAAATTTATAAGCAAGATTTAATATCCCTTTTTGTTTTGGTATACCGGTTCCTTTTAAATCCGCTATTTCGCCTGCGACTTTTTGCGCCTCTTTGTCGGATTCTATTGCCCGCTCCCATGCGGTATCCGCCATTTTATACAGGGTGATACAATTTGCAAACATTTTAATAACAGCGCCATAGGTGAGATCCAATCGTTTCGAGCTCAATAGTTCCTGTACTTGGCCAAGACAGTTACCGGCGCCCCCGCCGCAAGTTGCAACTGCAAAGAAATAGGCCGACCTAATGCTTGAAAGTTCAAGCGATTTTATAAATTGTGTCATCATATTAGGCAAACCAAAGGCGTAGCAGGGAAAGACAAAACCAATGCGCGCGGGAATGCCGTCTAAAACAAATTTGTCCTTGCCGCTGCCTGAGTACTTCGCAATATTTATGATGCCGCAATCACCAATCTTCTGCGCAATGATGTTTGCAACCCTTAAACTGTTGCCTGTTCCGCTAAAATAAAAAATAATATTCTTTTCCATAACTAAACCTTCCCTATTTATTTTTAAAATTTTCATCCCACCAAGCAATATTTTTCTTTAACAGTTCCGGGATTTTTAGGCCGTAGGGGCAGCGTGTCATGCACTCGCCACATTCCAGGCAGGTGCGGGCCTTTTCAATATTATCACCAACCATGGACCTTGCGCGATCAGGCGTAAAGCGTTTGCAACTACTTTTCGCCATAAGACAGGCGCTAATGTCGATACCTTGAGGGCAAGGTTGGCAATAATTACAACGGTGGCACCATTCCGAACCAATTTCTGCGCGAATTTTGGCAATTTTTGCCTTATCAGCATCGTCCAGTGCTTTATTTGCCTCAACAATACCTACAATTTGACGCATTTCTTCTGATTTTTCGATACCCGGATCGGGAATAACGTTATCAAACTGCAAAAGATACCTAAAAGCAAGCCCCGCATCATCAAACATTCCGCCGCCCATAGGCTTCATGGCGATAAAACCCATATCAAGCTGTTTGGCAAGGTGGATTGCTTCCTTTTCGGGGCTGGTTTCCAAGAAGTTGAATGGTAATTGCACGGAAGCGAAGTGCCCTGTCTTCATAACTTGGCAGGCTACCTCGCTATTGTGGCTGCTAAAAGCGGCAAAACGGACTTTACCGGCTTTAATCGCCGATTCCATTGCCTCGTAAGCGCCACCGGGACCAAAAACCTTGTCCTTTATTTCTTTGCTTGCAATATTATGATGTTGGTAGAGGTCTACATGATCGGCGCCAAGCCGTTTAAGGCATTGATCAAGGTCGGCGTTAAAGCCGTTTTTATCAAAACTCCCGGATTTTGAGGCAATTATCAGGCTGTCCCTGTTTATCCCCTTTATTGCTTTGCCGATTTTTTCTTCACTATCCACATAAACATGGGCGGTATCAAGAAAGTTTACACCCATGCCGATTACATCACGCACAACCTTAACGGCATCGTCCATACCAAGCCGCATAATCGGAATTCCGCCGAATGCAACCCGCGAAACCATAAAATTGGTCTTGCCAAAACGCACCTTGTCCATAACTATCCCCCTAGGTTTGTTATGCCGCCTTAAAACCCTATTTTGCAAATTCGCCGATGCTTGTTACAAGACCGGCTAAATTCTGAATATCGGACGGTATTATAATTTTTGTCGCCTGCCCGTCGGCAACCTTTGCAAGTGTTTCCAAACTCTTTAATTTGATAAGGGCCGCGTCGGCATCTACACCCTTAATCATGGCAAGCCCGTCCGCCGTTGCCCTTTGAACTGTAAGTATAGCCTGCGCCTCGCCTTCGGCATTACGAATTGCCGCCTCCCGCGCCGCCTCCGCCGCCAAAATCGTCGATGCCTTTGCCGCTTCGGCAGTTAAAATTACCGATGCCTTTTGCCCTTCCGCCACTAAAATTGCCGATTGTTTTTCACCTTCGGCCTTTAACACGGATTCGCGCCGTTCCCGTTCCGCGCGCATTTGTTTTTCCATTGCTTCCTGAATACTTTTTGGCGGCGTTATATTTTTCACCTCAACACGGTTCACCTTTATACCCCATGGATCGGTCGCCTCGTCTAACACACTGCGCATACGCGTATTTATCATATCGCGGCTTGTAAGCGTGGTGTCTAATTCAAGTTCACCTATAATATTACGCAATGTTGTCGCGGCAAGGTTTTCAATCGCGTTAATTGGACTTACAACACCGTAAGTATAAAGTTTAGCATCGGTTACCTGATGATACACAACCGTATCGATCATCATTGTAACATTATCTTTTGTAATAACAGGCTGCGGCGCAAAATCGGATACGTGTTCTTTAAGGGAAATTTTATTTGCGATACGCTCGATAAACGGAAGTTTTACGTGCAAGCCTACATTCCACGTCGAGCTGAACGCGCCAAGCCGCTCAATAACATAAGCATCGGATTGAGGAACGATCCTGATATTGGTAATCAGTATTACAATTACAAATAAAACTAATCCGCAAAATACATAAAACATATTTTTCTCCTTTTAAAAAATATTAATCATCATAACTTTTAACAACGGCTTTAACGCCGTCAATCCGGACAATGGTGCATTTTGTACCTGCATCAATTTTTTGAGCGTTATGCGAAACCGCCGTCCACACAAGCCCGTTTAGTTTTATCTCGCCCGTTTCAAATTCACTGATGGTTTTTGTTACCAGCACCGTCTTTCCTACCCAACTGTCAACATTTGTTTTTTCCTGTCCTATTTTTAGTTTTTTTAAAGCTATGGGGCGTGTAAAAATTAAGAGTACAAGTGAGACTAACAAAAAGATGCCAATTTGAGCCTGAAACGGCAGTCCCAAACCGGAGGGAACAACTATCAAGAACGCGGAAATTCCAAACCATATTGTGGTAAGCGTCCACGCCGTAAAAAATTCAATTATTGCGCAAAGCACCGCCAAGCAAAGCCAAAACCAGGGCGAAAAGATAAAACTCTCAAAATCCATTATTAGATTTTAAGAGATTTTTAAAAGAAATTTAACCACCGGGGAGATTGTGTTTGCCATCGATAGAAAATATTACGGCAGTACAGGGTAATGTTTTGCCTGAAGCGGCAAGCGCGGTTTTTACCGCATTTTCGATGCCGGCGCAGCAGGGCACCTCCATTCTTGCAACGGTTACAGACACAATATTATTTTCTTTAATTATACTTGTTATTTTTTCGCTATAATCTACACTATCCAGCTTAGGGCAGCCAATGAGCACTGTTTTGTTTTTCATAAATTCTTTGTGAAAATTATTATAGGCGTAAGCGCAGCAGTCGGCTGATACTAAAAGATCCGCCTTATCAAAACAAGCGGCATTAGACGGGGCATTTTTAATTTGTATCGGCCAATTTGCTAATCGCGTTATTTGATCAAAACTGTCAGCATTGGTCTGTTTGTGCTGCACCGCCGCTTTTTCGTCAAACGGGACTGCTTCTCGTTCTTCAAATGATATTGCATCCACAGGACACACCGGCAAACAATTACCTAATCCATCACAATAATCATCTTTAATAAGACGGGCTTTACCATCTACTATGCCGATTGCCCCCTCATGGCAGGCCGTAATGCATAATCCGCATCCATTACATTTTTGATCATCAATTTTAATGATTTTTCTTTTCATAGTATTAAACTCCTTAATATTATGAGCATGTTAACACGCTGCAAAAAATAAATCTGTTGTAAAAACAACAGATTTATGTATAATTATTATCTATGAAAATTAACTGTAAAAAATTCGGCGTGCTTTCGAGCGGGGAGAAGGTAAAACTGTTTGTTCTTAACGCGGGGGATTTGCGGCTTTGTATTTCCGAATTCGGCGCGGCGTGGACATCGCTTTACGTGCCCGGGGCTTCGGGGCAGATCGACGATGTGATTTTGGGTTATTCGACACTGGGGCCCTATACAATCAAGGGGGTGTTTTTTGGGGCAACCATGGGGCGTTATGCCAACAGAATCGCCGGTTCGGCTTTTAATGTTGATGGTAAAACCTTTCATGTGGGCAGCAGCGAGGGCAAAAACAGTCTCCACGGCGGCCTGCGCGGCTTTGACAAGCGGTTGTGGCGCGGCGATGCTTTTGAGGAAAAAGACGGCGTATTTGTACGCTTCCGCAGGTTAAGCTCCGCCTTGGAAGAAGGCTATCCGTGCGCTATGCTGGCATCGGTAACTTACGGCATTACAAAAGCTAATGAAGTAATCGCCGAATACCGCGCCATCGTTGATGGGAACTGCCCCGTAAACCTGACAAACCACGCTTATTTTAATTTAAGCGGTGATAATTCCGGCAGCATAATGCGGCACGAGGTAACGATTTTTGCAGACACGTATCTGGAAGTTGACGCCGCCTCAATTCCAACAGGACGTATCCTGCCTGTAGCCGGTACCCGCTTTGACTTCCGCAAACGCCAAGCCATTGCGCAGGCTGCAGGCGGCGGGGAAGCCGGCGGTTATGATCACTGCTGGGTTATTAACGGCGAAGCCGGCACACTCAGGCCCGCCGCCGCCGTATTTGATCCGGCTTCCGGCAGAACACTAAATGTCTCGACAACGCAGCCCGGCGTGCAATTTTACACGGGTAACTTTTTGGGCGGTACATCCCCGGCAATGCTCGGTAAAGCGGGCGCCATCTACGAAAAACACTCGGGCTTCTGTCTGGAAACCCAAAATTTTCCTAACGCCCCCAACGAACCGGATTTTCCCAACCCAATCTTTAGCCCCACCCGCGACTACTACGAAAAATCCGTCTTCGCGTTTAGCTTTTAAACAAAACATTTTTCGGTTACAATCAGGCAATGACAATAAAGGAGATCGCGGAACTTGCCAATACTTCAATCGGAACTGTCGACAGGGTTATCAATAACCGTGGCCGTGTGTCTGCGGAAACCAGAAAAAAAATCGAAGAAATTATAGAGCGCTATCATTTTACACCGAATCCGATTGCTAAACGGTTACAGAGGCGCAATGATTACCGCTTATGCGCACTTCTGCCGCAAGGGAATCAGGATGCGGGATTCTGGAGGCAAGCGCTGTCCGGTATAAGGAATGCAGGCGAGTCAATTTCACCGCTTGGCGTTAAAACAGAAATCTTTGAATACGACCGCTACAATTTTGAATCATTTAGAAATATATCTGATACCGTCCTGAAAAAAAAACCTGACGGTTTAATTCTTGCGCCTGTTATGCCTGAAAAAACAAAACCCTTTCTTGATAAACTTGATGTGCTGGGCATTCCGTATGTTTTTTTTGATGCTGATATACCGGATGCATCCCCGCTCTGTGTTGTAGGGCATGATCCGTTTAAAGGCGGTTATCTTGCCGGGCGCCTTATGCATCTTTTTATCGGGCGGCATAAGATTGAACGGCCGCTCGGTGTGCTTGACGCGCACGGAGAAGATTATCATGTAACGCGCAGGCGCGATGGTTTTTTGAGTTATGCCGATAAGTGGGATTTTCCTACGATAGCTATGGAATATTCAGGGTATAGGGGTTTGGAAATTTCCGAAAACGAAATTGAACATTTCTTGCGCACAAGCCCCGATCTATCGGGTGTTTTTATTACAAATTGTATGGCGCATCAGGTTGCAGCAGCGCGTCTGCATAACACCGCTAACCATGATGTTTTCATAATCGGTTATGACTTACTGCCAGAAAACCGCCGCCTGTTGGAAGAAGGCTGTATAGACGCGATTATTTCGCAGCATTCGGAAGAACAAAGCCGCACGGCATTGCTTGCATTGTACCGTCATGTGGTGCTAAAACAAAATGTTCCATCACGTATCGATATTCCGTTGGAAATATACCTTAAAGAAAATGTGCCTAACGCAAAGGAATGAATTATGACCGGCATAGAACAATTAAATACCGATAAAACAGAAAAACTTTTTGCGCGCATCTACGGGGAAGATAATATTGGCGAACAAAAAAAACGCTGGGCGGATCTTATCCAAAAGTTTTATAAGCGGTGGGGCAATAAAAAAAATATTCGCCTTTTTAGTTCACCCGGACGAAGTGAAATATGCGGTAATCATACGGATCATAATAACGGTAAAACGTTAGGTGCAAGTATTCAACTTGATTGTATAGCCGTTGTTATACCAAGCAGCGATAATAAAATTTACATTACAGATTATTCATACAATAAAGATTTTCAAATTGATCTGAATAAAGATTTGCGGGAAGAATCGGGCGGCACAAAAGATTCGCGCGCGCTTCTTTGCGGCATTGCACAAGGGTTTACCAATGCGGGGTTTAACATAGGCGGCTTTAAAGGATGTTTTACAAGCTCCGTTATTCCGGCGGCCGGTGTTAGTTCTTCCGCAGCTTTTGAAATGCTGGTATGCGGAATTATAAATAATTTATACAACGGCGGTTCTATACAGATTGAAAAAATGGCGGCTATTGGCCAGTATGCGGAAAATAATTATTGGGGGAAAAAATCGGGAATGTTGGATCAAATGGCCTGTGCCGCGGGGGGGCTTGCCGCTTTTGATTTTGAAAACCCCGCCTCCCCGCGTATCGAGAAAATTCCGTTTGATTTTGCGACGCAAAAATACCGCATTATTTTAGTAAACTCCGGTAATGGTCATGCCGATCTAACCGAAGAATATTCAAGTATACCAAATGAAATGAAACAGGTTGCCGGTTTTTTCGGCAAGGATGCTTTGCGCGGTATCCCGCTTGAAACAATAGTCAACAACCTTTCTGCCATAAGGGCGCAATGCGGGGACCGCGCCGCATTGCGTTCGCTCCATTTTATCATGGAAAATGAAAGGGTTCTGGCACAGATAGAAGCGCTTAAAAAAAATGATTTTTTGCGCTTCCTGTCTTTGATTACAGAATCGGGTAATTCATCGTGGAAGTGGCTGCAAAATGTTTACGTTCCGCAGGCAAAGGCGGTTCATCAAAGCGTTTCGGTAAACCTTGCCCTTACAGAAATTTTTATACAAAACAATTGCGCCGGAGGTACCGCCGCCTGCCGTATTCACGGCGGCGGCTTTGCCGGGGTTATCCAAACCTTTTTACCGGAAAATTTCGTAGACGGTTACACGGCATGGATGCAAAACGCGCTAAAACCCGCCGCAGTGGAAACGCCCGCCGTAAAAGTTTTTGCCATGTCGGTACGTCCTGAAGGCTTGGTGGAGATAGATTTTTGATGGTGATAATCCCGCCGGTGTCTATCCTTTTAGTATACTTTTTATCAGACTTTCGGTATTGCAAGGAAGCCGGAAGTGAACGCGCTGTAAACCGATGGGATGCGGGCATTATCGCGGTGCTTATGGATGAACTACCGCGCAGCTTGCTCTAAACTTGACCCACAATTTTTCTAAACAAATGATATAATACCCTAAAAGCATAACTCCGGGAGGGAAAAAATGGTGGAATAGCCGTCTATATGCAATTCGTCTTTGCATGGTTTCCCAGTATCCGCATCAAAATGCGGTCTACGGTATTTCAAACGGCTTGATTTTCGGAGGAGACTCAAATTTAGACAATATGAAGAGCCTCCTAAAGGAATAGGAAACGCGGGTTTACTACTCGTGGTAGAATTAACGCATATAGCTTTAGGAGGCTAAGATTATGGATAAACTATATTACATTGGACTGGATGTACAC
>BOBI01000034.1 GCA_026002305.1 Spirochaetia bacterium
AAGAATTTAACCACAGACCACACGGACAGCACAGACAAAGACTCGTACTTCCCTATCTTTTCTTCCGTCCGTGTGGGTCTGTGAGGTCTGTGGTTAATTGATTTCTATTTTGGAACCAGCTCAATTGATCTTCCCTATGCTAGCGTCAAGCCCTCCCGTTCCTACGTTATGTGCCAGAGGCGGCGTGCGGCTTGTGTGGCATGTGCGGTGTGCAGTTTTTGCAAATAGTTAATAAAGCGCAAGAAATATTTTTTCTGTAGCTCACTTGACCGAAGCGGGGCGAATAAGCAACTGTTTGCCAAAAACGGTGACTGTAGCAAGCGTGAGCGAAAGGGAAAATATTTTTGTGCTTAACTGCCGATAAAATCTGCACACCATTTTGTCTTACAAACCGCACGCCGTTTTTGCGTTAAAGGCTGAAACAGGAGGGCTTGGAGCGGCTATTGCTTCCCCTTTTTACAAAAAATTGGTATATCTTTATTATATACTATTTACGAACAACATGAGGAGTAAAATATGTTTGAATACAGAACGCACGGAACTTGTGCACAGACGATTTATTTTGATATAAAGGACGGGAACGTCCATTCGATAAAGTTTGATGGTGGCTGCAACGGCAATTTAAAAGCTATTTCCAAACTCTGCGAGGGCATGAAGGCCGAAAAGGTGATCGAGACACTGAAGGGTATCGATTGCGCCGGCAAGGGGACTTCCTGCGGAGATCAGTTTGCGATTGGCGTCCAAAAGGCGTTGGAGCATGGAGGGGCATAGCCCGCCAGCCCGCCCCTGATTATGGAAACGGCGCCGCCCGAACTTTCGCGCCTTGCTTTGGTCTGCGGTAACGGGACCTTGCAGCAATTGCGCGGGATTAGGGTGATTGTATTTGGTTTGGGCGGGGTCGGCAGCTGGTGTGCCGAGGCTCTTGTGCGCAGCGGTGTCGGATGCCTTACCATTGTCGATTCGGATTCTGTCTGTATTACGAATATTAACCGGCAGGTGCAGGCGACACAAAAAACGGTGGGCCTGTTTAAGGCGCAGGTCTTACGGGAAAGGCTTTTGGAAATAAATCCCCTCTGCAATGTTACGGCTGTTACAAAAGTTTTTTGCGTTGGGAACTCAAGCGTGTTTAACATTGAATCGTTTGATTATGTTATCGACGCTATTGATAGTTTAACAAATAAAATAGACTTAATTATGCTCTGTACAAAAACCGGTGTTCCGGTTTTTTCCTGCATGGGCATGGCGCAAAAACTTGATCCCACACAGATAAAAACGGCTGGTATTTGGCAGACGCACGGCTGTCCGCTTGCGCGGCTTGTCCGTACGGGTTTGCGCAAACGCAATTTTAACGGCAGCTTTACCGCTGTTTATTCAAGCGAGCGCCTTCCGCTGCACCCTGCCGTTTCGCTGCCGTGCGGCAAGGCCGTTTGTTTGTGTCCTTCGCGCAACGCTGACGATCCCGACGCGCCAAAAGAATGGTGCGGCGGTAAAAAAATTATTAACGGCAGCGCGGTTACGGTAACCGCCTCCGCCGGAATGGTTCTGGCGAGTCTTGTTCTGCAAGACGTTATGCGCAAGGCGAATTCTTATGGCGGGTGAATTGATGGGGGTGAATCGATGAAAATTGACGAGCGCGAAGAACAAGCTCTGTTAGACGGCATAACTACACGGTTTGTGCGTTATGCGAAAGTTTGTACCACAAGCGATAAAACTGTAGAGGCAACCCCCTCCACCCCGGGGCAGTGGGAGTTGGCGAAGATGCTGGTTGGTGAATTAAACGCAGTTGGCCTTACAGATGTTGAATTAACTGATCACTGTTATGTGCTTGCATCACTGCCTTCTAACATCGATTCGGCTTTGCAAGTTCCGGTAATTGGTTTTCTTGCTCACCTTGATACGGCGGGGGAAGTTTCGGGTAAAGATGTCCGGCCCCAAATAATAACAAATTATAACGGCGGGAAAATTATTTTAAATGACAACATTGTATTAGACCCTGAAGTTGAAACCGGACTTGCCGCGCAAAAAGGCGGAACGATAATTCATACGGACGGAACAACGCTGTTAGGCGCCGACGACAAGGCGGGTATCGCCGAAATAGTAAGCGCCGCAGCGTTTTTAATCCGGCATCCGGAGATAAAACACGGCGGGATCGAAATAATTTTTTCGCCGGACGAAGAAACCGGTAAGGGTCTGCCCTGTTTTCCCCTTGAAAAAATAAAATCAACGGCGTGTTGGACGTTGGACGGCGGGCCGTTAGGCGAAATTGAAATAGAATGTTTTAACGCCTACAGCGCCGACATTTCGTTTTACGGAAAAGTTATTCACCCGGGCAGCGCGCGCGGCATTCTTGTAAACGCAGCCTTAATGACGGCCGTTTACGCCGCAATGCTGCCGCGTAATGAAAGTCCCGAAGCCACCGATGGCTATTATGGTTACTATTGTGTTATGAATATTGCCGGTAACGAAGAAAAGGCTTCGCTTGAATTGATTGTCCGCGACTTTACACAAGATGGTATGCGGCGTCGCATAACGGCGTTAGATGCTTTTGCGAAAGCTGTGGAGGCGCAGTTCCCCGGCGGTAAAGTTTGTGTTAAATCAAAAGAATCGTACCGCAACATGAAAGAAAAAATAGAAGAGCATCCGCGTGTGCTTGCCAAATTAAAAGAGGCGGCTGCGTTATGCGGTGTAGATTTTAAGCTAAAGCCAATCCGCGGCGGCACCGACGGATCGCGTCTTACCGAGCTTGGAATTCCCACCCCTAACATCTGGACGGGCGGACGTAATTTTCATAGTAAGGGTGAATGGGTTTCCGCAGACGAAATGCTTGCGGCCTGCAAACTTGTTATCGAGCTTGCCGCAGTGTGGGCTAAAAAATGAATATCGACTATTCACTTTACCTTGTAACCGACAGTGATCTTTGCAAAGAGCCTCTGGAGACAGCCGTGGAAAAAGCAATCGCGGGCGGCGTTACCATGGTGCAGCTTCGTGAAAAAAACGCGGACTCGCGCGGCTTTTTCAACACGGCTGAAAAATTACGCCGCATAACGCGCGGGGCCGGGGTGCCGTTTATCATCAACGACCGCGTAGACATAGCCCTTGCCTGCGATGCAGACGGTGTTCATGTAGGGCAGTGTGATTTAGACGCCGGTATTGTCAGGCGCATTATAGGCGGCGGAAAAATCGTCGGCGTGTCGGTTTGCAGCGTTGAAGAAGCGGAGGCCGCCTGCCGCGCAGGCGCCGATTATTTAGGCGTTGGGGCGATGTTTGAAACCGGCACAAAAACCAACGCCGCCATCTGCACAATAGAAGAACTGCGCCGCATACGGGCGGCCGTCCCTGTTCCCATAGTCATAATTGGCGGCATAAACAGCCAAACCCTGCCCTTGTTCCGGGGCGCCGGCATAAATGGAGCCGCCATCGTTTCGGCAATTATCGCCGCAGACGATATAGAAACCGCCGCGCGGAAAATAAAGGCGGATGTTAAAAAAGTTTTGGCGTGAACGCTGCCAATAGTTTTGTATCAGCTTTATACAAAAATGATGTGTCTTACAATGGAATAAAGCATAAAAATGTGTTAAAATGACTGGTAGAAGGTAAAAAATTGAGTGAAAAACAATCGGCGCTATTAGAGTATTTCGCAAAGATTATTGAATTGTCAAAAGAAGAGGGGTTGTCCGAAAACTTTTTCAGGAACGCGCACGAATACCTTGAAGCGGCCGGATCGATATTGCACCTAACGCATATACAAGCGGCGATCTTTGCGCACTTCTTAAACCACTGCGACGAACAGGCTATAACCACCGAGAACATTGCCGAGTCCATTAAATGTAATAAGATACAATTAATTCAATACATGGATCATTTTGACGAGCTTGAAAACCGCAGGCTTATTCGCTGTAACAGGGGCGGACATTCACGGTTTAGGGAATTTGGTCAGAGTATGCCGACCTACCGTGTGCCTAACGAAGTTGTCAGTGCCGTCCGCAAAAGTATTCCATACACCATTGAATTACAAAAAAATCTTTCAATCGTTGATTTTTTTTGCGAAATGGAAAAAATTTTCAGGGAGCGCTGCGAAGGCGAATTAACTTATGACGCAATGGCGGGCGAAGTAAAAACTTTGCTGGATTCAAATAATCATCTTTTGTTATCGCAGCGTTTAAAATGGTATAAATTGTCCGATGAAAATTTAATCCTGCTGTTACGCTTTTGCGATCTGTTTATAAATGATGATGATAACGGACTTGGAATTCACAATTTTCGCGATCTGTTTGAAAAAGCCGACATTCGAAGCATAGAACGCGGGTTAAAATCCGGCCATCATTTTTTACAGGAATCGGAGCTTATAGAAAATGCGAATAACTATGGTTTAGGCGACCCTGAATACTTTAAACTAACCGACAAAGCCAAAAATGAATTGTTGGAAGAATTTGACATAAAAGAAAAACTTGGCATCCGCGGAAAAGATTTTATTCTTGCGGGTTCGCGTCCGTACAAAAAATTATATTACAACGATAAAGAAGCGGAGCAAATAGAAGAACTACAGGCATTGTTAATGCCGGATAATTTTAAATCAATACAGGAACGTCTTTTAGAAAAAGGAATGCACAGCGGATTCGCCTGCCTTTTTTACGGGCCGCCCGGTACAGGTAAAACGGAAACGGCATATCAAATAGGCCGCGAAACAGGACGCGATATTATGTTTGTCGATATATCCGAAACAAAAAGCAAGTGGTTCGGTGAAAGTGAAAAACGTATAAAAGCTATTTTTGACCGTTATAAAGGCGCTGTAAAATCCGGCGGACAGATTCCGATTTTGCTTTTTAACGAAGCCGACGGCGTATTTAGCCGCCGTATGGAATTTTCGTCGGAGGCTCGTTCTGTGGATCAAACAGAAAACGCTATACAAAATATTATTTTACAGGAGGTGGAAAATTTAGACGGCATATTAATCGCAACAACAAATCTTACGCATAATTTAGACAAAGCTTTTGAGCGCAGGTTTTTGTATAAAATAGAATTTGAAAAACCAAATAAAGTTTCGCGCGCGTTAATTTGGAAAAGCATAATTCCTGAATTAAACGATGCCGACACGCGGACATTAGCCGAACGCTACGATTTCTCCGGCGGACAAATTGAAAACATTGCGCGTAAAAGACTTGTTGATTATATCCTTAAAGGCTGTGATCCCACCTCCGACAAACTGGACGTGTTTTGCAAAGAAGAAATGCTCGCCAAAGAAGGCGCTAAAATCGGTTTTTCTATGTAATTTTGAAATATTGACCGTATCCGTTTACAAGTTTATAATTGTGGCGTTGTATGAAAAAGCTTGCGATTTTTCTAATATCGGCGGTATTTCTTTCTCTAACGGCTTGTTCATCGGAGGGCAAGCAATTGCCCGAATCAAATCCGCCGCCGCCGCTGCCCTCAATTCCTTTTATAAAAGCCCCGCCGCTTAATATTACGCCGGAAGCCGAAAAACAGTTGAATGCTCACGGGTATACCGTGGATGACGTAACAAAAGAAATGATACTGGCCGTAACATTTGATATTAGAAAATTCGTTCAAAACCTTAATGGTATTATCAGCAGACGCGATTACAATAAATGGGTATCGTATTTATCGTCTGAATATTTTTTGACAATTAGTTCCAAGGAGTTCTTGGACGCGCAATCCCAAAAAGACCTTTTGCGCACGAAGAAAATCGTGTTAAAAAGCGCAAAAGATTATTTTATTTATGTGGTTGTCCCTTCGCGGGCACAAAGCCGCGTTGATGATATTGAATTCATAAGCGAAACCCGCGTTAAGGCATATACTGTAAACAGAGGCCAGCGTATGCGGCTTTATGAATTAGAACGTAAAAATGATTCGTGGCTTATTGCAAATTAGCCGTATAAAAATTGAGGAGAGTGTATGAAGTCGTTTAAAAATCTTGTTGGCGTTTTATTGCTTTCGTTTGTCCTGTTATCTTTCGTGCAGGCACAGGAAGTATCGGTGGAAGATTCTTATCTTCAACAATCAGTAGAAGTCATGATCATTAGGGAACAGGCTCAATCTCTGGATCGTGACAGCAAATTTCTCGCGCTTGAATATTTACGCGAAATTATTGACAACGGAAATACCGGTGACGATGTACGGATTGTGCTTCAAGGTATGGCGATGGAAGGTATCCTGAACAGGGTACAGTCCGAGGGGCGTGTCGCAAATAATTTCCCCGATGTACGAATGAAGGCCGTTGAGTATCTTGGTTCGATTAACAGCCAGGCGTCTGTAGATGCGCTTATTAGGGTTATGCTTACCGATACCGAGCCTGCGGTTTTAACCGCCGCCATTAATTCGTTAAAAAAAATCGGTAATAACGAAAATGACGACACCGTAAACTCTATTGCCTTTGCGTTTGACAAACAAAACGCAAGGCACCCCGACAATGTTCTGGCGGTGGCGGTTCTCAATGCCTTTAGGAGTTTTTCGGAACAGTCGGCATCAAAAAGCCCTGAAATTTACCGCATAGCGTTGTATTTATCAACCAGCGGCGTTTATGCAAAAACTGTCCGTGATTACGCGGCAAAGGTGCTTAACCAAATAAAAATTTCCGGCAGATGAAAAAGTCATCGGAGGTCAGGCGTCGTGGTTTTAAAGTGGTTTGTTCTAGGCCTGGTTGTTGTCATGTATGCGGTGGTGATAATTTTTCCGCAAAAAAAAGCATACGCATCATTGACGGCGGCGGTATTAGCCATTGCGCTGGGCGCGGTTACGCCGTGGGTTGCCGTAAGCGAGCTTGTAAACTGGAGCGTTCTGATGATCTACGTGGGCAGTTTGGCCATTGCCGAGTTGTTCATTTATTCAAAAGTGCCCGCGCGCATAGCTGATAATATTGTGAATGTTTCGCCTAATGTCGGCATCTCTATGGTTGTTATACTGGTTATTACAGGCGTTATTTCCGCGTTTGTCGAAAATGTGGCAACTGTACTCGTTATGGCGCCGATAGCGCTCTCGCTTTGCAAAAAAATAGACATCAAGCCCACCTACTTTATGACAGGTTTGGCGGTTATGGCAAACCTGCAGGGCACGGCGACACTTGTCGGCGACCCGCCTTCCATGATATTCGCAAGTTACGCAAATATCGGATTTAACGATTTTATTTTTTACCATGGAAAACCATCCATATTCTTTGTTATACAGGTTGGAATGTTGGCCGGTGCAATCTATTTTTATTTTGTTTTCGCTAAAGACGGCAAAGGCAAAATCACTGTGGAAAAAGAGCCGGTAATTTCTATCTTGCCTACAATTCTTTTGATACTGATGATACTAGGCCTTGCCGCCTGTTCATTCATTCTTAACTCCGGCGTTACCATTACCGCGGGGCTTTTGGTGCTGGGATTGGGTATCGCCGGTATTTTGTGGTATGCGTTTGTGCGCAAGGAAAGTGGTAAAAAAGTGTTCGCCCTTGTCAAAGGCCTTGACTGGGAAACCATTTTATTTTTAATAGGCATATTTATCGTTATCGGCGCCCTCGCCGAAACCGGCTTGTTGAACGATTTTGCGACAGTACTAGGCCATTTTATTGGTGGTAATGTCTTGTTGGGTTTTGTCGTTATCCTTACCGTTTCTGTTATAATTTCGGGCTTTGTTGATAATGTGCCATACATAATCGCCATGCTGCCGGTAACCGACGCGTTGGCTACGCAGCTTGGGATAAACCCTGAACTTTATATGTTTGCCCTGCTAGTAGGCTCCTGTTTGGGCGGCAACCTTACGCCTTTTGGCGCTTCCGCGAACATCGTCGCCGTGGGCATACTTAAAAAAGAAGGCTCGCCGTTAAGTTTTTCCGGCTGGCTAAAAATCGGAGCGCCATTCACCGCCATAACCACTATAGCATCGGCTATTTTCCTCTGGTTTGTCTGGCACTAATTTGATAAACTTGAAGCATAAAAACTTAAATTGATATTTTGGAGGCATAAATGGCTATTATGTATTATGAAAAAGACTGCGACCTTGGCGCCCTTAAAGGAAAAACCGTTGCGGTAATCGGGTATGGTTCGCAGGGGCACGCCCATGCGCTGAACGCGAAAGAGTCTGGGCTGAATGTGATTGTCGGGCTTTACGAAGGCTCAAAATCGTGGAAAAAAGCTGAAAGTTCCGGTCTTACTGTAAAAGTTGCGGCGGAAGCGGCAAAAGCGGCGGATTTTATCATTCTGCTTATCAACGACGAAAAACAGGCAAAATTATATCAGGAATCGATTAAACCTGCCTTAAAAGCAGGTAAAACCCTTGCGTTTGCCCACGGATTCAATATTCATTTTGGTCAGATTATACCTCCGGGTGATGTAAATGTTGTGATGATAGCCCCAAAGGGGCCCGGGCATACTGTACGCGAGCAATATAAAAATGGCGCCGGTGTTCCATGTCTTATCGCCGTGCATCAGGATGCCACAGGTGATGCGAAACGGCTGGCCCTTGCCTACGCGGCGGCAATCGGCGGCGCCCGTGCAGGCGTTTTGGAAACCACGTTTAAGGAAGAAACCGAAACCGACCTTTTTGGAGAGCAGGCTGTTCTCTGCGGCGGCGTTTCCGCCCTTATGAAGTGCGGTTTTGAGGTGCTTGTGGAAGCGGGCTATCAACCGGAGAGCGCTTACTTTGAGGTAATGCACGAGATGAAACTTATCATCGACCTTGTAAATCGCGGCGGCTTACAGTTTATGCGCTATTCCATTTCCGACACCGCCGAATACGGCGATTATACCGCAGGTCCAAAAGTTATCACCGCAGACACCAAAAATGCCATGCGCGCCATTTTGAAAGACATTCAAACCGGCAAGTTTGCCCGCGAGTGGATTCTGGAAAATCAGGTAAACCGCCCATACTTTAACCGGATGCGCGTCATCGAGGCAGCCCACCCAATCGAGAAAGTCGGCGCCGAGCTGCGTTCCATGATGGGCTGGCTGGAAAAACCTCAAGAGAAATGAACTACCGCGCCGCGAATTAACAGGTTAAATATATTTTTTAACGGGGCGTTCTTCCATAAAGCCGCTTAAAGAGGCAACAATAAAACTGCCGAGCGCGGTTATAACAACGTCAAGGAAGGCGCCTACCGCGATAAGGTAAAAGGCAACAGGTTTTAATATCAGGTAGCCGTTTTCAAAACCGCGGCCGTATTGCATACAGAGGACGGCCAGAGCCATGTAAGCGGCATCCGCAGAATTGCGCGCAAGCAAGAACGATATTAACAACGCGCGGACGCCTATCGAAATGACGTCAACTAACCCGATATCAAGGCTTGAATACGATTTTAATATGACGATGAACGCCACGGAGGCAACCATCGCGCTGCCGCACCGGCCAAATGTTGACCATAAAGAAACTGTTACCGCGCTTGATCTTCTGCGTATACCAAGATTTTCTTTCAGGTGCATCAGCAATATCGGTATGTTGAAATTCATATCGCCTGAAAAAAACGCCGAAATTGCCGGGGCCAAGATCCCATAAAGTGTCTTCCACGGTTTCTGGTTGTGTTTTAAAAAATATAAAAACAGAGGAAACACAAGCAGTGTCAGTATCAAACTGAATATCAACAGTAAGCGCATAACGGAAGTGAAGACGCTGATATTTACGACATTTTTGTATTGCCATGACCAATATGCCGAAAGTACAATGATAAGCACCGCAAAAATCTCGGAGAATAAAGTTGCGATATGAAAAAATATTCTTGAAAGCGAATCGATCAACGCAAGCACCGGTTTTGTATAGTTGCGGTCATAGCCAAGTCCAATCGCAATGGCAAAGGCCAAAACACAAAACGGAAATAGGTACTTGCCATCGCCTGCAAAAACCGTCAGCATATTTGACGGAAATATATCAAGGATATTCTGGGCGCTGTTAAATATTATCTCGCCCGCCTGCTCGTCAATTAAAATCGGGATTCGATCCGGCGAAAAAATCAATGTTACCGCCATTCCCAACCCAATCACAAAAACCGAACCGGTAATCAGCACCAAAAACGAGCGGAATAGCAGCTTCCAAAAACACCCATCCTGCCGCAGTTCGTAAATGCCGATTGTCAACGAAAACACCACTATAGGCGCCGCCGTATAACGCCCCGCTCCCAAAACCAGCTTGTACAAAAAGTCCAACGCCGCGGCTACCGAGGTATTCTCTGAAGGCAGCAATGTTCCCAGTACAAACCCCAAAATCGAGCCTATCAGCAATTTGACCCAAACTTTCATTATTAGAATTATACCTGTTATTTAATATAATGCAACAAGCCGCGCCAGATGGGGGTAGTTTTACTTTTAGGAAAACCACCGGCCTCACAGACACAAAAACCATGAGGAAAAAACAACCGCAATGTCGAAGAAGTCGAAAAAGAATGATAAATTACGATATTTTCCGTGAATTTCGTGGTTGATCCCTTTTACTTTGTGCTAAATTCAGAATCGCTGGTGAAGTCCTGCGCCGTGTGGACGAAGGGCGGGATTTTTAGTATCATTAGGGTAAAGTAAAAAAATATGAGGAAAAAATTGTGCCTACTTATGAATATGAATGTAAAAAATGCAATCTCAGGTTTGAAGTTTTTCAGAGCATGAGCGATAAGCTCGTGGATAAATGCCCCGAATGTGGTCATGAGGTACGCAGGCTTATAAACGGCGGCGCGGGCGTAATTTATAAGGGAGCGGGCTTTTACAGTACGGAGAAGGCTTCCGCTGCGGCGGACACCGGTTGCGCCAAATGTCCTCATGCGGAAAGTTCGGGCGGCGCCTGCCCGTCGGCAAAAGCCGCCGGTTAAACGCGCCGCCTTAACAAACAAACGGACGGACGATTCTGCCGGCAGAGAAAAAAAAATCACCGCGCTTTTTTTGTGACGGTTGCGGCAGGGAGGTTGACGCCAGCGACGAGCGCTGTCCGTCGTGCGGTAAATTTTTTGCTTCGATCCGGTGTCCTAAATGCGGTTTTACCGGGGACCAAGGCGTCTTTTTTTCAGGCTGCCCTGTATGCGGCTATTCAGCTCCCAAAGACGGGCAAGATTACAAAATAAAAAAAACAGGCTCGGGGCAAACGGAGCGTGGATTTGCGGGAGGTGAAGTGTCTTCCGCAAACGCCCCGTTGCCGCAGTGGCTTTATATTCTTGTCTGCGCATTGGTAATCCTAACGCTGACGATTCTGCTTTTTCATGTGATGCGGTAAACCGTTAATAGCGTCTGGGTCTGTCGCCGCTGCGTCCATCGCGTCCCCCACGACTGCCGTAGCCGCCACTGCGTCCGCCACGATCGCGGTCGCCCCCTCCCCTGCCGCCGTAGCCGCCTTCACGACTGCCGTAGCCCTCACCGGGGGGCGGGGCGCCGTCGGGGTCTATGGCGTCGATGTAGGAGAGGTTAAGCCGCCCCATTTTATCAACTTCCATAAGTTTGACGGGTACTTCCTGCCCTTCTTTAAGGACATCGGTAACCTGCAAAACATGTTCGCGCGAAAGTTTTGATATGTGTACCAGACCTTCTTTGCCGGGCAGAATCTCGACAAAAGCGCCGAACTCCATTATGCGCATAACCTTACCGTTGTAGATTTTGCCCACTTCGGGGTTAGCAACTATGCCGGTAATCGCGTCCCTTGTTTCCCCTGCCTCTTTTGTGTTTTTGGCGTAAATGGTAACTGTGCCGTCGTTATCTGTATTGATTTTAACATTGTATTGCTCGGAGAGCGCCTTGATGTTTTTGCCGCCGGGGCCGATAAGGGCGCCGATTTTATCGGTATCAATCTTCATTGTAAGAATTTTAGGCGCGTCCTCGCTGATTGTTTCACTGGGTTTTGAAAGCGTGGCGTTCATTATGCTCAATATGTGAAGCCTTCCGCGTTTTGCCTGCTCCAGCGCCTTTGTCATAATTTCGAGGCTTACACCGGCAATTTTTATATCCATCTGAAAGCCGGTAATCCCGTCGGCGGTGCCGCAGACCTTAAAGTCCATGTCGCCAAGGTGATCCTCGTCGCCTAAAATATCGGAAAGCACGGCATAACGTGTATCCGGTTTGTTGCTTTCGGTGATAAGCCCCATCGCAATACCCGCGACAGGCTTTTTCATCGGGACACCGGCGTACAGCATCGATAAGGTGCCGCCGCAAACTGACGCCATTGACGATGAACCGTTGGATTCCATAATTTCCGAGACAACGCGGATCGTGTAAGGAAAGTCCTGCTTGGAAGGCACCATCGCCTCCAGAGCGCGGTGCGCTAAATTGCCATGCCCTATTTCGCGTCTGCCTGTGCCAAGCCGCCCTACCTCGCCCACCGAATACGGGGGAAAGTTATAGTGCAGCATAAAATGCTCGCGTTTATCACCTTCAATGTCGTCAAGTACCTGCTCGTCGAGAACGGTGCCAAGTGTTGTAACGGCAAGCGCCTGGGTTTCGCCGCGCGTAAACAATGCCGACCCGTGAACGCGGGGCAGCACGCCAACTTCGCAGGTAATAGGGCGAATATCCTCGGTACCGCGCCCGTCAACACGTTTACCTTTATCTAAAATAGAATTGCGGAGGATTGTGTACTGCATATCCTCGAAAAGCGCGTCGAAAAGTTTTTTCTGATCTGCATCGGCAAGCTGTTCGGCATATTTGTCGGCAATGTCGGCCTTTACCTTATGCACCGCGTCGTGCCGTCCAAACTTGCCTTCTGTAAAACAGGCAACTTCCAAAAGCGGGTACGCTTCATCCCGAATTGCTTGGGCGTTTTCCAGAATGATTTTGCTTTCCGTAAGCGGAAGTTTTTCTTTTCCTGCAAGGGAACGGAGTTCATCCTGTAATTCGCAAAGCTCTACAACGACTTTTTTGCCGATTTCAAGCGCCTGCAACATCGTTTGTTCGTCCACTTCTTTAGCGCCGCCTTCTACCATTGTAATGCCGTCCTTTGTACCGGCTACAACAATTTCCAGTGTGGATTTTTCAATCTGCTCGTAGGTGGGGTTTACTATCATTTCGCCCTCAACCTGACAAACACGCACACCGGCGGCCGGCCCGTTAAATGGCACATTGGAAATATGCACGGCGGCGCTTGCGGCGACTATCGCCAGAATATCCGGCGGGTTTACCTGATCGGTGGAGACCGTGGTAGGAACAACCTGAATTTCGCGGCCAAAGCTCTTTTCAAAAAGGGGCCGCATCGGGCGGTCGATAAGACGGGAAACAAGAATTTCCTTGTCCTTGGGCCGCGCCTCACGTTTTAAAAATCCGCCGGGGATCTTCCCTGCGGCATAGTATTTTTCGTTGTAATCAACGGTGAGCGGAACATAGTCCAGCCCTTCAACCGACTCATCCGAGGTACAAACCGTGGCAATTACCACAGAGCCTTCGCATTGAGCGAATACAGCGCCGGCGGCCTGTTTCGCAATCCGGCCGGTTTCGAGTATTATCGCTTTTCCGGCAATTTCTTTTGTGATTCTATGCATCATTATTTTCTTAAACCCAACTCTTTAATAAGTCCGCGGTACGATTCGAGATTGGTCCGCTGAATGTATTTTAAAAGACGGCGGCGTTTTCCGACGAGAATTAAAAGGCCGCGTTTCGCAGACATATCCTTTTTAAACTGTTTGCAATGCTCGGTAAGTTGAACTATTCGCTCGGTAAGCACCGCAACCTGAACATTCGTCGTGCCGGTATCTTTTTCGTTCTTACCGAATTTACCCACGAGTGATGTTACTTCTTCCCTTTTTAAAGCCATGTTTTACTCCTATATTACGCGCCCCAAAAGTGAGGCGGCTGCTTCCTTGTTTTTTTTGGCTATAGCTGCACGAATCCTACTGGAACTGACAGGAAGACCATCCTCCATAACCGGCGGCACGATTTCCGTTATAATACCGGTTTCGGCCTCATCATTCATAAGCTTTACATCCGCAGCGGAGGCTTCATTACGAAAACCGCAGTGAAAGTCTTGCCCAATTACCAAATAACGCATAAGGCCGTTATTTTGCAAAGTTTTTATAAAGTCCCTAGCGCTCATTTTACTGAAATTTAGCGAAAAGTCAATGAGCACCGCCGCTTTGATACCGGCAGCCTCAAAAAGAGCGAGCCTTTCCTTAAGCGGAATTATGTCCCCGGGATAGTCGGAGCCTTGAAAAAACTGCCGGGGGCTTTTCCTGAACGTTATCACAACCGGAAACAGACCGCTTGCCGCCGTTTTTCGCAGCAATTCGGAATGTCCGCGGTGCACCCCGTCAAAAACCCCAACGGTAATGGCCGTAGGTTCAAAAAAAGTTTTATTGGTAAAAAAATCGTCCCAGTTAATTATTTGCATCAGAATTTTCTAATGTAATTTTAATTAACCGGGACAAAATTTTCTATGCGTCTGTAACTACAAATTGCCTTCAAGCGCGTTTTTGCGTTTTGTTGCAAGGGTGTCGGCAAAGGCATCTTCTGTTACAAGAGCCAACGCTTCTGTCGGGCAAACGCGTACACATTGCGGATTGTCGGCTACGCCTTTGCAAAGATCGCATTTATTGGCGAGCTTCTTTGCGGTACCGTCGGTGTTTACTTCCGCCGTTTCCACGATCTCGACCGCCCCGAAAGGACAGGCGATAACGCAGTTTTTACAGCCGATGCATTTCTTTTGGTCGATGCTGACAATCCCGTCTTTTATGCTGATTGCGCCGGACATACAGGCTTGTTTGCAGGCGGCGTTTTCGCAGTGGCGGCATTGAACCGGCGCGCTCAACTTGGCGGTTTTTACCATAAAGAGGCGCGGGTTAAAAGAATAGCCATCGGGATCAATTTCAAAAATACGTTTGCCTTCGTGCGCTACAACGCAGGCAATCATACAGGTTCTGCAGCCGATACAGCGCAGTGGTGTTGCTTTTACGAAAGAATTCATACTGTGCCTCCTTGTAACCGCCTCGCATTATGCGAGGCAACGATAATCGAAACAAATGAGTTCATGCTGATACCCCCTCTCTTGCCGCGTCAATACGCATATTCGCACGAAGATCGGATAATGTTTTATTTACCGCCTCCCATGCCGCTTTTTGATCGGGAAGTTTTTCAACCTTGCACGCGCAGTATTTGTATTCAGGCGTTTTGCTGCTTGGGTCTAATACCGAAATCGTAAGCTCGTTACAAGCGCCAACCCACCACTGGTAAGTCATGTACACAGCGCCTTTTTTGACACGCTCCGTAACATTCGCGCGGGTAATAACCGAGCCGCGTTTTGACGAAACGCGTACCAATTCCTTGTGTTTTATGCCGAGCGCTTCCGCGTCTTCCGGCGATATTTCCACCCAGCCCGGCTCATCCTCAAGATTGCGTAATGTACGGCAGTTGCCCGTCATTGTGCGCACAGAATAGTGACCAACCTCGCGTACAGTGCAGAGCGTGATTGGGTACTCGTTGTTTTCAATCTCGGCAGGCGGCTGATAAGGTGATGTTTTGAGTATGCCGATTCCGTCCGGTGTGGCAAAATGCCCGTCTTTGTGGAGGAACATCGTGCCTTTGTCTTCCATGCCCTTGTCCCAGCATGGCCACTGAATACTCACATATTTTTCGAGTTTTTCGTAGGTAACACCGTTAAATTTCGGCGAAAGGTTGATCATCTCGTTCCAAATTTCCTCGGTGTTTTTGTAATTCGGCATCGGGTAGCCCATTGCGCGGGCTATGCGGCAAGTAATATCCCAATCGGTTAAAATATTGCCGGTTGGCTCAATCACCTTGCGTATGCGCTGGAAACCGCGATCACTTGATGTATAACAGCCGTCATGTTCGCCCCATGCAGTAGCCGGAAGTACCGCGTCGGCGTGTTGGAGGGTTTTGTTCCAGAAAATATCCTGACATACAACAAAATCAACGGCATCAAGGCTTTCACGAAGTTCTTCCAGATCGGGGTCGGACTGGGCCGGATCCTCACCTGTAATATAATAAGCGTGAATTCGCTTTGCCGGATCCTTTTGATGAATTGTAAATTCCGGGATACGTGTAAGCTGAATACCCACTTTATTATCGAGTTTTACACCCCAAGCCTTCTCAAACTTTTTCTGAATTTCGGGATCGGTAACACTCTGATAGCCAGGGTATACGTTTGGCAGATCGCCCATATCGCAGGTACCCTGCACGTTGTTTTGACCACGAACCGGCCCTGTTCCGCAGGCATAGTGCCCGAAGTTACCGGTGAGCATAGCAAGCGAGCAGCAGCATTTTACCGTTTCCACGCCCTGACTGAACTGGGTGATGCCCATTCCCCATGTTATTACAGAGTGCTTGCTGGAAGCGTATTTACGCGCTGCAAAACGTATGTCCTCAGGCGATAGCCCGCAGATTTTCGCATTGCGCTCCGGCGTGTCTTCTTTTACGACAGCCCAGAATTCATCAAAACCCTTTGTGTGGGCTTTTACAAATTCGTTGTCCATTAGGTTTTCGCTTATGATAACGTGTGCCATCGCGTTCACCAGAGCAACATTGGTGCCGCCTTTAAGCTGAAGGTGCATATCGGCAATGCGGGCGGTTTCCGTAATGCGCGGGTCTGCACAAATAATGAACGCGCCCTTTTCTTTTGCCCTAACAATACGCCGCGCCACAATCGGGTGACTTGCCGCCGCGTTATAGCCTATGTTAAAGATAACTTCGCAATCTTCGATTTCCGGTATTGAAAGCGACATAGCGCCTTCACCTATTGTCTGCATGGAGCCTGCAACCGATGCGGCATGGCAGATGCGGGCGCAGTGGTCA
>BOBI01000035.1 GCA_026002305.1 Spirochaetia bacterium
CCGCCGCTCATTTTTAAAGCAGTTTTTTTTGTTTCGTTAGGGTCTTGCGCTTTTTCGGGATCGGAAGTTTGAGCCGGAACCACCGCGGCAGCAACAAGCAAAAAAAACAGAAGCGCGATTCTTTTTATAATCAACGTCATCAATCAACTTCACTCTGTTAGAAATTTGTCGATCTCGGCCATAAATCCGGTGAATGTTTCGACACAGGGTATGTGGGCATGGGAGGCGCGGATTGCCTCGGGCGCGCGGAACAGGCAGCCTTTTCCGGCTTCTTCTATCATGGCAAGGTCGTTAAAGGAATCGCCTGCGGCAAAGACATCGGCATTACAGGATTTAAACGCGCGGACCGCTTCTTTTTTGCCGTTTTGCTGACGTAGCTGCCATCCGGTAATTTTCCCCTGCGAATCAACTTTAAGGGTATTGCAAAACAAGGTTGGGTATTTAAGTGCCCTCATCAGGGGCATGGCAAATTGTTCAAATGTGTCGGATAAGATGATAAGCTGCGCCTTTTCACGCAGGGCGGCGGTAAATTCGGCGGCCCCTTCCAGCGGCGAAAGTGTGGAAATTACCTTTTGAATGTCGGCGAGTTTAAAATTGTTTTTCGTAAGGATTTCAAGGCGAAAAGCCATCAGTTTGTTGTAATCCGGCTCGTCCCGCGTCGTGCGCCGTAATTCAGGAATGCCCACCGCTTCGGAAAACGCGATCCATATTTCGGGAACCAGCACCCCCTCAAGGTCTAAACAAATCAGCTTCACTGAAAAGAGTGTACACCAGCTGAAAAAACAATTCAAGGATGCGGGATTCTTACCAGCAATTTTGAATTTGAAGAAATTCAACCCGCCCGAAAACAGCGAAACACACGAAAAAAATGATGAATTTCAGTATTTTTCATGAATTTCGTGGTTGATCCCTTTTGCTTTGTGCTAAATTAAGAATTGCTGGCAAGCGCACTAATTTTGGAACTGGCTCAATTGTTAATTGTCAATTGTCAATTGATCTTCCCTATGTTAGCGTAAAAGGCGTTTTTTCTGCTTTTGCTATATAGGCGGCAGGGCGGTCAAAGGTTGCATTGCGTAGCGTATTGCGTAAATGCTGGTTAAAGCGCCACTGGTGATCAAAATAAAGATGACGTCCAGATAGCACTAACGCGGAGCAATGTGTTCTTTGACCGCCCTGCCGTTTTTGTGTTAAAGGCAGAAAAAAATGTATTTGGAGCGGAAGCGTGGGGTTTTTACATCTTCAAATTTTTAAGAATATGTGGTTAAATTCTAAATAAGAGGCGTAATTATGAATAAAAACCAAAGGAACCGGAAAAAAACTGTCCCCGCAAAAATTTGTTTAGGATCCTTGCTTGCCGCAAGCGCTGTTTTGTCCGTGTTTTTTTTCATTAATTGTTCTTCCACAAGCGCCGGGGCGCAGACGGAAAGACTGCCGCCTAAACATGTATATATGGGTATCTCGTCATTTTCCGGCAGTGTAAAAGATATTACAAAGGGCGGCGCTCTTGTACCGCTTAATTCACAAAGAAACGTAGATAATTTTAACAAGTTGTTCCGCACCAATTATGTACGCGCCGAAGATTTTGGCAACACCTTGTACTACGCGGTGAACAGGGCTATCGTAAATATTTATAACGGCGCTGAAACTAACAAAATTCCTAAAGATATAGACTCGGTTACAATAATTACCATTACCGACGGATTTGACAACAGCTCGGCGAGCATTTCGCATAACGCGGAGATTGGTAAGTTTCCGGCAGGGTTTGGCATAGATGAATCGGCACGGCAGGCCGGTGAATATCCCAAATTTATAAAGGGGCTTATTGACAGCCTGAACATCCACGGAGCCCCGATAAACGCGTGGGCGCTGGGTTTTGGCGCGGTTGCGGAATCGGAACTTAAACAAATCGCGTCCGACGGGCAGGCGTTTAAAGGTGATATTACCGGCGTTATAGAAAAACTTGATGATATTATACGGGATGTTTCCAAACGAAATGACAAGACTCAACTAAAGGCGGCAATCGGTACTTATGACAGTACAACTGAATTACGAATTGTATTTGATATTGATAAGTCAATAACAGGCCGTGTGATTCTTGAAGAAGGAAAATACTTTTTTAATATTGCAAGCGAGTCGCCTGCGGGAATTCTTGACAGAAGAAGATTTGCGGATCCAAATAGAATACAGGGCACGCCATTCAACGGTAATATTTTATACAATTTTACCTTTCCGCTTAACGGTTTATTCAATGCTAATTCAGGCGTTTTATACCGTCTAAAAAACGGCAACGCGCTGGACCGCGAAGTAATTATAACGCTTGAACCTTTATCCGGATCCTTCAAGAAAAACGCCGTTGTCTATTTTGTTTTAGATTGCAGTAAATCCATGACAAACATGGAAACGTTACGTACCGAAATACAGCGAATGATAGACCGGTTGTATAAAACAAATTAAAAACCGAATATGCTTCTACTTTTAATACGGACGAATGCGTTTTTTTAAAATACTTCAGATACCGCTTATAGCGGTGGGTTTCCTTGTTCCAATGTTAATTCCGCCGCTTGTTTTATCATTGGTGTCGCATGACGGCATGCCGAAGGCCTATCTCATTCCGTTATTTATAGCTCTTTTACTCAACCTGCCGTCATTATTTCTTTTAAAAAATCAAACATCGCCATTAAGGGCGCGGGACGGATTTTTGCTTGTAACTTTAACATGGTTTTTTTTAACGGCCGCGGGCGCCATGCCGTATATATTTTCGCCGTACGGCATATCCATTGCCGATTCTATTTTTGAAAGCGCCTGCGGTTTCGCCACAACCGGCGCTACAACATTTACCGATATAGAAGCCCTGCCACGCTCGCTTCTGTTGTGGCGCAGCATTTGCCACTGGGCGGGCGGCATGGGTATAATCGTGCTTACTGTGGCCCTGTTGCCTCTTTTTGGTGTGGGCGGTTTTCAACTTGTAAAAGCGGAAACCCCGGGCCCGGACAAAGAAAGGATAACGCCTAAAATAACTTCCACCGCCAAAATATTATGGCTTGTTTATTTTGTTTTAACCGTTGTGCTTTTTGTTCTTTATGTACTAGGCGGTATGGGTATTTTTGATGCCGTTTGTCATGCTTTTACAACGCTTGCGACAGGCGGGGTAAGCACAAAAAATTCCGGCATTGCTTTTTACAATTCCGCGTATCTTGAAGTTGTTACAACAATTTTTATGCTGCTTGCCGCTTTTAATTTTAATTTATATGTCAGGGCGCTGCGCGGAAAAATTATCGACATTTTTAATAACACAGAAGCGCGCGTCTATTTCTTAATCTTTATTGTTTCAGGCGCGGTTATCACAATTAATCTATTGCCGCTGTCCGATACGCCGTGGACGGCTTTGCGTTACGCGTTCTTTCACACGGCGTCTATACTTTCCACAACCGGCAGCACCCTTACAAATTATGAGGCGTGGCCGCCGCTTTCCGCAGCAATCCTCTTTATGCTTATGTTTGTAGGCGGCTGTTCAGGCTCTACCGCCTGTGGCATAAAAGTTGTCCGCTGGACGGTGCTTTTTAAACAGTCGGTAAATGAAGTCCGAAAAGCTATTTATCCGCGCGGTGTTTTTTCCGTTCAGCTGAATAAAAAAGCTGGCCGTAAAGATGTTGTCTACGGGGTTGCCGGTTTTATATTTTTGTATTTTTTTATTGTGGCCGTTACAACGCTTGTAACGGCGGCAAGCGGTTTTGACTTATGGACTTCGTTCACGGCAGCCCTGTCCGTTACCGGAAACATAGGCGCGGGTTTTGGGCGTGTAAACCAGGCGGGCAATTACGGGTTTTTCCCCGATCATATAAAATTGTTTTTTTCATTTACCATGATTGCCGCCCGTCTTGAATTGTGGACGGTGTTTGTTCTTTTCACAAAAGAATATTGGCGCGGTTAGATAAAACCTTTATCATTATAATATATGACAAAAATAAACAGTGAAAATGCCGGTAGCAAAAAAAATGACAAACTTATCTGGCAGGAAAAAGAGCGCAAAACCCTTTTTGACACGCGTATATTTTCCGTGTGTGAAAGCATCTGCCGCTCGCCGGAAGGAGAACTTGCCAAATTTTCCGTGATAGAAACAAGAGAGTGGGCTATCGTAATTCCGGTTATAAACGATGAGTTTATTATGGTGCGGCAATGGCGGCACGGCGCACAAGGCATAAGCATTGAATTCCCGGGCGGTGTTGTAGAATCCGGCGAAGATGTAACAAAAGGCGCAATGCGCGAACTGCGCGAAGAAACCGGATGTGCCGCGGGTAAAATTACAAAACTAGGCGCTTTTAATCCGAACCCCGCGATTATGACTAATCAGGTTCATGTTTTTTTGGCCGAAGATTTACATTCAAGCGGCGGTCAGGAACTTGATAAGGATGAATTTGTTAATATTGAAAAAGTTAAGGTGAACGGTGTCTTATCCTCCATCGGCAAACCGCCGTACATTCACGCGCTTATGGCATCGGCTCTTTGTTTATATTTGCAATACACAAATCTGCAAAACACAAAATGAGCGATCCACTTTTATGGCAGTTACTGCTGCAATTATTTTTGATATTGGTAAACGCGGTTTTTGCCTGCGCGGAAATTGCCCTTATATCGGTAAATGAAAACAAACTTGAAAAGGACGCGGAAACCGGCAACAAGAATGCCAAGCGGCTTTTGAGTCTTAAAGCACAGCCTGAAAAATTCCTTGCGACGATACAAGTCGGTATTACGTTTGCCGGTTTTTTAGGAAGCGCTTTTGCAGCTGATAATTTTGCGGGTAAACTTGTAAATTTCTTTTCGGACAAAAACATTCCTTTTTCCATTTCCACCATCAGAACAGGATCGTTAATTGTTATAACGGTACTGCTTTCATTCTTTACAATGGTGTTGGGCGAACTTGTGCCAAAACGTATCGCAATGCGCAAAGCGGAAAAAATGGCATACGCAATGACAGCGTTTTTGTGGCTAATATCAAAAATATTTTCTCCGGCGGTTTGGTTTTTAACAGCCGCGACAAACGGAATACTTTACCTCTTACACATTGATCCAAAAGAAGAAGACGCGCCTGTAACAGAAGAGGATATAAGACTCCTTGTGGATGCCGGAAGTTTAAACGGCGCCATCGAGGAAAACGAAAAAAATATAATTCAAAATGTTTTTGAATTTGATGACCGCCGTGTGTCTGAAATTATGACACACAGAAAAGAAACCGTTATTTTATGGTTAAAAGACGAAAGCGAAGTTTGGGATAACGCGATCATCGAAACGCGACATAGCTTTTATCCTGTATGCGGCGAAACCTTTGACGAGATTACCGGGGTGCTTTCCACACGGGACTATTTGTTATCGCAGGATAAAAGCCGCAGCGCCATTATGAAGTGCGCCGTTCACCCGCCTGTTTATATTCCCGAATCTGTTAAAGCCGATGTTCTTTTTTCAAAAATGAAAAAATCGCACCTTTACTTTGCGATTGTGCTGGACGAATACGGCGGCCTTGCCGGTGTCGTAAGCATAATAGATCTGTTGGAATCTATCGTGGGGGACCTTGG
Organism: Spirochaetia bacterium; assembly: GCA_026002305.1. Classification (GTDB taxonomy): domain Bacteria; phylum Spirochaetota; class Spirochaetia; order Treponematales; family Breznakiellaceae; genus BNVA01. Next base: position 5,571 of record BOBI01000035.1, read on the forward strand.
GTTTGGCGGGAAATTGGTTTAACTAATACTGATTCACCAACTGATTAGTAACAATATAACCATCGCTAATAATAAAATTAGGCCAGCGCCGCGCGGTGTTCCAGTCGGCGGCTTTTGTGATTTCAGAATTAAAGTTTACCTGCAAAAAGTAAATATACTCACCGGTTGAATCGCTTAACGGGACAGGTATATATGTTTTATTGTCTTCGCCTAACACAACATTGCTTGTAAAATATAATTTAAACACCGCCCAGTCGTTGTCAAACGAAACTGTAACATCCGGCGTTGTATCAAGGGAAGTCTTATAAAAATTTAATTTTAAATCGCTGTCTTCGGGTTTGCCGCTGGAAATTTGAGTATCCTGATTCATATACGTACTTATCCGTCTTCCGGCGGTTTGCTTTGTAGAAACTTCGATGTACCGAAAGCGGTTTGCCGCGTAAAATTTTCCGTTGCTGGGTAATTTATTTTGTATATCAATCGGTGGCTGTGTAATTGTCCATGTTAATGGTTTTTGTTTGTCGGCAACATGGGAGGCGAAATTATAAATTGCCGCCGCCCAAGCCGCCGATGTTGTATCGTTAAATAGTTTCGGGTGCAGGGCCGCTTCCACCGGATCCTCGCTTTGTGCGGTTAACCCCGCGCCCATCGGTTTTAAAAGACCGGCAATATAATTAATTTGTTCAACGGTAAGTGTTTTCCCTGTTTGTAGATCAGAGCAAATCGGGAAAAATAGATAATCATCTTTTATCTCCAATAATTTTGCTTCGCTTGTTTCGCTAAAATGATCAACCAAAACCGTAATGCCGTTAAGCGAAAAATCATTCCAAAACCCAATGCTTATTTCTTCTTTTGGTGAATACACTGAAAGGTAAGATTCTTTCAAAGCCTCCGCAGAAGCTGTTTGCAGTATCGTATATGCGGCGTCAGGATCGATGGGAAGTTTACTCCACGAGGAAAGCATTTTATCGGCATCGGTACTTAAAAAAGCGGTTAACAACCCCGACTTACTGTTAAGGGCGGCAATGCCGTCTTTTTTCGCAATCTGTAACGTATCGTTTAAAATTGTATCGGGGATTCTATTAACAATATCTATACTCTTTGAATATACAAGCATCAACACTGAATTGATCTGGAAAGGTTGATACTGGGTAACACGTTTTTTATATTCAATCCAGTCGCTTGCAGGGTTATATACACGATCCGGATACTTGCTCCAATAAGCAATGTATGTGCGTAAATAATTCATAAAGGCGGGCGGCTGATAAATACTTTTATCTACATTTTGCAGAAACAACGGCAGCGTTGTTTTATCGCCCGTAGGAATAAATAACGCGGCAAACGACGAAACATCACCAATTATCGGATCGACAACCAGCGGATCGTAAGACCTGGAATAATTTGTTATCGCAAGATTAACCTGCATACTATCACCTGAAAAAGAGAATACGCTGTCTTTTCCTGAACGTTCATTTATAGTGGCGGCGATATTTCCTTCGGATGTTGAAAGGAACGCAAGCGAGGTGGTAAAAATTGTCCAGCGGTTTAAATACGCTTCTGCAAGAAGCATATTGCGGGCGTTTGAAATTAAAACGGCAACCTTATCATTTTCAAGATACGGTTTTGTATATGCGTCGAACTCATCAAACGCAAGTTTGATATTGCTCTGCCCTTGCTGCCAGTTTGCGCCAAAAGCGGCTTTTTGTAAAACAGAACTGTTAGGCAGGACAATCTGACCCGAGAACGATAGTATTTTTTCTACAACCGTGAACAAAGAATCGGCATCGGCTTTTTCCACAACTTTGTCCGCCAACAACGGGTTGTTTTTTAATTTGCCCGCACGTTCACGAAGGTTTTCAACTTCCCTATTAAGATTTACCGCGAAAACATTTTGCAGGGAAATCATCATTCCTAAATTTTCTTTATCACCGGCGGATTTATTTTTTACAAATTCCATATCGGCGTCAAACAAATTTTTCCATTCTTTTACGGCAAGATTTATAACTATATCGTTAAACAGATAATCGTTTATCAAATTATCACCAAAGGCATCCACGGGTTTTGATGTAACCGTAATTCCCTTGGCGCTTGTTTTTATTTGATGTGTATTCTGCTTAAACCCTAACGGAATGTGATTTGCCAGCATCTGCTGTTCAATCTGCGTAAAGATTGCTCTGCCTGAATTTGTCAAATTGTTATATGTTGTTAAAAGCGACATCCATTGATTAACCGCGCTTTGTACCTGTTCAAGCGTTACAACGCCGTTAATACGGCGCAGCGCGTCATTCATACCGGAATAATTTTGTACAATCTGCTCGGAGATATTAACAAGGGAACGAATCCTGCCGTAAATTGATTCCGGGTATACATCGCCCCGTCTCCACGAAGAAATTATCGTGTTTAATGCCGCCACATCCGCTTTATGAAATTCATCCGAATATATATATTTAATATCCATGTTAAAGGAATACGGTCTGTCGTAAGAAGGAATAAAACTATTTAACAAATTCTGTGTATCACTTGAAATCTCCGGCATTAAATATTTAATCATCGGCAGGAGGTTAAATTTACGCTTTGCAAACAGATTATGAAAATCGGTTTCTTTTACTTCATCCAGCATTGTGAATGAATTGATAACGCCTTTTAAATCGGCCGTTAAGACCGCCTGATCCTGGTCTTCAATAAGTTTATTGCCGGTGTTCCGTATAACAGGCATCCTAACCATTGTGCTGTGCAGTTGGTTGGAAATAAACGCCTTGTCGCGGTAACCAAGGCTTGGGTCAAAACCGGAAACAATCGTATCGGACAAACCAAAACCTGCGGGCACGGGAACTTTCATGTCGCGGTAGGAAACCGCGTTAAAATAAAATTGTACACGCGATGAAAGGCTTTCGCCTGCAACCGGATCGTTGTCCAAAAGATACTTACCGCTTGAATCTTCTTTTATAAGAAACGATTTAAACGGAGCTTGTTTTTGTAAAACCGAATCAAGCCAGTCATAATACGCTGTTACCTGTATCAGGGATACACGCAAATCATCACGATCAAAAACAACGGCAAACAGAAAGAATATACCAAGAAGCAGCATGAGCGCGCAAACAAGGTAATGCGGTGTATGCCGCCTGAATAATTCGTTTGATACAAAACCTGTATGAGGCGATTCTGTAAAAATTCTTTTGTGGAGCATATCGCGGATAAAATAGCCGCGCGAAAACCCGCTGCGTTTCGCGCTGGGTACCAGGGCTGTTTGTTTTGTCGGCACTGCTATAAGCGCCGTAGTGTTTGCGTTTAACGCCGGTTTCAAAGCCGCAGGCGGGGAAAGCGGCGTTTTTGCGGCATCGGGCGCGGACGTCGCGTCTTCGTTTAACGGTGTCCAGCCACTATTATAATTGGTGTTGGGAATAAGCACCGAATCGACAGGACTGTTTACAAGGGAGGCAAGCGGCGGGCTTAAACTAAAACCTATATCCGTTGCCGATGCAAAATAAACGCCTTCAAAAAAAGTATTTTTTGTACCATGAAAATTTTCCTCGCCGAATAAGACATTCAAATAAATTTTCAAGTTATCAAAAAGGCATGAAAAATTTTCAGGAAAAAGCCAGAGCTTTCCTGCGGTGTCCATTCTGTTTTCACCGTCCTTTACGGCTGCGGATGCAAACGACAAAATACTTTTTGAGCCTTCCCTAATCCTTTCGCATATATCTTTTTTAAACTGATTAAATTTTTCCGCCTCAAAAACGGCACTTCCGTTTTCAAAGCCTACAATCTGGTGCCGCAAATCGCCGGATATTTTTCGCACCCAATCTGTAAAGCCCGAAACCATATCCAACTTTGTAACAACAACATAGCAGGGTAAATGCATCCCGCTTGTACGCAAAAGATTCCCAAGTTCACTTGCCATAAGAATCGCCTTGCGCGAAGCCAGTGTTTCGTCATCGGCAAGCAGCGCGTCCGCGGGAATTGTAAGTATAATTCCGTCAAGCGGTTTTTTATTACGCCGTTTGCATATCTGTTTAACAATATGATTCCATTCGGCGCTGGAGCCTTCCAGCCATCTGTCAAAAAAAACATTTCCGCTTATATCGTAAACAACGGCCTTCGCGCCGCTCCATAAACGTACCGGCAGGCTGTTCTTTCCGTCGCCGGCCGCGTTTTTTTCCTCACTGCACGTTTTTAATTCAAGGTCGGATGCTTCAAGCAGCGCCGATTTACCGGAACGAGGCTCGCCTAACAGCGCAAACCACGGCACCGAATAAAAACTTTTATTACGCCGCGCGTAATCTGTAAAACCGGATTTTAATAGTTCGTTTATACGTACAATGTTGTCGGATAATTCATGTTTCGCCTTGCTGTGCTCGTCCCCGCCTTTAACCAACTGCGCAAGGTGCCGCCATGTTAAAAGGTCTTTCATTATATCTTTTGTTTCTTTTTCTTTTAATGTTTTGCGTTTTGCTTTGCTTATAAGCGGAATTACAACCATCAAAAAAACAATCAACAAGATTATTATTAAAATAATTTTTGCAAGCGTACTTGTTTTAATAAACGTAAAAAGCTGCGATACAGATGAAGTTAAGATACCTATCATGGTTTTTTCTCTTCCGCTTTTGTATTTTCCGCGTTTTGCTCATCATCGTTTTGATAATAATTGATTATTGATTTAGGAATCGCGTCCATCGCCGTCTTGGACAAAACATCGGTATAACTTTTTGTTGTTTTAACATAAGTTATAATGTTTATAAGGAAACATAACACTAAAAAAGACGCCGAAATTAAAAGGCCTAATTTTACCGTAATCTTTTTTTGTTTATTCTTTGCCTCGTTTTTTTTACCGGCACTAATTATAGGCTGTTCCAGAACGTTAAATGTAATCTTGGTTTTATCAATACATAACTGTTTGCACCTGTCGATATAGGCGGGGTCTATACGGTGAACGCCGTCAAACCCCAGCGAGAGCATAATGTAAAAAATAGCTACGGAATCTTTCGCGTTAGGATACTTTATTGTTTCATTAAAAATATCAAAAAACTTTTCATCGCCGGAAAGCTCGTTATAATTACGGGCAAGCTCACGCCATTCATAGCGGAAAGGAAAGTTACCCTCTTTAACAATGTAATCGATAAAGAAAATAAGCGGCTTTTCTATCCATGTATATTCACGTTCAAGTTCAGGCATTGCGCAGGCAAACTCCCGCGCATCTTCGAGCAGGCCGATAATTTCCGCGCGGAATTCCTCGTGTACAACAGGCTGGCCTATGCTTACAAGCTGCCAGTATTGGCAAAGCCTGTTTATAACAGGTTCGCAAATTTTTTCAAGCTTATTTTCATTCAAAGTGTAACTACCCTCCTACCGTTATAAATATCGCAAGCTCCAGCTGCGGGAAAAAGTCCGGCGCGTAATCTACAACCATTCCCTTTTCCTCGCACATCTGCCGCCATACATGCGCCGATTCATCAAGCTCCAATTTGAACCAAAGTGTCTTTTCCAAAACCGGAAGGTATCGCGGCGGATACTGTGTTTTGGAAAGTTTCATACCGCGTATACGCAAAAGTTTAGACTGCGGGTTTACCAATTTAAAGGTATCGCCTTTTTCCAGCGCGCCTGACACATCGTCCTCGCTGGCGTCTGTTTTAACGGCAAGGTAAATTTCATTCACACTGCTTATATCCTCGGTTTTTATAGGCGCGAATAAGAACATTCCATTATCAACGGGCGTAAATTCAACCTTTACATAATTAGCTCCGCCCTGCGACAAAATAAAAGAACGAATATCTTTTATCACTTCAAAAAAAGGCACCGCGCAGTCCGTATGATCATATTTTTTTATTTCACGTATACTGTTCATAGGGTCTAACGCCATAAGCTGCGAAAGAAGCGAACAAAGTTCAACATAAACAGCAAACGGCGTTACGCGCGATGGCAGCAGCATTTGTGAAATACGAGTCTCCCATAAATTAAGCGCCTGTAAGCGCATAACGGTATAGCTCATAAAGCCGGAAAGATTTTCGTTTTTAAATTTAGACACGGTAAGAATATCAAGCGCCTTATCGCGGCAGCGCCTTATATCAACCAATAAAGCGTTTAACGCGCCAAGCAGGGGATTGTCGGCTGTAATAAGCAGAAACGGCGGAATATACTTTTCGTTTACCTGCGCGGCATCTTCAGTTTTGTCATGACTTAAAATTGAAAGTTTCAAAATAGGCAGCAATTGCATATCTTTGTTATCATCAAGATCCGTCACAAGATGCGCGTTAATCCTTCGTGTAATTATCGGTATTTCGTTATCGCCGGAATTTTCATCGCGTACCTTTTTTCTGGTGGTGGAGTACATTTTCTTTTCGGACTTTTCCCCATCGTCCAGCATATTCGCTTCCAGCTCCGACCAGAACGGCACCGCGAGGTATATGGTAAGCTCGTTGGGATTTTGTTTAAGCGCTTCGGTTAAATCCAAAGGCGGCAAAAGACAGTTGCCGGGCATGGAAATCCCCGTTCCATCATTCATAATTGCCGAAAACCGTTTAATTACAACACGGCCGCCGGAAAGTGATTCGCGTTCAAGTTCAAAATCAATAAGCCCCCACGGAAAAGGCAGCGCCAGCTGTCTGTTTTGGTGCAAATATTCAAAATTCCGCCGCTGACCATATTGAAAATGATGCGGCTGCAAGAATTGCCCGTCATTCCAGTGTAATAATTCCTCAAAGCGCATTACTTCCTCCTGCCGCCAAACAACTTTAGCGCGATAGCGATAGCCGCCCTTATATAAAAAGGTTCCATACGTTTACGCACACGCATAAGTTCATTCCTGATATTGATATGTTGCGGACAGTGCGATTCGCATTTTCCGCATTGAATACATTTCGACGCCGCATGATACTCACCGGTGGACAGGGATAGGGTGCTTGTAACATATTGTTTAAAGCCCTCTATCGGGGTAAGAGCAAAACTTGTATTGTAAGAGGAAAAACAACCGGGAATATTAACCTCGTTAGGACATGGCATACAATAACTGCAACCGGTACATTTTACTTTGTAAGCTGCGTCAAACGCCGCAAGAGCCTCTTTGTAAACCGCCCTGTCCGCATCGGTAAGCATTCCCGCCTTGGCGTTTTCGGTAAGCGCCAAATTTTCATTTACCTGTTCGGCCGTACTCATGCCGGAAAGCACCACCGTAACGGCGCTCTGATCCCAAAGCCAGTTAAGACCCCACCCGGCCGGTGTTAGGTCCGGGCGGGCCCTTGCGAAAGCATTTCGCGCTGCGGCAGGGAGCCTTGTAACAAGACTCCCGCCCATAAGCGGCTCCATAATAATTACCGGTATATTTTTAGAGGCGGCGGCAAGCAAACCGGTACGCCCCGCCTGATAATTTTCATTTGAATAATTATATTGAATCTGGCAAAAATCCCAATCATAAGCGTTGAGGATTTTTAAGAATTCATCGCGCGGCCCGTGAAAAGAAAAACCGAATTGTTTAAGTTTTCCCTGCGCCTTCTTTTCAGCCGCCCATTCGGCAATACCAAACTGCACAAGTTTTTCCCATGATGTAAGGTCGGTAAGCATGTGCATAAGGTAGTAATCAATATAACCGGTTTTTAAACGGGCAAGGCTGGTTGTAAAATATTTATCAAAATCGCCCGGGTTACGGACAAGGTAAATAGGCAGCTTCGACGCTATATGAACTCTAGATCTGGCGCCATTATTGGCAAGCACCGTGCCTAGCGCTTCCTCGCTGCCCGGATAAAGCCAAGCCGTATCAAAATAATTAACGCCAAGGTTAACCGCGTTCATTATCATGTCATTAGTTTTTTTCATGTCGGTTATGCCGACGGCCTTAGGAAACCGCATACACCCAAATCCCAGTACGGACAAGTCGAAACCGGACCTTGTATCTTTTCTATATTGCATGGGTTTCATTATAAGATTTAAACTGATAAGTTTACAGTAGAGGGCCGCTCCAAATACATTTTTTCTGCCTTTAACACAAAAACGGCGTGCGTAATGGTCTACAAAAACATTTTTATTTCTGTATTACAAACAAAAACGGTAAAAGGTCAAAGAACCTATAGCTCCGCGTTGGTGCTATCGGAACGTTGTTTTTTCCTTGATCACCAGTAACTTTTTGGTCCGCATTACGCAATACGCTACGCTATAGAACCTTTGACCTTTTACCGCCTTTCTGACAAATGCAGAAATAAAAATGCCTTTGCGTATAAGCCGCACGCCGCCTATATAGCAAAAGCAGAAAAACGCCTTTGACGCTAACATAGGGGCATATTCCCCAAACAAGGACTGGAAAACAGTCATTGCATGGAAAACAGGTTTTCTACAATCATTTTCGGCATTTACCGCATCGAATAACGCATACGAATACATTTTTCTGCCTTTAACACAAAACGGCGTGCGGTTTGTTGGATAAAGGCGGTGTGCAGCATTTTATCGGCAGTTAAGCACAAAAATATTTTTCCTTTCGCTCACGCTTGCTACAGTCACATTTTTTGGCACACAGTTGCTTATTCGCCCCGCTTCGGTCAAGTGAGCTACAGAAAAAATTTTTTGCGCTTTATTAATTATTTACAAGCTACTGCACACCGCACACGCCGCATAAACCGCACGCCGCCGTTCTAGCAAAAGCAGAAAAAACGCCTTTGACGCTAACATAGGGAAGATCAATTAACAATTGACAATTAACAATTAACAAAAGAAGCCTCTTTCCACTTCGCGTTTCACGCAAGACCGCAGAAATTTGGAAAATTTACATACAAAAGCTCCGCGGCCTTTGCGCCTTCGCGTGATCCCCTCCTGTTTTTGGTGCGTACAAGCGCCGTGCTTTTTGCTTTTGCGCACCGTCCCCCAGAACTGCTGTTATAACCGGAACACTGGGTGAAATTTGGTGCATGGCACAGTTTTACGCAGAGGTGCTTTTTAAATTTCAAGATTAGTACAATTAGGCAAGCCGCTCGCAGAACCCATCGTTCCGCGTTAGTGCTATCGGAACGTTGTTTCTTCTCTGATCACCAGTAGCTCTCTAGTCCGCATAACGCAATACGCTTCACGATGGAACCTGTGAGCGTTTGCATCATAGTACCAATTTCAGAACAGAATGCACCTCTGTTTTTGTCGGGCAATGCAGCCAAAGGGCACCCGCCGCCTCTACCACAAAAGCAGAAAAACGCATTTGCGCACAAAAAAAAGTGCCTGGCACCGATCAGGCATGGTTAATGAAAATAATCCAAGCCTCGCGCCAAACGGCGCGGGGCTTGGGTTAGCGGGTAGTTTTGTTAAGCCGTGCTATTGTCCGTGCTTTGGTTTGATACCTCGCCGCAGAGCGGCGAGGTGGTTCATTTTCCAAAATGGTGCCAGGGCCAAATTTGCTATTCTACGGGCACGCAACACGGAACCCCATATGGATGGACTCGATGGTGGGACCGGATTGGGCACGGTAAGCAACCTCGCAATTGGAAGCAAGGTGGTACCAGCCGCCGCCGCGTGCAACGCGGGTCCCGTTGTATACGGGTCCCGTCGCAGGAGTCAAATTATTGATATTGTTATACGAGTCCCAGCACCACTCATATACATTGCCCGACATATCGAATAGCCCTATTCCGTTTGCCGCCTTTGTTCCTACAGGATGCGCGCCATAGTCGGGATTGCTTGTTGTTGATGGAAGTTCACGAGAATTACCTGTATACCATGCCACATCGCCTATGGTTCCACTGCCCGAATACGTGTAATTCCACTCTGTACTACCCGGAACGCCGCCGCGAGCCGCATATTCCCACTCCGCTTCGGTTGGCAGGCGGTAACCGTCTGCCGTGCTTTTAACTTTTGCGGCATTCACATAGGTTGAGTTTGTGTCTCTAGAATCTTTTAGGATTGTTTGGTAGGCAGCATCTATATAATACACAGGCGTTTTGCCGATCATTTCGCTGTAGGCGTTGCACCATACAATAGCGTCCTCCCAATTTATTGTGGTTACAGGACGGAGCGCCTTTTCTTCGGCTGTTCCCGCCGCGCCGGTTCCGGTCGGGCCGTGTCCTTCTACACCATCGTTTGCAAATGCGTAACCGTTTGATTTTGCCCAGTCGCGTACCGCTGTCCACAGGCTCCATGTGGTTTCGTAGGCGGCAATTTTAAATGCGGCTATGGTTGCCACGCTGGTACGGCCCGCTATGAATACAGCGCCGATCGGTGTTGTGACGGTTCCGGCTGGTATGGTTACCATTGCTGTATAGTCGGTTGCAACAGTTGGCGTTGGGGTTGGTGTCGGAGTGAGTGTCGGCGTAGGCGTTGGTGTCGGAGTTGGTGTCGGCGTAGGCGTTGGTGTCGGAGTGGGTGTAGGCGTCGGAGTGGGTGTAGGCGTGGGAGTAGGTGTTGGTGTCGGAGTAGGCGTCGGCGTTGGTGTCGCGGACGCTGTCGGTGAACCCGACGGTGCCGGCGTTGGTGTCGCGGACGCTGTCGGTGAACCCGACGGTGTGGCTGTGGGTGTCGCGGATGTTGTTGGCGTACCCGACGGTGTTGGCGAGGCGGACGCTGATGGTGTAGAAGTTGGTGTACCCGACGGTGCCGGCGTTGGAGTGTCTGTCGGTGTTGCCGTTGGATCAGGTTCCGGTGAGTCTGTCGGTTCCGGCTCCGGCGTGTCTGTAGGCTCCGGTGTCGCTAAAAAGGCGCGCACGGGCCGGACATAATGTGTGCCGTATTTGTTGCCGTAGTAATATATATCCCCGTTATCGAACCTCTGGTACCAGGCTTCGTCATTAACATCCTGATTCTGAGAGGATGACCAGTAGAAGCTGTCGGCAAAATCGCCGTTTATAACGGCTTTATTTTCGTACATCGCGTTGAGTTCCCCGCTGCTTGGAAGAAACCAGTCGGTAAAGCCGTTAAGCTCGTAACCTGTAGCAGCCTTTGCCGCAGGTGCGTCAGGGTCGCCGTTAGCAGCCAGTATCAGTTCCGTGTTTTTCTGGCCTTCGCCTATATCAACGGAAAATTCCCCGTCCAGCCGAACACTTGTAAAAGCATTTGATGCCCATGCAAACAGCCCCGGAACAT
>BOBI01000036.1 GCA_026002305.1 Spirochaetia bacterium
CGTGGTTTGTTATAATCTTTGTTCCGCTGCCAAGAGCGGCAATTTTTTTTGCGTCGCGCAGACAGCTTGCAAGCGGTTTTTCGCAGACGGTAACAGGAATCTTTGCCGTTGCCGCAAGCTCGCAGTATTGCCGGTGGCTGTCGGGATGGGTTGCAACACATAGTATTTTACATTCATGCTTTTGTAACATTTCGCACGCGTCGCCGTATACAGGCACGTTGTAACGCGCGGCAAAAAGATTTCTGCGCTCCGCATCCGTGTCCACCCCGGCAGCAATAAAACAATCGGGGTTTGCACTGAACGCACCGGCGTGTGTGCATGGTTTTTCCCTAAGCGGATCGTCTTCCAGTAAAGACGCTATCCTGCCTAATCCGATAATCGCTACAGGAATTTTATTCAACAATTTGAACGCTCCTGACAGTTGCTTCTAAACGCGCCCTGTAGTACGCCAAGCGCGTATACGCTCGTAGGAGCTGTTTATCCGCGCCGACTTTGCCGTTGCTTTTTTCATGTTTGCTTCGTGCCCCGCGTGGCGGTCCGGGTGGTGAATTTTCAAAAGTTTTTTATGCGCAGCCTTACATTCTTCGGCGCCGTTATGCGAAAGATTATATAGAGGCGAAAAAATTGCTGCAAACAAACTCTGTATTAGGTGAAATACTTTCCGTGCGCGCATCACTTTACATGGGGAGCAAGGTACGTATCATTGATGTACTTTGGCATGACGGTACGCACCTGTTAGACGCAATTATGTTTTTAACAGACAGCATTGCCGTACACAGAAAACATTTTGGCGCCAATGTAAAATCAAAAGAAGGCACCGCATACCTTTCGGGATTTCTTAAACCGAAAATACCGGATGGAAAAAAAATCCCTTTCGTGATAGAGACCGGCGCGGGGCGGGATCATCTTGTATTTGAAATCGAAGTATCGCTTTCAAAAGGCCGTCTGCGCATAGGTAACGGCGTATTTGAAGTGTGGGGCAGCAGCGAATGTACATACGCCGCCGGTTTCCGTTCCCTTGCAAAAACCACCGGCGGCTTTGAAGGGCCAACCGGATATTTTGCCAACATGGCGGCAAACGCCGCCGCCTGTGTCCGCAACCCGTCACTAAAACCTGACTCCACTGCGGACGATGCGTTAGCTGTAATAAAATATTTATCGTGTTTGTAAACGCGCTTTGTTTTTATGGATATATTCATTATACTAAAGGCATGGGTAACATTGTGAATATTAGAATTGGTTTGGGGTTTGCCGTTTTAACCCTGCTGGCCCTTGCCGGCTGCGACGATCCTCAGGGTAAGTTTACCGATCCGGGGCCGGATATGTCGTTTAAGGTTGTGGTCAATCTGGATCCGTCAATAAGATCGAAATTCAATGTGGTGGATGTGTTTATGATCGAAAACCCCGCGACGAACCCCAGCGCAAGCCCAGGCGCCACGGCGGATGCAAAGTTAGGCCGCTCGGAAGGACCATTCAGCGGCAATTCATTTACCGTTACCGTGCCGGAATCATATTACAAAGATGGCATTGAACTTATATATAATGTGGAATTTCAACGAAAAAAATCAGGTTTTGAAGAAGTCGAATCAATTAAGAAAATTCCGTTAGCGCTAAACTTATTAAAATCGCGGTATTGGACAAAATTAGACACCATTCCACCCCCGGGCGGAACTCATACACTGGATGTACCGGACGATGCGAATCTGGTATTGGGCTATTCCCCGGGATCGTATCAATTAAGCGATATACCGGGTCTGCCGTTGATTTACTTTGTTGATATAAATGAAACGGCCATAGCCTCTATGGGTTTTAAAGTGAAAATGGCTGTGGCAAGCCTGCCCAGCGACAACATAGCAAACCCTATAGGTATGGCGTTGGAAGAATTAGACTGGGGTATGATTTTAGATACCGCCAGCTATACGCCCGGCGACCCTTTTCGTATATGGTTTATATACGAGCAGCCAGTCGGCGGCCATGCCTGCCCCTGCTCAGGAACGTGCTCGTCATCGAGTTGTCCGGGAGTTAGCGGATTTCCCTGTCCATATTCATCAACACCTTCTATTTCGATAGGGGGCTATTCCATAAACCACCCTTACGGATTTGCAAAATTGGTTCCAGCAATTTCATCTCTTCCGGGCTCGACGGTACACGTTACCATAGATACAAACGATTTTAGTCCATGCAACCCTTCTTTTGTACCTCCGCTGTTGGTACCTTAGAACACGTACCCGTTACGGAAGGGTCTGGATAAGACGCGCTACCTTTGCGGCGCCCGCCCCGCCTAAACGCGGATAAACCGGAAAAAGCGCCGTCCGTAAACTAAGTGAATAGGCTTGCGGACAAAGCTCTTTTTCGACCAGCCCTGCGCCAACCAGCGTTTTTTCAAAGGCGCTTTCCACAACAATTTCCTTGCGCCGCGCCCACGCGATAACATCTTTCATGCCGGTTTCCAGCACGAGGGCAAAAGCATAGTTGTTATTTTCAAAGTTTTCGGGGTGGGCAAAAAGTTTGTGCCTGCCCTGCTGAAGGGCGTTTTGGGTGTAAAGGCCTGCATATTCGCGGCGCTTTTCCATATTTCGGGCGCTTTCCCGTATTTGAACGATAGCCATAGCCGCGTTCATATCGGCAAGTGAGTAAACATCGCTTACCGCGCCGGAATTCCGCAGTACAGCGGCATTGCGTTTTTCCGCCGCGTAAAGCAGCGCGCCGCCGCCGGCGGTAAGAACGTCGCGTTCCTCAAGCCCCAAAATTGTAAAAAGCCCGAAAGAACCGGCCTTTTTTTCATTCAGGCTTGAACCGAAAGCGGCGGAAATATCTTCGATGATGGGCAGCTCTGTCCCGCTAAAAACCTCAGTATCCGGCAAAAAACCCAAACTATGGTATAGCGCCATAGCCCGCGCCGGGTTGGAAGCGGCGCTGCGCCCGATAGCGGCTTTTATCGTTTCTGCGGTAGGGCAGGGGGAATCGCCGGCGGTATCGCATACTATAGGCTTATAATCCAAATCTAAAATAACTTTGTGATAATATTCGGGGGAAAGCGCCGAAACAAGAATCCCGCTCCCTTTTTCAAGCGCCAAAAGTTTTAACGCATGGGACAACGCAAAAGCGGGGCTGCGCAGCGCCTGACTAAACTCAAAATTAAGAGCTTCCTTTGCAAACTGTACAAGCCGCGCCGCCTGCTCTCCCGGGCCAATCTTTTCCTCAACCATAACCGTTAAAACGGCGTCCATTTCCTTACGCCGTATAGTCGGTGAATAAATTTCAATCATCACAGGTACTCCAAAACTAAACTTTTAACAGCATAGCACAAAGAATGAACTTGTTTTATCCCCGTGGGGTTTAATTCCCCGCCTTAAAACACAACAACCTTCAATGGAAAATGCATGAAAAACCAGCAATTCTGAATTCTAAGAAATCCCCCGCTCCAAATACATTTTTCTGCCTTTAACACAAAAACGGCGCGCGGTTTGTAAGACAAAGACCGTGTGCAGATTTTATCGGCAGTTAAGCACAAAAATATTTTTCCTTTCGCTCACGCTTGCTACAGTCACTTTTTTTGGCACACAGTTGCTTATTCGCCCCGCTTCGGTCAAGTGAGCTACAGAAAAAATTTTTTGCGCTTCATTAATTATTTACAAATTACTGCACACCGCACATGCCGCATAAGCCACACGCCGTCTCTGGCACATAACGCAGGAAAAACGCATTTGACGCTAACACAGGGAAGATCAATTAATAATTGACAATTAACAATTAACAATAAAATATGCTAAAAATTAAGAATTTTCACGCAGAGCCGCAGAGAATTTTAGAGAACTTACATACAAAAACACTACTAATTTTGCGCCTTTGCGTTATCCCTTTCCTGTTTTCAAAGTCTATGCGTTTATCCTGCAATGCGGCGCGTTTTCATTACCTCTTGAAAAGGCGGGCTTTTTTTAGTTTGGCGCCGGGGAATTTTTTGTTTAATTCCAAGATACATTTTTCAAGCTGTTGTTTTCTTTGATTCTTTTGATTTTCAGGATCAATGCCGGAAAATAAATTGCCTTGTATTTCTTTGTTGTTTTCGTCTGCAATGTTCATAAGCGCAGCGCCTAAAAGACGTATACCTTTTTCTTTTTTGTACTTCTTTTTAAAGAGTGCTGACAGCCGTGAATATAGATCGTTAACAGATGTTACAGGGTTATGCGACGTCTCCTGAATACTTTCTGTTGAAAAATCTCCGTAACGTATTTTAAGATGAACGGTTCTGCAAAACATTTTACTTTCCAAAAGCCTGTATAAAAGTGTATGGCTAAGCCATAGAAGGGCTGTCTCGACAGCGAAATCATCAAATAGATCATAAGAAAATGTACGCTCCGCACTTATTGAATGAGATGCACGGACTTCATCAAATGATGCCGCTTCTTTTCCGCGCACCGCTTTGTATAAAAACAGCCCGAAACCATTTCCAAAAAAACTAATCAACTCTTGCAATGATTTTTCATGAATATCCCTGCATGTTTTAAAACCTAATTGTTTAAACTTTTCCTGGGACTTTCTTCCCGCACCCCAAATTTTGCTGCATGGCAATGACAACATAAACGCTTCTTCTTCGCCCTGCCCAACGATGTATGTTCCGTCCGGTTTTGATATGCCGGATGCAATTTTTGCCAAATACTTATTAGAAGCCAACCCGATTGAAACGGTAAGGCCTGTTTCGGCACGAACAGACGCTTTTATTTTTTTTATTACATCGCGCGCGGGGCCGAATAATTTTTCGGTGCCTGTAATATTAAGAAAGGCTTCATCAATAGATAGCTGCTGAACATCGGGTGTCCAGTTCCTGAATATATTCATAACTTCGCAAGACTTTTCTTTATACCGTGCCATGTTACCACGCACAAATATTCCATTCGGGCATAATTGATAAGCTTTCTGAATAGGCATTGCGGCATGGACGCCAAATTTTCTGGCCTCGTAAGAGCATGTTGAAACAACGCTGCGCCTGTCTGCCGGCAAGCCGCCTACAATCACCGGTTTACCCCTGTATTCAGGCCTGTCAAGCTGCTCAACAGACGCATAGAACGCATCCAAATCGGCATGAATAAATAAACTCATATTTATATAATAACATGATGTGAATAAAAAAGCCCCGCCGCAGAACGCTAAACTTGACCCACAACTTCACCCGCTAGTAGCTCGCGATATTCGAGCAAAGAAGATGTGCCGTTTTACCATAAGTTCGTTCTTGTATATTTTCAACCTTGAAACCACTTTTCAATACATGATGAAATCTTTCTATAAATTAGGTTTATACCCTTACAACCCCGGATCCACCGCGTTTGCGCCAAGACCGTGCGCAAAGGCTACCGCTTTTTTGACATCGGCGGCGGTTGCGGCGGTTTTGGCTTGCCAGTCAGCGGGGAGTGAAGATGCCGGTTTAAACGGGCGGAATACCCAACGGCTGCTTTCCGCAAGCGGCGCCAGATCCGTAATGTCTTTTTCTGAAAAAACATCCGGCGGAAGGACGAGGCTTCGGAATTCGTGTTCAATACAAGAGCTTTTGATTAGTTCCACACTTTTTGCGAGGCTTTCCGCTGCGCCGCCTAATTGCGCATAACGCTGCGGCGATAGTTTTAGATCGCAGGCGATGTAATCGGGGCGTGTGCCGGCGTTGGAAAAAAGAGACTCCAGGACCTCCGGCATTGTTCCGTTTGTGTCGAGTTTTACAGCCACGCCGGTCGATTTTAGCGTTTTTATTTCTCTTATAAGCTGCGGCAATTTGTCGTATAACGTCGGCTCGCCGCCTGAAAGCACAACGCCGCCTAAAACATTTTTACGTTTTTCTATGTGGGTAAGCGCCGCCTCCAAGCTGACAATGTCGTCCGACTCTGCGTCTTCCGCGTCTGTAAACATATACCGGTTGTGACACCAAGGGCAGTTTAGGTTGCAAAAGCGGAAAAACAAAACGGCGGCGACTTTTCCCGGGTAATCGACTAGGCTGGTTTTACGAAAGTTGATAAGCATATTTCGATTTTAGTATGTCCATTATGTTAATTCAAGAAAACATTCCGTTAAAAAGGCGTTTAGAAAAAGCAGGCCGTTTTTTGTCAGGGCAATCCTGTCGTTTTGCACGAGCGCCCCATTTCCGCCGCGCTGCCGCCACCTGCGGTATGTTTTTGGTATTACATCCGAAATGCCGACACCAAAGCGCTCTTTAAACAAGATTTCATCGGGGCCGCCGCAATAACGAAAACCCATCATAAGGCTTTCTTTTATCAGGGTAGCCCTGTCCAGCTTTTCAATTTCCGCAGGCGGATGCGAGGAAGGCGGTGTTGAAATATATGCCTCAATATTGGGTTTGATTGTGCGCCTTATTCCGTAAATCCCATTGTCCCGTTTGTAAATAATTGTGCCTGTAGCTCCGGCCCCCGCCCCAAGCCAGTTGCCCATTCGCCAATAATTTATATTATGTGCCGACTCTTTTTGATAGGGGGCAAAGTTAGAAACCTCATACTGATGGTATCCGTTGTTTTCCAGCATATCGCGGCCCGCAATCCATATTTTGGCGGCTTCATCCCCGGACGGTAACAAAAAACCGCCGTCTGAAACTTTTTGTTCAAGAGGCGTGCCTGTTTCAACACAAAGGTCGTAAAGCGAAATATGGGCGGGTTTATAGGATAAGGCTTTGGTTATGTCATTTAACAGAATGTTGCGGTCCGCGCTGCCGCCTGATAGTAAATCAAGCGAAAAGGCTCCGGCGTAATATTTGTTAAGCAGTTCCAAACCCCGCTCAAGCGCCTCCTGAGTCGTACGCCGTCCTATGGCACGGCGCGCCGCCTCGTTAAAAGACTGCACACCAAGGCTAATGCGCGTAACACCGGCGGCACGGCAAACATTCAAGAAAGCCTCGTCTGTAGATTCCGCGTTAACTTCCACAGTCCATTCGGTACACTTGTTTGGCAGGACTCCGGCAATACATGAAAAAAGTTTTTCCGTCCTCGCCGCGCCTAACAGCGATGGCGAACCGCCGCCTGAATAAACCGTCGGCACGTTTGTTATTTTTAATATACTTTCATTTGCGTTATTCGATTGCTCCGGGCCGGCAAGCTGTGTTTTGATGTCATCGCATAACACATCAACATACCTGTCAAGAATTGGATCGTCTGAAAAAGAGGGAATGGAATAAAAACCGCAGTAATCGCACTTTCGGGCGCAGAAAGGAATGTGTATGTAAAGTGAAGTGGTCATGGCGTACCCTGCCTTTAAAACTGTAAAGAAAACTACTTGCCTTTTAACAAATGATATACTTTTTTAAGACATTTCCAAACCGGAGCGGGTATTATTCGTTTAAATAAAATTTTAAGAAGCCTCTCTGTACTCATATTATTTTCAAAAGGATTATTTTTTAAATTGCTGTCGCTTCGAATCATATAATAAAAATTGTTAAGTTCCATTCGCGCGTAATTACCGGATAAAAGCCATGCCGTATAATAGAGTGCACCCTGCGCCAGGGCTTTCGTTCTAACACAAAATACATCATAATGTGGCGGAGGCGCTACAAGAAATCCAAGCCTTTCATTCTGTTCAAACAACGCAATAACATTTGCGATAAAACTTTTGTCTGCAAAAATATTTTCAGAAGCAGTTTTTTTGTCGTGCGCAAAACAAACATAGTCGTATTGGTTAACATAAGTTTTTACACTGTCTAATAAGGCGCCCTTTTCCATTCCGCTGTTATTTATCAAAATAACTTTGCTGTTAATACCTGCATTACGGCAGGCATTCCCGGTAGTTGAGCCGTTTACAATATAATTTAATTGAAGCTGCTGCCTAATACCGTCCATACTTTTCGTTCGTAATAAATTATCCCAGATCATGTTAAGATCGTAGTTTGTTCTACCGCGTATGTAATTATAAAGTTCCAACGGCGCATCGCTTGCATGGTTGTTTATGAATTCGTTGTAGTCACTACAGAATGTTCTTCGCTTTACCAGCGGACACCGGCGATTTGCTACCAGTTCTTTTGGAAGGAACATAAGGGGATAATTTGTGCGTGATGTCAGATCGTCTGAATTTATATAAACAGCGCTCTTAAATCCTGCACCTTCAAATGTTCTGGTAAAGACCGCCTCGTTCTTGAAAACAGCATCGTCATAAGTTTTTATGCGATTTCGCAAATTTATCCAATATTTATTAAAACAATCCTGCAAAAACATACTTTTGCGCACACAAATAAAATATGTTTGAATGTGCACAGGAATATTTTCCAGAGTAATTTTAGACAGGGGAATATTTATATTTCCATTGCCATGATGCTTTGTAATCCCCCAAAAATCCATATCACGTTTGTTCATTATGTCAAACATTTCTTTAAAGGGATAAAACGGCCCGTAACAGGTGTCATTCATAAGCAGGAGTTCATCGTATTCTTTTAGTTTACCATAGCCGATATGTTTAAGCCCCGCGTCCCATGCTAAAACATCAAAGCCTATGTTTTTGCGCACTAAAATTTCATCTGCAGGAATATCAAGTTTATCTCTGCCTGATTGTTGAAGTTCACCATTTACAACCACAAGAAGAAATTTTATATTTTGCTTTAGATCATTTAATTGATACATAATGTAATCGTCGATAATTCCCTGTTTATCATAGACAACATAAATAGCGGCACGCTTGCAGCCGGATTCAAGTATCATTATTTTTTTCCAATAGACACAATGCGTTTAGCTGCCCTAAATAGTTTACCTGCCAAAGCAGAACGCAAACTTCCTTTTGGAAATAACCGCCTTATAACATCGGCTAACTTTAGTGCATAGCGGTATGTGCGCGAGTTGATAATTTGCCGGACGTTTTGCGAAGGGCAAATTTGGCTGCCTGACATTTGATCATAATAATTTCTTTGATAAAATTCTGAAACCAATGTACCGTTTGTTAAATACAACCGCGTCTTAAAGCCTTTAAGACCGGCAATATAAGACGGCAAGCGTTCAATAGCGTGCGCCAATGTTCCGCCTGTTCCAACAGGCTCTTCCGGAAAGTCATTATATGAAATAGTGCCGCAAAGTAGTTTTTCCAATGCCTCTGGTCTATACCAGAACATAGTTCCGGCAGAAAATAAAACTTCATTCCTTGCGGCAACCTGCGGCAAATTTAGTTTTGCTAATAATTTTGAAATTATATGTTCTTCCTGCATTGGTGTATGCTCATTATTAAAGTGAATATCAAATATATCTTTAATCATAGGAGGATATACTATCCCGATGGTGCTATCTTCTTTAAATAATTTCATAATATCTATTGCGGCTTCGGGCGAAATCAAATTATTATAAAGATAATCTTTCCATTTCCGGTTAAAGTCGGAAAAATGAAATGATTTTTTTGTATGTATATGACAAAATACATCATAGCGCTTATGAATATCCCTCATTTCAATAATCCATGGCGCTACATCCCGTCCGCGGTTCGGTGTAATTATAACATTTGTTTGATTCAAAGCCGGAAGCAGACGTTTTGAAAAAACTGAAATAACAATATCTTTGCATAAAAGGTTTGTTACGGTTATATGCAAATCAAACGGGTAAGGAAAGTCCGCAAGTAAGGAAATGAATTCGGGATACATTTCTGCATAATAAAGATGCAGGTGAATACCGATATTAAAATCGCAGCCTTGTTTGTTTTTTTCCGGTGTCTTTAAAAAAGTGCTGTCTAAAAAAAGACTGCCTTTAAACACATTGGCTGTATAATTTAAAGATAGTTTATTTAATAACGTCTCATTATAATGCGCTTTACCCATATAATCTTCATAGATCACATTTGAAAAGAGATTTATACTTTGGTCTTTTGCATCATATAAATGGGAGGAAAGATTATCAAAAACACTCCGTACATTTACATCAGTTAAAGCGGAAAGATAATTTTTAAATTTATTACAAAAACATTTTACAAATTCTAGAATCCCATTTTGCACAGTGGTAATGCTTTTTATAGTATCCTCATTGATTGTTTCACCCTCATCAACAACAGGCTTACCATGTTCATAACCTGTACACGATTTCTCGGTAGAAGAAAAACATTCTTCAAAAAGTAAATTATACGGAAGAACGGTAACTACATCGTTAACCAAGACTAATGTTTTTGTTTTATTATTTTTGTCAAATACAGTATTATTATTTTGTTCTTTTAAAGATTTGTCTTTATCGAACCGCGTTTCCCAAAGGTAAATCTTGTCTACTTTTTTACCGGTTAATTTAACGAGCGAATCCGAAACCGAACCTGAATAACCGGTATCATAAACCAAGACGCGATTTTCATGTTCAAATTGTTTGCTAAAATAATCAACCGCCTCTTTCTTTCGTGTTTTAAGCGCCGTCTCCAGTTTCTGAATATCGTTAATCGATTCCGCAATGGTCGCTTCACCCCCTTTAAAGAATTCAGAAATACCAACGGATTTAAACGCAAATTCAAACGAATTATTAAACGTTTTTATCTTATTCTTATATATGGATTCCACAAACTTAAACGCGTCTCCATCATAATCTGAAATGGAAAGCGCTTTGCGTCCGCAATAAATGTATTTTCCTTCAATGCCTTTGTGCAGAATATTCCGCACGTATTCATATACGGTATAAGGCAAGTACCCGTCCCGCGATGTAAAAAATACATTGGAATAATTTTCTTGAATCTCTTTTGACTGTAAAATATATAATGCGGTTGAAAGCGCTATCGGGCCAAGATAGTAAAACCCAAAGTCAAAAAAATTAGTATATTTTTTGTTATACTTTGATTTAAGACATTCTTCTTCATTAAAGGTATAGCCTAAAATTATTGATGAGGTTCCGCTGCTTACAGCATTATTCTTTTTCGGTAAAAAAGCCGGTGTATAGTGATAGGCAATAATACCTTTATTAAGCGGAATTAAATAATCCGACTGCTCGTTATCGCCTATATGCAGCATTTCACAGGGTTGTATATTTTCCAGTCTAAGAATTTCATCATAAAGGGTTCCGTCATCTTTTCTTTTACCAAAATCAATGGAAACATACAATTCATCATAAGTAATTTGTAATTTATCCAATATTTTTTTTATTATGCCGCAGGGCAGGTACATATCGGATGTAAGGATTATTTTTTTTTCGCTGTTCCTTGCGTTTTTAATAATGTCATAAACAGCATCATTCCGGCTTGATAAATCTACCTCAAGAGCGGCTTCACGTTCTTTCATTACCTCCATTTGTTTTTCAGTAAGGGATAGTTCTTTTGATATTTCAGAGTATATCATACCGAGTGAAATATTCCTGACACCCCGGGCTTTGATAAGTTTTTGTTCGGCATTGGCCCTGACCGTCGAGAAACAAATTGATGAACCGGTATCTATGTTATTACGGTAATAATCATCAAGCAGAAAAAAAATATCCGCAGGTTTTAAAACAGGGCGCAGTACCAACGTGTCAAAAATATCAACAGAAATTATTTTTATTTTTTCGTCTGACAATATTTGTTCAAACATCATTAGTTCCGTCATCATTTGGTCAATTATATTTTTTTTAAGGGGGTAATAACAAGGGAGCGAACTTCCGCTTTAAGGCGGCATCTTTACTCAAACCGCAAACAAGGATTAAATATTCGTGTGTTCTACTTATTAAAACTTGGTGAGCTTTGTTTAAAGGGCGGTAACCGCAGGCAATTTGAGAGGGTGCTGCAGGCTAATCTGGCCGCCATGCTGCGTGGGACAAAGGCGGTTCTGAACAGCACGGACGGGCGGTTTTATGTTACCTGCGAGGATGAAGCCGCCGCGCGTGTAGAGGATATTTTGAATCATCTTGCGGGGATTACAGGCTGGGCGCGCGCCAATAAATGCGAAAAAACCGAAAGCGCGATGCTGGAAGCGGTTAAAAACGAGGCGCGCTTCTGTTTTGAAAAGGGGGCGCGCTCCTTTAAGATTGAGGCGAGGCGCAGCGATAAGGGTTTTCCCCTTTCCTCCTACGAAATCTGCCGCATTGCCGGAGAGGCTGTTACGGCGGATTTGCCTGATTTTAAGGTTGATGTTCACAATCCTCCCGTCGTTATCAACGTGGAGATACGCGAAAAGTGTTTTGTTTACGGCTACACCCACAAGGGGATTCGGGGGCTGCCGCCCGGGACGGCGGGACGGGGGCTTTTACTGTTATCGGGCGGCATTGATTCGCCGGTTGCCGGTTTTTTGATGGCGCTGCGAGGTATGCACATAGACGCGGTTTATTTCCACGCATACCCTTATACTTCACACGAGGCGCGGGCGAAAGTGGTCTCCCTTGCGGGAATTATCGGGCGGTATTCTATGGGGATAAGCCTTTACACGATTAATTTTACGGCCGTGCAGATGCGGATAAAAGAAGCGGCGCCGGAGCCTTGGTCCACGGTGTTGCTGCGTATGGCCATGATGGAGGCTGCCTCGATTTTGGCGCGCGCGCGGCATTGCAAATGCCTTATCACAGGCGAAAGCCTTTCGCAGGTGGCAAGCCAAACAATCGAAAACATAGCTTGTACGTCAGGCAAGGCATTTTGCACGGTGCTGCGTCCTCTAATCGGCATGGATAAAGAGGATATAACAAAAATAGCTACCGGAATCGGTACCTACGAAACATCAATTTTGCCCTACCCTGATTGCTGCGTGTTATTCAGCCCCGAACATCCGGTTTTACGGGGAAAGGTGCCGGAAGCAAATGATTTATACGATAATTTGAACCTTACCCCCCTTATTGATAAGGCAATCAGAGAAAAAACGGTCGAAAAATGCGGCTTCCACACCGGCGGGCTTCCAAGAAACGGCTTACCATCAGATGGTGTTCTTTAGGTAACTAGATAACTATCGGTTATAATTTTGATTGCACAACGCGCTAGTTGATTCTTTAGGAAAAATACCATTATCATCAAGGAGCTGTTTACAGCTAAAAAATAGGAGGTTGCAATGAAAAAATTATTTGCACTTATTACAGTAGCTGCCGTGGTAGGCACGGCAGCTTTCGCACAGGAAGTGAAAAGCCAAAAAGATGGCCTATTTAGTGTGGGGTTAGGAGCGGTGGGTTCGGTAATTTCGTCCGGCTACACATTGAATTATGCCCAGGATCAACCCGGCATAAACTCTTTAGCCGGTGAGACAAGCAATTCAACATACAAAAAAAAGTCTTACACAAACAGTTATGGTGATTTTGGCGGCTTTGTTTTTTTTGATGCCACGTATGCGGAAGTCGACGTTTTATTCGGCGGTTCAAACGGCTTAAAAATTGGTACTGAACCTGTTTCAGAATTTAAATTAGGCTTTGCCGTTTACGGTAAATACCCTATCAAAATGGGAGACAAGGGTTTAAAAATCGTGCCGCAGGTAGGAATTCAATACGACTTGGTTTTAGGGGCATGGGATTCCTTGGGAAAAGCAGTGGCGGACGGTAACCTTTCAAACGGAACAGGTATAATAGGTTTGGGTTCCGACGGTAATTCTAAAGCATATAAAGTTATCGATTTAAGTACGCTCCAAATAAAAATTGGTGTGGGCGCGGACTTTCCACTTGCCGGAAGGTTCTACCTGACCGGACGCTACATTTTTGGTATAGGTATTAACAGCTTATATGAACAAGGCATTGTTGACGGGAATAAAAAACTTAATGAAACAAGGGCGGAAGCTGCCAAGGTCGATTATTCTATCTTTACCACAAGCTCAACGCTAAGACTCGGTGTCGGCTTTCAATTTTAAAATGTGTGTCATAAACATTTTTTTCTGCCTTTAACACAAAAACGGCGTGCGGTATGGTCTACAAAAACATTTTTATTTCTGTGTTACAAACAAAAACGGTAAAAGGTCAAAGAACCTATAGCTCCGCGTTAGTGCTATCCGGCCGTTATCTTTTCTTTGACCGCCAGAAGCAGTTTAACCGGCATGACGCAGGAGCGTATTGGATTTAAGAACATAGAAAAACAGCGGTAGCTGTTTCCCCCATTCGTACCAGCTAACCCGAACAAATACATCCTTCACGCTACGCTATAGAACCTTTGACCTTTTACCGCCTTTTTGAACAAAAGCAGAAAAAACGTTTTTGACACTAACATAGGGAATACAGAAGATGCTACTGCCTCGGTCAAGTGAGCTACAGAAAAAATATTTCTTGCGCTTTATTAACTATTTGCAAAAGCTGCACGCCACATAAACCGCACGCCGCCTCTACCACAAAAGCAGAAACAAAAGCGCTTGACACTAACATAGAGAAGAAACAGGCAGCCCCTGTCCATTCCGCAATGGAACCTGCGAGCGTTTGCATCATAGTACCAATTTCAGAACTAAATGCACCTCTGTTTTGCCGGGTAATTAGGCCAAAGGGCACGCGCTACATAAGCCGTACGCCGTCTCTACCACAAAAGCAGAAAAAACGCTTTTGCGCACAAAAAAAAGTGCCAGGCACAGTTTTACTGTGGTAAATCAAAACACGCCCAAAAAAACCCCGCGCCGTTTGCGGCGCGGGGATTCGGTTAGCGGATAGTTTTGTTAGGCAGCGCTATTGTCCGTGTTTTGGTTTACCACCTCGCCGCAGAGCGGCGAGGTGGTTCATTTTCCAAAATGGCGCCTGGCGCCAAATTTTGCTATTCTAGGGAGCACACACAACACGGAACCCAAAAGTGCTGTCCACGTTGCCGGGACTGAAGTAGCTACGGTTCGCAACCTCGCAGTTAGAAGCACCGTCGGCCCAGCCGCCGCCGTGTAGAACGCGGTTCGCGCCTGAAGCGGGCCCCGTTGCAGGAGTTGAACTATCGATATTGCCATACCGGTCCCAGCACCATTCCCATACATTGCCCGACATATCGAATATCCCTTTTCTGTTTTCCGTTTTTGTTCCTACAGGATGCGCGCCATAGTCGGGATCTTCTGATGTAAGGTCATAAGAATTAGTTGCATACCATGCCACATCGTCTATGGTTCCCCTGCCCGAATACAGGTAATTCCACTGTTCATTGCTTTGATCGCCGCCGCGAGCCGCATATTCCCACTCCGCTTCGGTTGGCAGACGGTAACCGTTTGCCGTGCTTTTAACTTTTGCGGCATCCACATCGGTTGCGTTTGTAGAATTTTTTAGGACTGTTTGGTAGGTGTCCTCTTTATAATACACAGGATCTTTGTCGCTCTTTTCGCTGTAGGCGTTGCACCATACAATAGCGTCCCGCCAACTTATCGTGGTTACAGGACGGAGCGCTCTTTCTTCGGCTGTTCCCGCCACGCCGGTTCCGTTCGTCGTTCCGTGTCCTTCTACACCCGCGTTTGCAAATTCGTAATCGTTTTCTATTGCCCAGTCGTATACCTCTTCCCACAAGCTCCACGTGGTTTCGTAAGCGGCAATTTTAAATGCGGTTATGGTTGCCACGCTGTAACGGCCCGCTATGAATACAGAGCTGCCTTCTGTTCCTTGTGTTATGTCTACGGTTCCCTCTGGTATGTTTACCATTGCCGTTACCGTCGGAGTTGCGGAGGCTGATGGTGTCGCGGACGCTGTCGGCGAGGCTGCTGGTGAACCCGACGGTGTGGCAGTTGGCGAGGCGGACGCTGTTGGCGAACCCGACGGCGTAGAACTAGGCGCCGGAGAAGGTTCCGGCGAGCCTGTCGGTGTTGCCGTTGGATTAGGCTCCGGCGTGTCTGTCGGTTCCGGCTCCGGCGTGTCTGTCGGTTCCGGTGTGGCTAAAAAGGCGCGCACGGGCCGGACATAATGTGTTTCGTCTTTCTTGCCGTATTCCCATCCATCCCCGTTATCGAATCTCTGGTACCAGGCTTCGTCATTAGCATCCTGATTCTGCGAGGATGACCAGTAGAAGCTGTCGGCAAAATCGCCGTTTATAACGGCCCTGTTTTCGTACATAGCGTTGAGTTCCCCGCTGCTTGGAAGAAACCAGTCGGTAAAGCCGTTAAGCTCGTAACCGGTAGCAGCCTTTGCCGCAGGTGGGTTCGGGTCGCCGGTCTCATCATCCAGTATCAGTTCCGTGTTTTTCTGGCCTGTGCCTATATCAACGGAAAAATCTCCGTCCAGGTGAATATCTTTACAACCATCCGATGCCCATGCGAACAGCCCCGGAACATCATGGGGAGCCGCTTCAAGGTAATCCCAGTTCCCGTATCTATCATGGTCATCATTAACAAAGAATACCGTTCCGCCGGCGGGGCCTTGCTCGCCTATTAACCACGGCTCGTCCGGGGCATGGGTTACTACCGGGGTAGGCTCCACAGTGCCAATGGTTGCGTAGTCGCTTTTTGTTTTTGAATAACCCGCGCGGCTAACGGTTATC
>BOBI01000037.1 GCA_026002305.1 Spirochaetia bacterium
CATCCTCGCAGAATCAGGATGCCAATGACGAAGCCTGGTACCAGAGATTCGATAACGGGGATATATATTACTACGGCAACAAATACGGCACACATTATGTCCGGCCCGTGCGCGCCTTTTTAGCCACACCGGAACCGACAGACTCACCGGAGCCGGAACCGACAGCAACACCGACAGACACTCCAACGCCGGCACCGTCGGGTACGCCAACTTCAACACCGTCTAGCACATCGACAGCCTCGCCGGAACCTTCTCCGACACCTAGTTCTACGCCGTCGGGTTCACCAACAGCGTCCGCCTCGCCAACACCGACGGCAACTCCTACAGTAACGGCAACTCCTACAGTAACGGCAACTCCTACAGTAACGGCAACTCCTACGGTAACGGCAACTCCTACGGTAACGGCAACTCCGACGGTAACGGCAACTCCGACGGTAACGGCAACTCCGACGGTAACGGCGACTCCGACGGTAACGGCAACTCCGGCGGTAACGGCAACTCCGACAGCTACCGATCCAAGTCGTGTAGGTTATACAATTAACGGCGATTTAGCTGCCGCTAAAGCACAAAAAAATATTTACCTGAAATTTGTTGGTTTACCGGCAGTGCCGGTAAATGCGGCAAGCGTAACCGCCGGTTTTAACGCGCTGCATAGTTATATCCAGGACAACCCTTCTGCCATTGGGGATCTTATCAAACTAGGCGACTATATTGACCTACATTCACTTTATGTTGAGGGGGATACAGGCCAACCGGAAAACGCAGATTACGGATACATTAACGCAACAGAAAATATCAATGCTACCATATCTGCTGGTAGTATCTCACACGGCAAATTGCTGCGCCTTATTGTGGTGGGCATCAATTCATTTAACTATACTGGCGGCACTTATACCGGCAATGGCAACAACACGCCGCACGTGGTGTTTCATTTTCAGAATAGCCCCGGCGAACATTATATGAATCCTGAAAGTTACAATACAACCGGCTATTTAGGCAGCGCAATGCGAAAATATCTGGTTCCTGTCGAAACCTCGCACCCGCTTGGCGAAGGCGGGGGTAATTTTTTAACAGGGTTGGTAAGCGCGGGAGTGCCCAATGAGGTTCTTTGGGCGCCAATCCGCGTTGTGGCAAGCAGAGGAAACGAAACGCCGGAACCACAGACAATTACCGACAAATTATGGCTGCCAACTGAAAGGGAGATGTTCGGGAACGGTACTTCTTATGCTGGTGGCGGCCCATGGTCGGTAACTGACATTGAGACTGCTGCGAATCAAACAAGTTTTACGGGATTTTATGGTAATGAAACTCGTAAAAAAGCTGGTGATTCTTCCTACTATTGGCTGGCTTCACCGCGTTTTAATGGCGCGTCTAGCTTTTGTGTTGTCGGCAACAACGGTGGTAATGCCGGCTACAACGGTGCTAGTTTGAGCGGCGGCGTTGCCCCAGTTTTCTGTGTTAAATAGCATAGTCTAGTAAAACTATCGGCTAACCGAATCACCGCGCCGTTTGGCGCGGGGGTTTTTATTATTTTCATTAACCATGCCTGATCGGTGCCATGCACTTTTTTTTGTGCGCAAAGGACGCGGAGCTTTTGTATGTAAATTTTCCAAATTTCTCTGCGGTCTTGCGTGAAACGCGAAGTGGAAGGAGGCTTCTTTTGTTAATTGTCAATTGTTAATTATCAATTGATCTTCCCTATGTTAGCGTCAAATGCGTTTTTCCTGTTTATGCCGGGAAAGGCGGCGTGCGGTTTGTGGGTCAGAGGCATTTTTATTTCTGCATTTGTCGGAACGGCGGTAAAAGGTCAAAGGTTCTATAGCGTAGCGTGAAGGATGTATTTGTTCGGGAAAATTAGTACGAATGGGGGAAACAGCTATCGCTGTTTTTCTATGTTCTTAAATCCAATACGCTCCTGCGTTATGCGAGTTAAAAAGCTACTGGTGATCAAAGAAAAGATAACGGCTCGATAGCCCCTATGTTAGCGTCAAATGCGTTTTTCCTGCTTTTGTTATATAGGCGGCGTGCGGCCTCTGCGCAGAGGCATTTTTATTTCTGCATTTGCCGGAATGGCGGTAAAAAGTCAAAGGTTCTATAGCGAAGCGTATTGCGTAATGCGGACCAAAAAGTTACTGGTGATCAAGGAAAAAACAACGTTCCGATAGCACTAACGCGGAGCTATAGGTTCTTTGACCTTTTACCGTTTTTGTTTGTAATACAGAAATAAAAATGTTTTTGTAGATCATGCCGCACGCCGTTTTTGTGTTAAAGGCAGAAAAAATGTATTTGGAGCGGCGTGCAGAATTAAAAGCTATATGCCCTAATGGTGCGCCTTGATTTTTAGGCGGTTCTTTAGCATAGTTGTATAATGACCCTGTCATTATACAACACATTAGGACGTAAGGTAGAGGAATTTAAGCCTCTTAACGCGAATAAAGTCGGCTTTTACGGGTGCGGACCTACAGTTTATAATTACGCGCATATCGGGAATCTCCGCGCCTATGTTACGCATGACATTCTGGTTCGCATATTGCGCCGTCTTAACTTTGATGTAACGCACGTAATGAATGTTACCGATGTTGGGCATTTATCGGGTGATAATGACACAGGCGACGATAAAATGCTGAAAAGTGCCGAGGAGCGGGGGAAATCTGTTCTTGAGGTTGCCGATTTTTATACAAAAGCCTTTTTTAATGATACCGAAAGATTAATGATTGCGCGTCCTAACGTTATTTGCAAAGCAACCGAACATATTGGCGAGATGATTTCCCTTATCAAAAGGATTGAGGCAAACGGGTATACATATTTAAGCGGCGGAAACCTTTACTTTGATATTGCGAAATTCAAATCCTACGGAGAGCTTGCCAATCTCCGCCTTGATGAGTTAAAAGCGGGCGCCAGAACGGAAGTTGACGGTTTTAAACGGAATCCGGGCGACTTTGTTTTGTGGTTTACAAAGAGCAAGTTTGAAAATCAGGCATTGCAATGGGATAGCCCCTGGGGGCGCGGCTATCCGGGCTGGCATATTGAATGTTCCGCTATGAGCATAAAATATTTAGGCGAGCAGTTTGATATTCACTCAGGCGGTATCGATCATATTCAAATACACCATACAAACGAAATTGCCCAGAGCGAAGCGGCAACCAACAAACACCCTTGGGTGAAATACTGGGTGCACAATGAATTTTTGGTTCTTGACAGGGGCAAGATGTCAAAATCAACAGGCAGTTTTATCACCCTTCAAAATCTTATTGATGCCGGTTACGATCCTCTTGATTACCGCTATTTTCTATTAGGCGGGCATTACCGCAGTCAATTACAATTTTCCTTTGAAAGTTTAGACGGTGCAAAGAACGCCAGAAAATCCCTGCTTAATATCTTGAAGGCGCTTTACGATAAAGCGGGAAAACCCGCTGCGGACAGCCTAAGGGGGGGCGCGACCGGCAAGGCTGCCGAATACATTGAAGTTTTCGAAACAGCCCTGGGTGATAATCTTAATACCCCCCGTGCGCTTTCCTCGTTATGGACCCTTATAAAAGACAACGGCATTCCCGCACGCGGTATTATTGCCGCCGTTTTCGATATGGATACGGTTTTGGGTCTTAACCTTGAAAAAATATTGAGTGCCGCGGATCAAACCTCCGTTGACGAAAACAAGAAAGCCGGGATAGAGGCGCTTGTTTTGCGGCGAACCGAGGCTAAAAAAGCAAAAGATTTTAAAACGGCGGATGACATTCGTGATGAATTAAAACAAAAAGGTGTTATTCTTGAAGATACACCCAAGGGAACCATCTGGAAGCTAATATAGTGCCTCAGTTTTTTTCAACCATAAATTGTAACAATTTTCATAAAGGTTTGTTTTAATTATGGAAATGAACGAAGGAATGCCGCTAACGGACTTTCAAAAACTCTACGAAACGGTGTTCCCAATTCTTTTTCGTGTGGCTTTTCGCATTGCCGGAACAGAAGATGCCGCGGAAGACCTTTGCCAGGAAGCGCTTTTTCGATTATACGAAAAAAAAATGGTTTTCCCTAACCTGGAGGAAGCAAAATATTGGCTCCTGCGGGTTGTAAAAAACGCGTCCCTTAATTACGCAAAACGAAAAGACAGAGAGCGCAAGGTGTATCAAAAAGCGTTCAGGGAAGAACACCGTGTGGAAGAAAGCGGTGAAGATACACTTATTAAGAAAGAGGAAGCGGAGAACGTTAAAGAAGCGTTAAAGCTGTTACCGGAAAATTTAAGAGCGGTGTTGATTTTAAAAGAATATGCCGAATTAAATTATAAAGAGATCGGTAAAACACTGGGTATAAGTGAAGGTAATGTCAAGGTGCGTGTGTTTCGCGCACGTGAGCGTTTAAGCGCAATCTTGCAAAAAAGGGAAAAAAATGATGTGTCCTGATAAACAAATGCTTTCGTTGTTCTTTGACAATGAACTGCCGTCTCCGTGGAAAGAAAAACTGGAAGCTCATGTCGAAAAATGCCCGCGGTGTAAAGAAATACTGAATGTGTACAAGGGCGTGTCTACAGGTCTTCAAAATAGCGGGAAACTTGATAGCGCCTCCGTGGCCGCCGCGCAAGACCGGCTCTGGAATAAAATTAGAAACACCATTGATATTGATATTGATATTGGTATTGATGATTTTGACGCCGGTAAAAAAAGCAAAACTGTTTTCCAAAAAAGAATGTGGTCAAGGTCGATAGAAGTGCCGGTGCCTTTCGCCGCTGCCGCCGCAGCATTGGCGGTGCTTTTCTTTGCGTTCCTGCTTACAAGGACAACACCGGTTGATGAAAAATACGCGGCCACCCCGATTATAGCAGAATCGGAAGTTGACGGCGCGGTTTTCCCCGCCGGTTTTGATGCGGCTTCTTCAACACTTCCGGCAAATATGGCGGATATTTTACGTTATCTTGAAACAGACGAGTCAAATGATATTGTTATTGTAAAATTACCGGAAAAGAAAAAATTTATACGTTACGGGGAGCCTACCATGTTAAAAGCATCTGATTATCCGGGGAGTGTTAAGCATTGATATACCGGAATATTAACGGTTATAAGAGAAATATTCTCAGGGTATTTTTCTTTGTGTTCGCGGCAACTTCTATTGTGACGGCGCAGGACGCATCGGATGTGTCGTCCAAAGAACAAACGCGGTATAATAATAGGGAACACGGAATTATTCTGAAAATGATAACCCGTGTTCTTGATCAAGATAAAACAGTTACGTGGAATTCGGATTCACAAAAAACTACAATTCCCGGGCGTCCGGTTGGTTTAAAAATTGCCGGCGACAATGTGGCGGTTTCGATCCAGTTTACCCCTTACCCGCGCCGTAATGGTAATGGTGTTCTTGTAGCGCAAAGTCAAATTTGGGTGGAAATTCCCGGCGAAGGTATTCAATACCGTACTACAATGCAGACAATTCCGCTTAAATTCGGCGAGCAGGTGTTCTTTTTTCCGCTGGGTAATGGTGCGGAAAGCGCCCATATTGAAATTCAAATCGAAATGTCCAGATTTGAAAGCGCCTCTGTTAAAGATAGTTCCGACACTGTAGAATTCAGGTAATGTACAGGGTTGTTTTTTACATACCAATTATAATTTATATCAATTTTTTTCTCATCTGCTGCGGCATTGAAAAACCTTTAATAACCGCGATAGATCCTAAAATCGGTACGCAGGGACAACGTCTAACAATAATGGGCGAAAATTTCGGCAAGGAAAGAGGGGAGTCGTTTGTTTTGATAGGCGGTGTCATACCGACACAATCATCATACTTTGAATGGACGGATAATAAAATTGTACTTCGTGTACCGGATTTTGGTGAATCCGGTTTAATTTATGTGAACCGTAATAATCACAAAAGTAATCCGGTACTTTTTTCAACACAGGCGGCGATGCCCGCCGTCTCTTTAAAAAAATCGAACAACAGCCTTTTTGTTTCATCGGTTAATCCTTCGGCTGCTTCTGTCGGACAACTTATAACGGTAAACGGCGGCGGGTTTAATAATTTGAGTGAAGGCAGCGGCGTGTATTTTAGTTGGGGGGTTGAAACCCATGGCTTTCCGATAACTGAAACAGGCGTTCCGATGATTAAAGCGGAAAACCACTGGGCGGTTTACGAGGCGTGGGACGAACGTGAGATACGTTTGCGTGTTCCAGATGGCGCGTCAAGTGGTATTATAGAAGTGCGTACCCCTCTTGGAAAGAGTAATAGCATACCGTTTGAGGTATCATACAAAAATAATTCTAAAATAATAAAAAACAAAAAAACTTATTCACTTTTCTATTCCGTAGATATAAACATTGAAAAATCCTCGCCTTCCGGCTCGCTTTATGTATGGCTGCCGCGTCCTGTAACAACCGCGTATCAACTAAATAAAGAAGTTTTGAATTTAAATATACAGCCTTTTATTAATGATTACCGAGGGACAAGTTTGTTTCGTTTTTTGAATTTGGAAACAAAGGCAAATAGACAAATTGCCGCTTCTTACCTTGTTGATGTCTACGAAATTGAAACAAAAATAACGGCCGATACCGTTAGACAAAACAATTTAAGTTTAATTGATAAGACGCTTGTTCTGCCTTCAGCATTAATTCCTTCCGGCAAAAAGGAAATTATAGATTGGGCGAAGCAGGTTACAGGCAGGGAGCAAAACCCTTTTATTAACGCCCGCTCTTTATACCGTGCCATGTTAAAAGATATATCTATAACGTCAACGTTAAAACAAGGCGGTGCGTTAGACGCAATGAATTTAAAGTCGGCGGATCCTTATATGGCAGCCTTACTTTACTGCGCTTTATGCCGCGCCGCCGGAATTCCGGCGATTCCGGTTTCCGGTGTGCTTGTTGATAAGAGGCAGCAAACGGTAAATCATTATTGGGTAATGTTTTGGATTGATAATTACGGCTGGGTGCCTGTGGACACGGCTCTTGGAGCGGGCGCGGTAAATACACAGTTTAACCTGATTGAAAACCCTGCGGATTATTATTTTGGCAATCTTGATAATCAGCATATTGCTTTTTCATTTGGCGAGACAGGCCTTTCTCAAATGGATGTTCGCGGGCGCACAATTTCGATGGACAGATCTTACGCGCTTCAAAACATTTGGGAAGAATCACTGGGCGGGCTTGAATCCTATTCTACCCATTGGAGTGATATTAATATTACCGGTGTATATTCAAATTAGAGGAGGCAGGTATGATAATTGTTATTTCATTGGGCGGTTCTATTGTTGCGCCTGATACAGTTGATAAAGAATATTTAATTGCCCTTTATAAAATGGCTGAGAATTTATTATTGAAAAATAACAATTTGAAATTTATTTTTGTCGTAGGCGGCGGCGGGCCCGCGCGTGCATGGCAAAATTCATACGTGTCGGTAACGGAAAGCGTTATGCGTAATGATATACACATAAACAAAAATGAACAATCAGACTGGATAGGCATAATGGCAACGCGGTTAAACGCGCAGCTTGTAAAAGCAATTTTTGGGGAATGGTGCCCGCAGGACGTAATCGTAGACCCTACAAAAGAAATTAAATTTACAGGCCGCGTAATGGTTGCCGCAGGCTGGAAGCCCGGTTTTTCGTCTGACAATGACGCCGTTCTTTTAGCCGAAAAATTTAAAGCCGGTACCGTAATAAATCTTTCCAATATTGAAAAAGTTTATTCCGCGGATCCAAAAAAGGATCCGTCTGCAAAACCGATAGATAATATTTCGTGGAAAGAATTCCGGCTTCTTGTAGGGGACGAATGGACACCCGGTAAGAATGTTCCATTTGATCCTGTGGCAAGCGGCAGGGCGGAAAAGTCGGGAATACAAGTTATCTGTGCCGCGGGAAAAGACCTTTCTAATTTAGAAAAAATAATCTCAGGCAAAGATTTTATCGGTACAACAATCAGTTAAAAAAAACTACTGCGAAAGTTCAAAACGTTCCGCTTCGTTTTCGTCAAGTTTTGGAAGATCAGAAATACTTTCAAGCCTGAAGAATTGTAAGAATTCTTTTGTTGTGCCAAACTGTACAGGATGCCCGGGAATTTCTTTTTTGCCAATTTCCTGAATTAAGTTACGTTCAACTAAAAGACGAATCATATTATCGGCGGAAACGCCGCGTATAGATTCAATCTCGCTTCTTGTAATTGGTTGTGAATAAGCAACGATAGCTAAAGTTTCTATCGCGGCACGCGATAATTTCGCCTCGTTTTTTTTGCCGTAACGTTCTTTTAATTGTTCCCAATATTGTTTTTTTGGGGCAAGGGTCCAGCCGCCTCCGATTTTGATAAGCTCCAAAGCGGAATCTTCTCTTTGATAATGTTCTTTTAATTGCCCAAGCGCTGTTTCAACCACATTTTCACTTAATGTAGTTATGCGCGCTATAGATTTTTCATCTACAGGCTCGCCTTCCAAATACAACACCGCTTCAATAAGCGCAGTTTCCTTATTCAATATTACATCCACTTTTGTACTCTCGTATAGAAATATCCCCAAAAAGCCTGTTTTGAAAAATCCTGATCCTCCTGAATTTTACCGCTTCCAGTATTGCCAAAAACGCACAGACAATATCCATAAGCGATCCCTTGCGTATCAATAATTCCGTAAATGTACACTCGCCTTTGCGTTCAATAAGTTCAAGCATCAGCGTTGTTTTTTCGTTAATTGACGTCTCCTCGCGCAGATCCATGATCTGTTCACTTGTTAAGTGCGACATCATGGCAGAAAAAGTTTTTAACAAATCCAAAACATTTGCCTGCTGCCACAAACCGTCATCATCGAACGGTAGAATCCTCTGTATTTTTTTTCTTTCGATAGCCCATTCCGCTTCCTCTTCTTTTTCTACCATAAGCTGTGAAAGTTTTTTAAATTTTTGATACTCAATAAGTTTATCAACCAATTCCTGGCGGGGATCTTCTATTTCTTCATCATCGTCAATTTCTACCGGTAAAAGCATTCTTGATTTTATATAAAGCAATGTCGCCGCCATTACATGAAAATCAGTTAGATCATCAAGATCGATCTCCGTCGAAAAACTTACATATTTTAAATACTGTTCCGTTATTTGCGCGATCGGAATATCGTAAATATTTATGTTATCTTTTTTTATCAGGTATAAAAGAAGCTCTAACGAACCGTCAAAACCGGAATCATCCTCTCCCTTCTGCCTGACACCGGGGAGCTTAAAACTATATGCTGAATTCGGATCTTCCGTATTTGCGAACAATGTAACACCCATAGAGCAATTATGATTTAAAAAATGACTCTTTTCAATATCAAAATACCAGTACTAAAATCTTGACTTTTTATTTTACTTTGTGCTAGATTGGTGCAGTGGGGGCGCTTAGCTCAGCTGGTTAGAGCGCCACGTTTACACCGTGGATGTCAGAGGTTCGAATCCTCTAGCGCCCAGAAAAAGTGATAAAAAAGATTTCCATTGTTTGCCTTGCCTTGACGCTAACTTTTTTTTCTTCGTGTCAATCCATAAACCGCGGTAGGGGGATGGTAAGTGTCGATAACGGCATTGTGCTTCTTACTTTTGATGACGGCCCTAATGATGATCATAAAACAACGGCTGAACTTTTGGATGTTCTAAAAGAACTGGATGTTAAGGCAATGTTTTCGCTTCTAGGCGAAAATGTCAGCCGTTATCCTGAACTAACGCGGCGTATTTTTGATGAGGGCCATATCATTATAAACCATGGGTACAGCGATAAATGGGCGTGCGCTATGAAACCGGAAGAATTCCGGGAGAATTTAAAAAAAGGCTATGATGCTATTACGGCGGCGCTTGGCAAGCCCCCTACTGTAAAATTATACCGTCCGCAAGGCGGGTTTTATACAGCGGAGGAAGAAAAAATTTGGCGCGAGGAAGGGTGGGCACTTGTGCCGGGAACAATACGCACTTACGATGCCGTATGCGACAAGAATGAAAAGGAAAGGGTTGTCCGGCAAACCACCCGAAAAGCTATTGCTGAAGGCGGTGGAATTATTATTTTGCATGACGGTCGTGATTCGCATAAGAAAATTGAGGCGCGGATGTCCAAAAAAGACGGCGGCTATTTTAACCGCGAGTGGATTCCGTCCGCCGTTAAAGAGATAATCATCAATTTACAAAAATCAGGTTTTGTTTTTGATGTGTCCGAATCTTTCTAGGGCAATGAGAATTTCTTGTATTCTTGAATATAGTGTCTCAAAATAAATTTCGGGGGTTAATTTACATGAAGAGAAGGGTGGTTGTTACAGGGGGCGGTGTTGTAAGCGCGTTGGGTACGGACTGGCAGGCGGTATCGGCAAAACTTCGCGCGGGGAAAAACTGTGTGCGGTACATGGACGAATGGGATATTTATGAAAAAATGAACACGCGCTTGGCAGCTCCGGTAGATTTTATAATGCCGGGCTATCCGCGAAAGCTGATTCGCGGCATGGGCAGGATTGCGAGAATGGCGCTGGTGGCTACGGATAATGCCGTTAAGGATGCCGGTCTTTCCGGTTCGCCTGAACTAGGCGCCGGCCGCTGCGGAATAGCCTATGGTTCCTCGATGAGCAGCCTTGATTCGATGATGGATGTTTATGAGATGATGGTCAACAAAAATATGTCAAAGATGACGGCGACCACGTATATCCGCGCCATGCCGCAAACCTGCGCGGCAAACCTCGAAGTATTTTTCGGGCTTACAGGCCGGCTTATCACCTGTAATACGGCGTGTACATCGTCAAGCATGGCGATAGGCTTTGCTTTCGAGACAATCAAGGAAGGAAGGCAGGACATCATGTTCGCAGGCGGCGCCGAGGAAATGAGCCCTGTGAACGCGGCTATTTTCGACACGCTATTTGCAACAAGCACGAAAAATGACACGCCGGAATTAACACCGTCGGCCTACGACAAAAACCGCGACGGTATTGTTGTGGGGGAGGGCGCCGGTACGCTTATTCTGGAGGAATACGAACACGCGATAAAGCGCGGCGCGCATATTTATGCCGAGGTGGTCGGTTTTGGCACCAATACCGATGGAAATCACATAACACAGCCGAATAAGGAAACGATGGGCGGTGCGATACGGCTTGCGCTGGAAAGTTCCGGTATAAATTCGGCGGAAATCGGCTATGTGAATACCCATGGTACATCCACGGCCGCCGGTGATGTTGTCGAAAGCTGGGCAACCTATGATGTGCTGGGCAGATCCCTTCCCGTAAGCACACTAAAAAATTATATTGGGCACACACTGGGCGCCTGCGGGGTGATCGAGGCTTGGATTACCATCAACATGATGAGGGAAGGCTGGTTTGTCCCCAACATCAACCTTTTCCAGCTTGACGACAAAGTGGCTCCTCTGGATTATATCACAGGCGGCGGGCGGGAAATTGACACCGGTTGTGTAATGAGTAATAACTTCGCCTTTGGCGGTATAAATACTTCGTTAATTTTTAAGAAGGTTTAGTTTTCGCAGAAGATCGCCTTCTCAATATCGGCGGTAAGGCGGCGGGCGGCTATAGGGGAAGGGAGACCGGCATAATCTGCGGTGTTTAACTCCCGTCCAAGCTGTATGCTGTATACGTATTCTTCGGTGTGGTTATAGGCCAGCAAGGGGTCATGCTTGCCGAGCCCCCATTTATCATTGCCGCCTATGTGAACAGGGACCACCGGTCTGCCGCACATAAGCGCCAAGCGGGCGGCGCCGCGTTTTAGCGGAAGGTGTCCGGTTCGCGGGGTGCGGCTGCCTTCGGGAAAGATTATAAGGCAGTTACCGGCTTCCAGCGTTTTGAGACAGGCTGCTTTCAGATCATCAAATTCGAGCGAATTAAGAATGTACAGGCGTTTAACTATGTTGCCGACTACCGTGCGCGTTAAACTGGCGTTGACTATGCAGTCGGCATTGGGGATTAAGGCTATCAGCATGACTACATCAAGAAGTGACGGGTGGTTTGCCACAATAATTTTTGATTTTAGGTTGCTAAACGCCGGTCTGTCGCTTACATTAGTTTTAGCAGCGCCAACAAAGCGTAGAAAAAGACAAAAATTTGCCCACATTGATGAAACAAGGGCATGGCCGCGCCTCTGAAATTCTTCCCTTGTACGAAAACGCAGGCGCATGATGGGAAAGCTTATGCAAATGATAAAAAGCGAGCCTATACCGAAGTAAAGAAACGATAGCCACTTGGCAAAAACACGGTATACATATAGCGGATAGTTGGTTATAGGCGGCAATTCCATGTTTTTTTGTGATTGTCCGGACGTTTGTTCAGGTGATAACATTAAGGCTCCCTATGCAGATTTTTAAAAAATCCTGTGGTGATATTTCAGGCGGCGGCAGGGTAATGGGAATGCCTGCGCCGTTTTTTGAACCGCCTGAATTTTTTGATAGAAGCGCGGCGAAGGCCATCGGTTCCTGCGGAAAAGAGCCGCAAAGGCCGGAATATTCTGCCGGTATAAGCTCGTCGGCATAGCAAAGGGCAACGGTTTCCGGCTCCCCGGCTATTATGGACGAAAGGGCTGCAAGAAACGCGGAGGTAAAAGCCTTGCCATCTGTACCGCCGCCACATGGGTACACGGCGGTATACCCCGCTGTAATTTTTTCGGAAATGGCGGCAAGCGCAACGGGGGTGTTAAAAACAGAGTTGGAAAAGGCCGCAGGCGTTATGCCGCCTTCGAGGGCAAGAAGCCGGTTAATTTTAAATTGCTGTGTTATTTCGCCGCGAAACGAGCTAAATACAACTCTGGTATGCTCGCCAATAGGCATAATATCATGCAGGACCTGTACCGTCATTTTTGAAAGCTGGCTCAAGCGGCGGCGAAAGAGGCTGCTTGTCCATTCCAGAGCGGGACTTTCCGCGGTACGTTCAATTTCTTTTTTTCCGTCCGCCCAAAGCTGCCAATCATCATAAGTACCCCCTTGCATACCGGGCGCCCACGCGGAAAATTTTGTAACATAAATGCTATGGATACCCTGTGAACTCATATCTTTTTTCGGAATTGCAGGAGTGAATAGCAGTTTGAACCCAGATTGTGATGGGCGCACACCATACCCCAGCCCGATTTTTCAATGGCTGCCTTTAATTCGCCAAAACGGTACATACGGCTTGTGCCGTTTGCCATGCAGGTAAAGTACAACGATGTCGCCCTAAGGGAATATGATGCGGCCTCGAAATGCTGCATATCAACGAGCGGCTCCAATACCCAAACATCGGTTTTTTCGTCTATACACACCGCCTTGTGAATCTTTGCAAGGATTCCGGAAATCTGTTCAAGTGAAAAACAGTCCAGAAACTGGCTCATCCAAACGGCGTCAATTCTTTCGGCCGTTTGCGGTATCTGTGATGTTTGGTCAAGGATGTTGCAGGAAACCGTACCGATTCTGCTTGAAAAACCGGCCGCATGGACGTTTTTTTCAGCCACATCTGTCTGTCCGGGCAGGTCCAGTATCGTAACATGGACATCCGGATCATGTTTGCAGCAAGTTATAGCCCACTTTGCGGTATTTCCGCCAATGTCAAGAATTGTGTGCGGTTTTTCCGCAAGCACAATGGGGAGCGCTTCGGGGAATGCTATACCGGAATAAAAGTGATCGAAGGCAAACCAGCTTTTTTTTGCGCCCTCCGGCAGCGACGAAAGCGCCTCGTAAATGGTGCGCCACCCATCGCCGAAAACCGTAAGCCCGGCCGGAACGCCTGTTTTAACGGCGTCTAAAAGGTAAAACGCCCCCTGATAGCAGACGTCATGGGTAAAATCCATGTTGACACGGGTCATATCATCTTCAAGCAAAAACCAGCCGGTTTTACCCAGCACAAAACGGCTTTTTTCATCAATTGCATCGGGTAAATCCCGCACAAAAAGCAGGTGCATACCCAAGCCCATCTCGACAAGGACGCGTACGCCGTAAAGGGGCGTCCCTGTCCGCGCCGCAATTTCCGCGCAGGTTAAACCGTCGTCGCCCGCATCGGACACCGCCTGCAGTATGCCAAGCTCGCGCAAGGATCGTGCCGCCTGAAACTCCATCGGCGCAAAAGCGATTTTTTGCGCTTCAAATTTTGCGTCTACGGCGCGGATTTTATCTTGTGTGTTGTTCATAGCCGTCATAGTATAGCATAAAACATCAATGAACGGCTGTAAACCCGCAATGCGCAATTCTGAATTTGAATAAACCCCCCGCTCCAAATACATTTTTTCTGCCATTTAACACAAAAGCGGCAGGGCGGTTTGTAAGACAAAAACGGTGTGCAGATTTTATCGGCAGTTAAGCACAAAAATATTTTTCCTTCCGCTCACGCTTGCTACAGTCACCTTTTTTGGCACACAGTTGCTTATTCGCCCCGCTTCGGTCAAGTGAGCTACAGAAAAAATATTTCTTGCGCTTTATTAACTATTTGCAAAAGCTGCACACCGCACCCGCCGCACGCCGCCTTTACCACAAAAGCAGAAAAAACGCCTTTGACGCTAACACAGGGAAGATCAATTAATAATTGACAATTAAAAATTGACAATTATTAATTGACAAATTTGGTGCCAGGCACAGTTTTTGAGCTTGGAACACAAGCTGTAAACAATATTTTCGGCATTTACCGCTCCAAATACATTTTTTTCTGCTTTTAACACAAAACGGTAAACGGGCAAAGAACCCAGTGTTCCGCATTGTGCTCCTATGTAATATGTCAAGGGATATTTTAGATTTTCAAATAAAAATTTTTTCATATCCCTGACAGCTCTCCCAGCCCTAAAAAACACACTATCAACAACCCGCCTGTTTTTTTGGATTGCGCTGTTCACTTAAACCAGGCATATATGTACCCCTCCCAGGGGGAATAAATTTTCTCGCGGTGTATTCTTTTTTTGTCTTCATCATCGTGTACATTAATTCCGCCAAACGGCGGGCTATGCCTACGATTGTCTTCTTCCTGCTTGCATTGTGTCCTTTGAAATACTCAAATCTTTCCCTTAATGCCCCTCCATTATTTGACCGGACTATGCTCCAAGCGGATTGCACCAGTAACCCCCTTATAATTCCGTTTCCACGTTTGGTAATTCCGCCATACCGGACTATTGAACACGATATATCAACTTTTGGAACCAAACCAAAATAATTACTCACTTGTGACGCGTTATCAAATCTGTTTGTGTCTCCCAAATAAGCTAAAAACGCGAATGAAACCAGGGGGCCAACTCCGGGAACCGTCCTTAATATTTCAGCATCTTTATCATCTTTGGTTTCCTAATCCATTTCTTTCTTTAACCCTTCCAGCCGTTTTTCGGCCAAATCAATTACTTTTAGAACATATTCGCTTTCTTTCTTTTCAAACCCTTTTAACAGCAGAACCGCATCCTCCCGTTTGCCTGCCGTTGCCAAATCTTTTTTCACTATGTGTGTTATCCCCTGATGTAAAAAAAGTCCGTGCGGTAGATTTATCTTTCGCGTCCTGTCCTGTTTTGCCCTGTTATACGCGGCAATTATTTTTCGACGCCCCGTTTCTTTATCACCGGGAACCGGCACACCTGGCAGCTGTTCATCTTTGTAAATCGAAATAAGTCGTGCAAGTTTTAACGCGTCTTCCCTGTCGGTCTTTTTTACAGACGCGTAGATTATCGCAAGTTTTGCCGGATTGGGAACTACCGTTTCGCACCCAACCCGCTTTCCCGTTTCCTTTGCCATCTCGAAAGCCGGATTCCCGGCTTCAACGGCTACCCTGTCCGTTTTTTCA
Source organism: Spirochaetia bacterium (assembly GCA_026002305.1). Lineage (GTDB taxonomy): Bacteria > Spirochaetota > Spirochaetia > Treponematales > Breznakiellaceae > BNVA01. Next base: position 15,685 of record BOBI01000037.1, read on the forward strand.
AGTTTCTTGTACAACGCGATACGCCCTTCCAAAGTGGTCGTTCCGTTACTTAACGTTACCGCACCTTTTTTCCCGATAATCGCCGGTGTGTAAGTCCTCTTACCCAAGTCGATCCCTACATAACGTCTTCCCGCAGCTTCCATTTTTTCGCTCCTTAAAATAAAATAAGGGCCGGGAGCGATTGTCGGGTGTGGAACACCGTCCTCCTATTCGCGGTCCGCAGGTTTGACTCGCGGCCGCTCTTTTCTTTACGGTGACCGGTTGAAAATTAATCTATCGAACGGGGTTCACTCTGGTTTCCCGGAAATCCCTCACGCACCACAACAACCTGACGCCGTAAAGAAAAGAGCGGCCGCGAGTCAAACCGGCGGACCGCGGATAGGAGGACGGTGTTCCACACCCGACAATCGCTCCCGGCCCTTATTTTATT
>BOBI01000038.1 GCA_026002305.1 Spirochaetia bacterium
CAAAAAAGTGGACGATGCCGGTAAAGCAGTGGGGAATGGCGTTAAACCAATTCGCCATTTTGTTCGGAAATGAGCGGGTTCCGCTCTTATAGCAAAGTGCTATTTACACAAAACTTCTGACAGGCTCGCTAAATAAAAAAAATAACTGCAAAATATTTTAAAAGTATTGTGATTGTTGTGTTGCCTTATCTAAAATAACAACCAAACCGGCACAATCGCCATTAAACGCATCTATGTCTGCTTTTAGTAATTCATCTGTATTTGTATTTCCAAAATCAAGTGTGTAGCCAGCCTTGAATGAAAGTTGCCTGAAAAACTCACGAGCCGTTCTACCGTTCCCTTCTCTGAATGGGTGAAGTGCATTTACCTCTCCCATGTAAAAAGCCAGCCGTTTTATAAATTGTTCTTTAGGTAACTTACGCAGTTGATTTTCATTTGAAAGTTTAGTAAATATTTCATCTGAAGTATTTTTTAAAAATTGACCACGACAAAATATTGAACCACCTTTTGACAGAAATTCACCACGCCGTAAATTACCTGCCCATTTGTAAATATCGCTAAAAATAAAACGGTGGATTTTACAGAGGTGGTCTAAATCAAAATTACCGTTAATAGATTTGCCTCTTAATTGCAAAAGACGCAGACTTGAAATTTCACGCTCGGCAACGGTTAGAGCTTCTTCGTCTTTTATGCCTTGTTTGTTGCGTAAAATGGTTGTATTAGAGTAACAATAATTTTCTGTGCCTTCGATTGATGCTGCATCACTTTTATCGTGCTCAATATATGTGTATTCGTATTCCGTCATTAGACTGCTTCCACTACAGTATGTTTTTTTATTGTTTCTTGTACCACTTTTTCAATGTCAAGTTTTCCGGTGATGCAGTCGTAAAGACGTTGCTTGTCTTGTTCTGTGAGCGGCATATCTTCCATTGACATAGTAAAGTCGATGTCGCGGATAATTGTATCTGGGTATCCAATAATATTATTCATTCTCATTAACAAATCCTACATTGTCTATTCCTAACTTTTTCATAAATATCTCATTACGTTTTATGGCACGTTTCAATAAAGTTGAATATTTAATGATTTCTAAATATATCGATCCATCATTTCGAGGTGAAAAGCCGTGAACAGGAGCCGCTGGTCTAAACCAATAATCAAATTGGTAAGAATGAACTGCATAAGGAACATGACCAAGAACATCTCGATTATCAATGCTTTCGCCGATGAGATAACCATAAAAGGTAGTAATTTGAAACTCATCAATTGTGTAATTTCTTAATAAATTGGCATAAAAATCAACTTGTCCAATGTATTCAGAAACATCTACGTCTGGTGCCTTGAATTCAATTATAATCGCTTTACCTTCATCGGGGAAAAGCAACACATCGGGTTTTTGTTTTAGTCTCTTTTTTTTGAAAGAATTTAAATATTCTTTCTCATCGACTGTGAGCGTGCTTTTATCTTTCATTATGTTTTTACCGTTGTATTGTATATCGGATAGATGCTGTTCTGAAGCACCCTTAAAATATATAAATTCCTCATTTATGAGCCAAAGGTCACTTTCATCAGGATTTGAACTACTTTGTTGAAAAATTAGATTATGTAATATTTTTTCATCAATTCTACCACCAAGCTCAACTTTTTTCTGCTCATTGTTTAGAATAGTATCAAAAACGGCAAGTACTATTTGACGGCGAGCAATATATTGGGTTAGAGCGGTTCTATTTTGAAGTGGTATATTTTTTACAAGCACATTGACTTGTTCAAGTAGTTTTTCTTGATAATCATTTTTATTTGGAGTCAGTTTTTGAATATCTTTTATATGGTTACGCATTACTGCGTCTTTTTGTGCTACCAATTCTGCATCTTTTTTATAAACCGCATAAAGAATATCTTCTACACTGGTATCAATACTAAATTTTAATCCATCTAATGTTTTTTGGTTCAATAAAAACATTTTTCTTAATTCTTCTATTTCCTTATCTTTTCTTTTTCGCCATTCGCCAATCTCTGGATATAAGGATAGAATTTTTTGATTAGTTATTGTTACAATATCATCAAATAAAATTTCTTCTTCCAAGTCTAAATTGTTATTATTTCGCTTTATATAATCGCCTGTAGTTAAAATATTTATCTGCCCACGAGTGTCAGTATCTTTATTATCAATGTAGTCACTTGAAATAAAAAATAAATATCGTTTGCCATCAATTATATCTTGTGGTAATAAACTGTCAAGTTTCATATCCTGAGCAATTTCATGTTTGCTAACTAATTTTATAGCATTATATTCTAATTCTTTTTCCGGCAAACAAAATGCAGATATTGAAAATGTTTCTTTTGAAGTTGAATATACAGTTTTATTTCCTTCAATCTTTGAATAATTTATTTCAATACTTATGTCCTTCTTGTCAGGATCTGGTATGTCGGTTGCACTAATTTTAAAAAATTTTTCTTGAATATTTTTATTGTCAATCACTGTGTTTATTGAAATATCAGGAAAATTATTTTTCATTCCGCAGAATAAAGGTAAATAGTGTTTTATAATTTCGTCTCTCAATTGCTCTGCTTTTAAACTGTTGAAAAATACCGTCTCGTTTTTTTTATCACTAGTATTCAAGGGTGTTAGAAATGTCAATATTGTTGATGTTTCATTTATATTTGTGGTTTCTTCTCTATCCAAACGTACAATTGCGTTGTTTTTAAGAAAGTTTTCGGCTTTTGATAATACAAATTCGCGTATTTTATAAACATCCTTTTCTTTGTATATGCTTGTAATTTTGGTTTCGTTAAAAAAATGCAAAAATTGCAACCTTCCTGTTCCTCTATTGGAATAACCTTTTCGATTATCATATAATCTTAATAATCTATTAAATTGATCGTCATTAAAACCAACACCATTATCTTGTATGACAACTTTTTGAAAATTTGAAAGATCCATTTCTTTGCCATGCAAGTCTTTCGTAACATATAAGGTTATAGTAATAAAGCCATTATCACGATTTTTGATAGCTTCAATAGAATTAGTGAACGCTTCAAATATTGGCTGTAGCAATGTTTTATTGTTTTTCTTGATCAACCTTACTATTTGTGGATAGTAGATGTCTTGTCCGTTTTGATAACCTATATTCATATTTTTAGTACTTCAATTAAGAATAGTAACTCCTTTTGATGATTGCCAAGCGAATATGTTTGAATACATTTTTGTTTTATGAAAATGCGTCAACAGAAAAGAATGTCTCAATGATTTTTCAAAATCCTTATTGCTAATTTTTGGAGTAAAACTAAGATTAATTATAGAAGCAAGTATTTTTACAACATCATGACCATTGCATAAAAGCAGATAATCATTTACAGTGTTCGAGTTTATAAAATTTGCTATAATTTGATAAGTCATAACTACAGTTTTGTTTTTCTGCCTTTTATTTAATTCTGTCAAAAGACCTGTATTGTTCATGATTATATTTTTTCCATCTATCGAAGATGTAAAATTATATAATCCTAAACCTTTAAAAACTACCTCGCAGGCATTTTTTTCATTAAACCATCGAACATATCCAATAAAGACTGCCTCTTGTATAGCATTTTGTTTTATTGAAATCATTTGTGTTTGCAAATGATATTCCGTAAGAGCATTTGTTAAAACATCATCAAAACTAATCATCGTCATTTCAATATCATGTTGATCAGTAAGAAACAACTCAGAAATAGCGGGATAATTATGTTCCAAGTGTTTAAAATCAGCATCACAAATACCTATAACATGGCCAGTGTTTGAAAGGTTCTGCAAAACAATAATAACTTGACCTTTTCCTCCGCTCACAAATTCAACTTTTGATGTGCTTGCATTAAAAAATTTCTCGTAAATTCTGCGATCATAATCTCCTTCAACTAAAACATAAATATATTTTTTACCTCCCTCATGTTTTAATGCAAGTGAAATTTCATCTATCTTATCTTTTGCATCAGTGCAATCTTTTAATGATTTTTTTGACATGCTTTACACCTCATTTATTCATAGACTCATATAAATCATGCAAATCAGTTGTCAAATCCCATCTTCCATTAATAATCTGTGGGGAATGTGTTGCGAGCAAAAAACTAATATTTTGTACTCTTGCAATTTTAACTAAATCTTTAATAAACGTTTTTTGCCATACTACATGTAATGATGTTTCCGGTTCATCTAGCAGGACTAATGTATTAGGCTGAACCCTAAATAATAACTCATAAAGTAAAACTAGTTCTTCCTGTTCTCCAGATGATAGGTCTGTCAAATTTAGCGGCTGCCCATTTTTTGTAGTTATAAAAACACCTTGATTACTATTAATTTTTATTGACTTTAACGTAAATTGTTTTTCTTCTAATAGTTCAACAAAAAGATTTAATCTTTTTAGTAAGTCATCAAATACAGATATTTTATTTTCAGCATCCTCAAGATATACGGAAAGAACTCTTTGGTTTTCGCCTTCGTATGCAGTGAATCCTTGTATACTTGTAGATATTTTAAAACTTTGTAACTGTTCTTGTTTATCAGTTAGAGATTTCAGCCTGTCTTTAAAAATTTGTTCGGGCAGTGCATCTTTATAATCGATTAGGCGTTTCGGAAATGTACTATCTCTTTCCTGAGCAATTTGGAAAGCTTCTGCCAATTTTTGTGATATTTTGTTTTTTAGCTCATTTGCATAGATATTGATTGTATTAGAGAAATTTTGCAAGTTTTTGTTTGTAGTTTGAAAACTCTGTGTGTTTTGTTTTAATAACCGCTGCTCTCTTATAATATAAATACTTACTGAATTTAGTAAATTTGAAATTTGAGTATTTCTTTTATCTGTAGGCTTAGTTGCATCAATAAGACTAATCGTCTTTTGAGGCATACTGTCAATATTAATTTCAAGAAAATCTTTTAATGACAAATTTTGTCCAGTTCGTTTATCTGTAAATAAGTCAGATGCGATCTGCTGTATCGGAAAAATACGACTCAAACCTTGTATAAGTTTATGTTCTGCATCCGCATTATATATGAATTCCTCAACGCATATTCTTTCTTGAATAAGGTCAATATGAATATCAATGTTTGGTTTTGATTGCGCAACGACGATCTGTTGTCCATTTATTATTTGTATTGTCTGCACATTTTTTGGCTGGCCATTCTTTTTGGAAATATTCAATTGTCTTTCGCCGAGAAAATTAACCACAATATTTCCAAAATTCAATTCTCTAAAAAAATCAAACCTTTGATTAAACAAATTATACAAAATGTTTAAAATTGTAGTTTTACCATAGCCATTTGGCCCAGACAAAATGGTTATGCCATACTCTTGATTAAGAGCAATCTCATAATCAAACTCTCCAAAAAGCTTTTTGATTTTTAAACCTTGTAAATTCATCTAGTTATCTCCTTTGGGTGTAACTTCCCACTCCACCTTCGGCAGCCCCTTCACCATATCAACAGTCTGCACACTAACATTGATCACAGACAATAACAAGTCCAGTATATAACTAGGTTTGCCATGCTCCGTTGCCCAATCGTTAGGATCATTCTTTATGCCGCTATCCTTGTCGGTTTTAACGTGGTAACATTCCATAATCCACTCGATGGCAGACTTGCCATTGACTACATACTCGTAGGCTTTTGCCGGAATATTTGACACCGTAATTTTGCTGTTGTAAATAATTGTGTCTTTTTGCCCTTTTGCCGGAAAGCGCATTTTTTCTACAAAGAAGGTGTCAGGTGTCAGGTTTCGGGTTTCAGATATTCCCCCGACGCCCGATACCTCTATCTTAACATCCGGGTGCGGCGGTACCGTTTCGTAGTTTAAATGCAGCTCTGCCAATGTGCACCCTGCTTTAGAAAATGCGTGGAAGTCTTTTACGGTATCTACAAGCGGCAATCGCGGCAGCATCTTTTTTAAATCGTTTACAAACTTCTCGCGGTAGTCAGGGCTGTGGAGGAAGCCGTAGACATAATAAAATATGTCTTCTTTAATTACAGTTTTGCCGTAGCGTGTCCGTGCTTGTGAAAGTATAAAATCGCTTACTCCATCGCGACGGGTGTATTCGGTATTGGTGTCAAACAAGGATTTTGCTTGGTTTTTGTTTTCTTCGTAGTAGTAGAGGGGAAGAAATTGTGTTTTATCTACTAAATCAAGACATGAGATTGTATTTGCAATAAGTGTCGAGAAATCTTTACTCGATCCTATACCGGAAATACCAATAACAAAATTTTCATATTTCGATGCGGGAAATATTTTCTGCCAAATACCGGGACGTTCAATAAAATGTCTATCGTAATACAAATATTGTTTGCAAAAAGGACGATATATTCCACTTATTGTATTTTTATTATCAAAATTGTGAGGCGAATTTCTACTTACATCATTTTTTAAATTAACTGTCCAGCTTATTTTTTTTGCATCTGTATCAATGAAATCTTCTATCACTAAATCGGAGTTCTTCTTTTTTTCATTCTCAAATTCACTGCATTGTTCGTTGTAAAAATCTATCATTCTTTGCATATTGTTTTCCAATGCTTTTCTGCAAAAATTATATGCCCAAACATCACGGTTTGTTGCTACGCCAATTGCTATAGTCGAAAAAAAAGTTTGCGCGTTTGTATCAAATTTCTTTTCGGGTGCAAGCGGAATAAACGTATCAAATAGATCATTGCGCTGGTTGATCCAGTCGCCTGATTCATTTGGGCGTAACGTTTGCCAATCGACATTAGTAATAGAGCCAAACTTTTTAACGATAGCCAGCTTTTCTTCGCGGTTTAGATAATCACCTATGTCGTGGTAGAAGATTTCGGCTTTGGTGGTCATAGCACTAATCGCTTCGGTCAACGATTCGGTCATCAGAGTTCTCCTAAATATTGAACAAGCAGATCAAGTTTTTCTGTTACCTCTTTAGGTATTTCTTGCACAGGACAATAAGGAACAAGACGGTAAAATTCTCCTTTTGTTAGAAGCATGGGCTGACCTGATTTTTCGGCATAACGGCGGAATACTTCCTCGGCAAAGTCGCTCATTTTTTTCGTGCTTAAATAATTTCTTTGTAAAGCGGGCACCATATTTTTATATCCTGTTAATTGTTCAGAATCATTATTAAAAAACGATTCTAACATTACAACATCAATCACCTGTTCAAATAGGATTACATTATTTTGTAAAAAAAGGCTGCCGGCATTTGAATCAAGTTGTATTTTTGCAAAATCAACAAGAACCTTGGGACTAATAAAGTAATTTTCTGCTTCATAATGCTTCCAGTAAACAACCGCAAGCTCTGTTTCCAGTATATCTTCTTTTTTAATATTGTCACTGTCAAATAACGCGAAACCTTTTAATTCCGGTATAAATTTTTTTAGCGCATTAAAATGGCCTTTATAATTTAAAAATGACCCCCCAATCTGCTCAAACATATTTTCCAAATCATCATGCGGATTAACATTTTGAGTATAGTATGCATTTAATCGATCATTTAATATCCGTGCTGCATTTTCATTTTTAGTATGTTTGGCAAGAGATTTTATCATTTCAACATCGGTACTTCCTTCAATATACAATATGCGGGGATGTACCTTTGCTTTATAGTAATGCTCAATACCATACGTCCGCAAGGCATTTCGCACATCTTTTTTCTCCGCTAAATTCTCTGCCGTACCATCAAGTAAAAGCGTAAGATTTATGTCAACCGCATCGTCAAGGATGGCTTCGGAGTGTGTTGCAATGACAACCTGCCCGTTATTTTCCTGTGCAATGGTTCGCAGAATGGCATAGACTTGCTTTTGCCGCAATGTCTCCAAATGTGCATCTGGTTCATCAATTAAAACAACAGAACCCTTATGCCAATATAAATATGCAAGAATTAATAGCACTTGCTGTAACCCGCGACCAGCAAGGGAAATATCAAGGACAGTTTCCGTATTGTCAGTTTTGTAAGTAAGCATCAAATTTCCCTTGTTAGTATTTAATTCAGGAGGGTTTATTGTTATAAGAAATATCCTGTGCATCACATCAGCTATCTTTTCCCACTCGTTAATGCCATTTGTTTTGTCAGCTTCAACAACCTTGTAGCACACATTTCGTAAAACTTGAGCCGTTTGTCCCTGTCCAAGTAACAATTTAATGTGTCCATCTGTAAATAATGTTTCTTCTGTGTCAGCAGAAATATTTGCCATAATACCGGACATTGGATAGAGAAGATTAAACTGTATGGAAGACGCATATTGTATAAGTTCAATATTACCCATGGTTGCTTCATCCGGCTTGCAATAAATTACTTCAGAGTCACGATAACTAAATTCTAGCCGACAATCATGAACACAGCCGTTGTATTCAATACCCATATTTATTATTATGTAAACATTGTTCTTATCCTGTCGTACCTTTCTTTCATTCCAAAAGAAACGCGTTTCTGCAACAGGAACCTCTAGTATATTTAATCTATTTATACCTGCAGCGTATCGTTCTCTGGTTTTTATTTTATTCGAATCGCCTTTTTTTTCAAACCATGATTTTACACCTTGACTCCAGAGTGTAATTGCTTGAATAACACTAGTCTTCCCTGAGTTGTTTGGACCAATTAGCACGGTAGGATGGCTAAGGTCAATATGTATTTTTTTCCCAAATGTTTTGAAATTCTCAATTTCAACATAGTGTAGTTTTGCCATCACAATTCCTCCTGCAAAAAATATTTTATATGGTTACTGACTTTGCTTTCATTACTTTTCATACTTCCTCTCCTTTCTTTACCAGCAACGTAATTGCAATGGGTGTGCGCGAACCGGAGCCAAAAATCTTACCGCCTTATTTGCGGCTTAATTCGCCGCTTGTCCGTTGGTTCCCACGCAGATTAAAAACATAAATTGCAGAAAATTCTTTTTCAAAACATTTACGCAAACCGTCCATGCCGTTACTGTCGAGCCATCCGGCATTGGAAACAAAACATATAATGCCGCCGTTCTTTGTAAGACGGTCTGCACTCCACCTAAACGCCTTAACATATGAATCGTAAGCAGATTTGTTCAAGGCGGCATTCGATTCTGCAACGTAAGTATCTGCAATACGAGCTTCCAATTTTGGATAACTCTGATTTTGTGCGTTATCGTTAGCTGTTTTTTGCCCCACTGAATATGGCGGATTACCCATTATCACTGTAAGCGGTGTGTTGCGTTGTTTTTCCACACGCTCTGAATTTTGTTTGAATAATTCCGAAAAACCTAAAGTGCCTCCCTCCGTTTCGCCGAGTTGAAAAGTATCGGTTAAACATATTCCGTTAAATGGTTTGTATTCACTGTTGCCGCTTTGTTCGTGGTAAGCATTTTCTATATTCACAGCGGCTATGTAATAGGCAAGCAGGACAATTTCGTTTGCAAAAATTTCACTTTCGTATTTACGAGGCATATCTTTTTTATCGATAAGTCCTGATTGCAATAGGCGTGTAATGAAGGTGCCAGTACCCGTGAATGGATCCAGTATGTTTACATTCTCATCGCTTAGAGTGCGGTAAAATTCTTTTTGTAAAACATCGTTTACCGAATGAATAATAAAGTCTACTATTTCTACAGGTGTGTAAACTATGCCTAATCGCTCTACCATTTTTGGGAAAGCTGTTTTAAAGAATTTGTCGTATAACTCTATAATAATACGTTGTCTGCCTTCGCTGTTATCTATGCCGGAAGCTCTCATTTTTACCGATTCGTAAAACGTGTTTAATGTTTGTGTATCTTTTTCGATTGCTTGTGTTTCCAAAAGGTCTAGCATCTTTTGCATAGATACCGATATTGGATTATTCTGGACAAATGAGTAGCCTTCAAACAATGCTTCAAATACAGGTTTGGTGATAATATGTTGCGCAAGCATTTCTATTGCTTCGCTTTGTGTTATGCCGGGGTTTATGCTTTTTTGCAAGCCGCTTAAAAATTCGTCAAATGTTTTTTTGTTGTCCTCGTTGCGTGAAACAAAATTTGTAATGCGGTCAATTTCGCGCTCTGCAATTTGGGCTACCTCTTTTGCCCATTGTTCCCAATAAAGACGGTCGCCCACTTTCGCCACCATGCGGGCAAATATTACACTTTGTAATTCGCCAAATTGTATAGTTAATTGCCGTGCTATTTTGCTGTCGCTGTTTTCATAATCCGGCGTTGGTTCTGCTACATATTTTCCGTTCTTGTCAAATGCAACAGAAGGTCTACCTACGATGATGTTGTCGGGTCTTTTTCTGTTAAGCTCTATTTTATTGACGATTGCATTAAACCTGTCATCATGGGCGCGCAGGGCATTTAACACAGTCCATACAACTTTGTATCGCTCGTTATCATCAAGAGCTAGGTGCGCTTCTTCGTTTGCCGGTACTAAAACAGGTATGATAATGTAGCCATATTTTTTGTTTGCCGACTTCCGCATAACGCGCCCTACGGATTGTACGACATCAACTTGTGAATTACGCGCTGTAAGAAACATAACGGCATCAAGGCTAGGAACATCGACACCTTCGCTAAGACAGCGGACATTAGTCAACACACGGCACTCGCCGTCTTCGGGTTGTTCTTTTAGCCATGATAAAAGTTCATCGCGCTTCGGTGCGTTCATCGTGCCATCTATATGTTTTGATGACACGGCTACCATTTCTTTTTTCTTTTCTTCGGGTATTGCATCTAAGTATGTTGTACCTGCCGTGTTGAAAACGCTTGTGATTGTTTTTGAAGCTGCTATCATTGGACAGAAAGCAACGGCTCGGCGCATAGGGTCGGGATCGGTTTCTTTTACACTGCCGGCATCACCTAAAATTTGTTTTGATAATGCGTTAATACACCCGATAAGTTTTGATGCATCATCAGTATTTATTTCTTTTGTATCATCGGTAATCATATTTTGAACGGCGGGCGGTACATCATTTTCATTCAACGTTAATATTAAAACTTTGTAATCGGTTAATAAACCTTGTTCAACTGCTTCTCCAAAACCTATGCGGTATATTTCTTCACCATAAATTTCTTTATCGTCCATAGAACAAAGAAGCGCATCATTGCGGGCTGCCTTGCTTTTGCTGTCATCGCTGTAGAGCCGAGGGGTTGCCGTCATGTACAAACGTTTTTTTGCTTTGATAAAATTATTGTCATGAACTTTTGTAAAGACTGATTCCTCATCACCTGAAAATGTTACACCTGTTGTTCGATGTGCTTCATCGCAGATGATAAGGTCGAATTCAGAAAATCCATTCTTTAGTAAATCTTTTTGTACCTTTGAAATTACATCAATAGACTGATAGGTAGAAAATACAACAGTCATACCTTTTTTATTTTGACGTTTAAAATAATAGAACTGATTTAATATGTGTTCCATTTTTGTAGAGGCAGGAAACGCTAAGTCTACAAGGCTATCGGCCGCGTCATCGTTCTTTTTGTTTTGGCGTGTAATTTCGGGATCAGAGCAAATACAAATTGGGTTGATAGGTTCTTTTGCATCCGCCGTCCATTCGCGCAATGTCTGCCCTAAAAGTGCAATGGAAGGAACAAGGAGCAACACAAGACCATTGCCGCCGGTTTCGTTTTCGGAAATACGCAATGAGTTAAAAGTTTTACCTGTTCCGCAAGCCATGATGAGCTTACCGCGCTCGTGTTCTCTGAAATATTCATGTGCATTATTCAATGCTTCGCTTTGATGAGGTCGCAAGTTTTTTGTCGCATTTCTGGCGGCTTCACCAAAAACACCGCTATCAAGTTTTTCCCAATCAACAGGTGCATTTTGCAAGTGCGACAAGTTAATGCGCGTAACAGGCGGATTTTGTTTATCAATTGCTTCCTCTGCGTTTGTTCCCCATTTGTTAGTGGTAGAAATCCAAAGGCGATGGGCAAAACGTGTTGTCTGTAAATTATCGTCTAAAAATTCACGGCTTGATGTTGATAGAAAACTGTCAACTGTGGGCTTGTCGATTGTCGTGTTTTCGTCATAACACTTGCATTGGATAGCCCAATAGTCACTCTCGTACGTTTTTGCTACAAGGTCTATACCTAAATCTTTGCCGCCTAAGTCCTTGCGTCCGGGAAAATCTTCCCACAAGTAGACTTTTTTTAACCGTGCGGCATACTGCGGGTCGGTTTGCAGATACGCGCACATAAGCCGCTCGAAACGGTCGCCCTTATCGCGCTCTGAGAATGAGATTTTTCGATATTTTTCAAGGATTGAGGCGAAATCCATAGCCTTTTAACTGTAGCATAAGAGCGGGGTGGTATCTAGCGACCACTATTCGATGAGTAGGCTACAGTCTGCAACTGCCAAACGAACGACTTTTGCCGGTTATGATAGATTTTACGCTACTTTCTGCTTGAATATTGATACCCGTTCTTAATCTGTAGCAATCCATAGCAATATAATTTTAAAATCGGGACTTTTTTACCCTACATTTTTGAACTATACCATTTTAACCTTTTATAAGACTAAAAAAATATGAGGGACTTATGGCGGATCACAATCACTTTCATTCGTTAGTATCGCTTGCCGATTGTAAAACAATACTCGGCATAGATGACAGAGAAGACGCATTTACCGAATTTTTACTGGTATCGTCAACTTATACCATTGAAGAATACTGTATGCGCCGCTTGTTGCATAAGCGCGTCAAAGAATGGCACACGAATTATACCTATTTAACAATACCGCTTAAAGAATATCCCGTACGGGAAATTCTTGTTGTTGAAACTAGAAATAATAAGACAGCTACGGCAACACCGGAATACTACAAGCTCATACCCGAAACAGGCGGCATTGAAAATATACCGTATCTATTGCACATAGCACCTACACACAAACAAAATCGCGACAAAACAATTTTTATAAAATATCTTGCGGGGTACAAAACAAGTGAAGTGCCTCCGTCTTTGAAAGACGCTTGCATTGAACTTGTCGCTTGGAAATACGCAAGGCACAAGGGCAAGAAGTTAGGCGTAACACCTAGTAATAAAACTGACGGTAGCCTTGAAAATAAAATACCCGAACACGTCAAAGAATTGTTAGAGCCATACAAGAGAAAGACAATTTAAGTGATAAGAGGTTTATGTATGAAAACTATTGAGGAACAACTAATTGAGATGATTAATGAAATATTAACAAGTACGGTGAATTTTTATTTATCTGAAATGGAAGAATTTGTACCGCTTGTTGAATTATCAAGTTCGGGGAAACTTGGCTCTTATGGTGTGTGTCCGCAAATTGAATTATCGGAAGCGGCACGGACTGACAAGGACAGAATTGTACGCACAGATGCATACACTATGACTATAACTTTTGTGATGAATTCACAAAACAACAAGCGTGATGTGTATTGCTATGCCGCCGCTTTGGAAAGCGCAATCAATGATGACCCCACATTCGGCGGTGTGGCGGATCGTGTTGCCTTTGTCAATCGTAAATATAAGGGTATGGCAGAGAGTAGCGGAGAATGTCAGGCGGTGTTTACATTGCGCGTAACGATAGGGAAGTAAGAATATGATACAAGGCGGCGATTTTTTATTGCGGTTGATTACTGAAAAGTTTGATGTTGACATTCCATTCTCCGGCAAAACTTTACGCGAAAAACTTAACGTGATGCGTGAAACTGCCGCCATTGAAGGTGTGGGGCTTTGCGGTGCCGTTGTTGAAAAGTGCGGCACTACCGGCGGCGTTACTACGCTCTTAACCATTAGCAATGCCCCCGCATTGTTCGCCGTGATGTTTGGGAAATATACAGGGTATGAGTTTGTAAGTGAGACACTCAACTTGTATAAACATTTTATACAGTTGGTACCATTACACAAAAGTCCCAGATTTGAATTAGTAGAAAAATATTGTTCACACCAAAATACTTTTTTATCGTGCATTGTAAAGAGTTTTGAGTTGCGGTTTCACTGTGATGAAACAATAAAAGTACACCTCGATATTGACGGTGATGTAAAGACTCAAACAATACCAATCATAAATGAAATTGTAAAGAGAGAGCGCACAGAATACTTTAGCGAAATTGGTACATCATACAAAGTAGATGATGTAAATCGCAATTCAATTTACGGCTTGGTTGTCAGGTGTGATAAAACAAACGGTACCAAAACTGAAATAGCCATACACAGATATTTGCAAGATGAATTTAGTTTTCCTGCGGTGATAGAAAATTTTACTATCACCAGCCGATTATTTCGTGATGGGTACGAAACATATCATCACGGTTTGTTCTCGCTTACATTTACCAATCACAAATTGATAAACGATAACACGGAAGTTTGCACCGCCGACACCGTTATAGGACCTTTGCGCTATCTTGTTTGCGGTAATACTCAGGCAACCGTATACAACGAAAGTACGGAGGCTCTGCTATGAAATTTTACGACATAGACGATGCCCTCGATGTTGCCATTACACAGGGTGATAAACCGTTACGCATAAAACTTGAAATTGATTTGCGCAAGAACGGCGAATTTGTTACCGTGCCGGAGTTTGACATATTGCAAGCAGATTTTTACGGACTAAAGGAAGTGGCAGGCGGAACAACTGCAAGAGGGGAAATTCTTTTAAATAATCTAAATTGTCAATATGTTACCAATCAAGGTTACGCCGCAGAACTTCGTGTGTATTTTACCGTAGGAGAAGGGCTTTCGTGGGTTCACCGGTTTACCTTGTTTGTGAATGATCAAGGGTTTCAGGACATAAGAGAGGGACGGCGGCGCATGGTGCGCCTTGTGCTGCGTGATAGGTCGGCGGCTTTACAAAAGAGTGATGAGAACAGGGATTGGAGTACCGCCAATTCTTTTACCTACATTACGATATGTGATAAATCGCAACCTGAAAATTCACTTTTACATTTGATAGCAAAACGTGCCGGACTTCAAACTAATGATATAGATTGCTGTACAATTCCACTCACACTTCCATACGTCAAGCTGACAAAAAATATATGGGCGGAATTATCCGCCTTGGCTACTGCCTATCGTTGTCATTTGGAGTGTGCGACAGAAAAGCCGCTTGTATTCGCACATTCACCGTATCAAATTGAAACGCTGCAATCTGATGAAGATTCATACTTTTTTACAGGCGAAAATATTTATTACCTGCGGGAAACAGAACGTGCAGATCAATATCGTAACACGGTACGCCTTAAAATCAATCTGCCTGTGTCATTACAAAAACAGACAATATGGCAATACACCGATACACCTGTTTTATATATGTCGTCAATGGCAGCTTACTATCCGTTCAGAGAAAACACAATGAGAGAAATTGAATATGAAGGTTACGAAGCGCATTACATAATTCGTGACGAAACAGGCAAAGAACGCAATGTAATTTACGCTGACAACATAGACACGAAAGAAGAAGCCGAAGCGCGATTGTCCGCGCAGGGTGGTCAATTTAATTATGGTCAGTATGACGTAAGCACTAATCACGATAAGGCATTAGTAACGCTTGAACATGACGGCGATAGCGATTTAATAAACGCTAGTATTTTTGGTCGCCCTATTGTGCTTGACATTAACCGTTCTTGTTTCGGACATGATGACGAAGCTGTTACACAGTACGGTACTTGTTCTATGAATGTTACAGGTACGTACTTTTCCGGTGATGATGTAGACGGTAAACCGCAGTATGAGGATTGGGTCGCTCGCGAACTTTCAGACAGACTGATCCGTAAACACGAACTAACAATAAAAACTCACCGCGCCGTATTCCATGCGCGGATCGGCGCGACTGTTCAAGTACATACAGTAGCAAAAAATTATTCGGGCGTTGTCAACGCCTTATCATATCATTTTAAGAAGGGTGCGGCATTTAGCGCATCGTTCAAATTGGAGGTTGCAAATGGGCAATGAGGACAGAGCATTATTCATAGAGAGTATTGCGGAAATGCGGGAGTTGAAGGGTGAATTACGGGAATTCAAAATTCACGTAACTGAGCGGTTTCAACGGTTGGAAAAGAACGAGGGGCAAAAGCACAAGGATAGTTTTACTATCGCGGCTTTGCTCATTTCGGCGGGTATGTTGGCTTTGAATTTCATAAGCCGATTTCGTTAGTTAATTA
>BOBI01000039.1 GCA_026002305.1 Spirochaetia bacterium
TGTATAAGAGAGTGGGGGGGTGGGGATATTATCTTTTGCTTAAACACATAGAAATAAGATTGTATATGAAAATTAATATCTTGGTTTGAAACCAATCCCCAGAAATCACAATTTCTGTTTTGCATTTTTTTAAAAAGATTTAAAAATGGATAAATAGGTCCAAAACAACTATCATTGCATAAAATAAGCTCTGAACAATATTTTAACATACCTTTCTTTTTTACATATACAAATCCGCGTTTATATGAACCAAAATCATATTCTTTATGCCTTTCAAATTTAGCATGGTAAACAAGTCCTTTCAGTTTCAAAACTTCTTTAGGAAATATTTTATTATCGGAAATAAATATAATAGCATCTGTAACTTTTTTAAGTTCGATAAGATAATAAATTACGTAGTCATCTATTTTACCATTTGAACTAAAGGAGGCAAATATAGCGATACGACCTGTACTAATATCAGGTGTTTCTTTTGCCGTAAACTTAACTGTCTTTATTCCACTGGGAGGTGTGGGTAGAATTATTTCTTTAGATTTTGAAATAATTCTACCTTCTGCCCTACCTTTACAAAGATAATGTAGCAAAGGGTTTATGTTTTCCGTTTTTACATCCACATATTTATTTATATAAAAATTTGTATTGAATAATGGCGACGGATCTTTTCCCTCTTTAAAACCTTGTTTTAAATAATGAAAAACAGGAGGAAGATGTGATTTTTTCACATCCAAATTATATAATGACATATACCACTTTCTGTTAAAATATCTGGAAGTCCAAATAATAAATCCGGCATATAAGTTGGACTTTATCTTTTTATACAAATATCGTATTTTTTTTAGTATTTTTATGAAAAAAAACAAAGGCACTCTCCCCAAGAAGATGATTACTAAACCATCACACTATATTGATTCTAATCATATTAGATTTGCACAAATTATATCAACCTTCTGTCAGAACACATAGCATATTACGAAAGGAGGGACACGCGCCTTAATACCGATTTTGCAACATCCAAAACTTTGCGCAATGGTTTTGTGAGCTTCCATGTTTTGGAGTTTATTATACTGTTGTATGCCTTTTCAACCCCGGCCAATGCCGCATTAGTTTCCGTTAAAACTATATCCTTATCCGATATGTTCCGCTTTAATTCGTCAATAACGGCGAGATTTTCTTTATAAACCTCAACCAGGTGAAAAGAAACCGCTTCGGAAAATATTTCAATATTATATTGTAATTTCAGCCGGGACAACCCTCCACTTATATTTATGAAGATTTGCGGATCGGGGTCGGCAAAAAGTATAGTTCCATCATCATCAATAAAACCGTTTAATATTTCAAACGGTTCATGCCCCCTTTCGGATATTATTTCAAGGTTATGTAAAACACAGCCGGCATTTTCTACAGGATCAAAACGGATTGCTCTTGTCCCTTCCGGCAAAACAATCTCTTGGAGCAGCGTATTTGTCCGCCGGTTAAACAAAAGTTGTAAAATTTCATACTCGGAAAATCCTGATCCGGTATCAAAATAAATTTTTCCACAGCAGGTATTTTCCAAGCTGCTGCTCCGTATAATATTTATACCTGTAAGCAGCTCAACCAAGTATTCGCGCCGTATCGTGACGGGGTCATACGTCAAAAGCGAATCTGCGTCCCATAAAAACGTCGTGCTATCGTCAAAAATATCGTATTGAACATGCCAACCCTTCTCCTTTCTTTCGGATTGGTTAAACCGCGCCTTCCGTTCACGCAGCACTTTTTTTCTGCCATGCGCTTCGCTGCGTATCGCATAATGCCGGTAAATAAACTTTAGCGGGAAAACCTTTTTACCTTCAAATTGAATGCAGTGTCCTCCGCTCCAAGCCAAATCTATTGCCGTGCCTTTTATGTTTTTCCATAATTTTGTCTGGTTAAAACACTCCGGCCGCCGTCCGAATTCAAACCGGTCAAGCGGACCGGTCAACGCATCCCCAGCTTCATATTCACCCTTAACGGTCGGCCTGAAATCCAGCTCCGTAAAATCAATCGAGTTATACCCCCGTCCATCCACAAACGAAACTGCTTCTTGCAGCGAAACACCCAGCCACGGGCTTTCCCGTATTTCGTCGGCATCATAGTGAAATATCCAATCGTGATCCGATTCCCGCGCGATTTCTTCGGTACGCTTTAATTGCTTTTCCCATTCATAATATTTTGACGGTTCGGCGGGAAATCTCTCCAGCGTTATTCTACCTCCGTATGTTTCCGCATATTTTTTAACAATGGTATAACTTTCGTCCGTAGACCAATTATCAACAACGTATATATCCACACCCTGCCCCAGAAGGAAATCCAGCGTTGCACCGATAATATCCTGCTCGTTGTAACAATGAATGACGGCCAGCACCCGCTTTAGCGGATACTGATGCTGAGACGTTGGCTTTTCATACACCAGTCTGCCGGAGATGGCTACGATGCAATCCTTCTTGAAATAAATATTTTCACCAAGTGTGTATCCCAGCATATAATTATGAAACCGGTATGACGCAAGCAAATTATCGAACTCCTCAAACGTCCATTCCCTGACATGGGAAAGATTCGCGGGCGGGCCGCTTTCGGTCGTGCTGCGAAACCTTTCTCGGTCAACGGTTGCCATTAAAAGCGCGTTGCAGCCGTACGAAAGATTAGCCAGAAACGTAATCAGGGCGTCCGGCTCCACCACCCTTTCCAAAAGACCGGCGCATATAACGACTGAATTATCCACGGTATGTTCATCAATACTTGGAAAAGGTTTATCAACATCAACGGTGATTATTTTAAATCCGCTGGTTTGGAGCCGCAGGGGATTTTCATCACCACCCTTGCAAAAGTTAATGATGTATTTGCTAATTGATTTTTCCGCGATGAAAAGCGCCATACCGTAGACATCCGGCTGGTATTCCGCGCCGAAAGCATTGTTTATTGAGCGTTTCGGCAGCAGGTTCGGCGTGTAGCCGGATTTTATACAATAATTTACCGTGGCTTTTTCCTCTTTGTATTTCATGGCTGTTCTCCCAAAAAGGCCTGTGCGTTGGTAACATACGCTATATCATCACGTCCGGCAATGAGAGCGCAAAAATCTTCCAGTATTTGCCAATTATTATTCACTTCAAATTCGTAGCTATGCCCCCAAAGATAGAATACCTGCGGAACGTCCGGCTTTAAGCGTATAAATTGTTCGGCCAAGTTCATTAATTCGCTATCTTTGTGATGACAGGTCGGCTGATAGGTGAGTAAATTCACCGGAATATCGAAGGAATGGGTGCTGACGGTTCCCCTCGCGTAGCGCAAGCCGACCTGCCGGATGATGTTTACCACCGTTTCATTATAGGAGCCGTAGGGGTATGCCATGCCGCAAACCGGCGCATGAAAAATTCGCTCCAGATTGAGCTTGTCCTGCTCCAGTTCATTGAGGACGGTCCCGGCGTCCAGAGTTTCCAGCCGGGGATGGGTTAGGGAATGGACGGCGATTTCGTGTCCGGCATACAGCTCGGGTAACCCTTTGACATTCATACGGCGGATGGGTACGCCGTTCTGTTCCCAGCCGCCCGCGCCGGAGAGGAGGCCGCTGTTCAGGTTGAAGGCCGCCTTCATGCCATACCGGTTAAGAATTTCCACCAGTCTCCGGTCGTATTCCGTGCCGTCATCGTAACTAAAGGTTAAGGCTTTTAGTGGGCTGTGGGTATACATATTAACTCCTTGCGGCAACTATATGCACTTTTCCATGATCCTCATTTTTCTATCCCCTTTCCTCTGTTTTCCATTCGCCGATATTCCTTTTACCGGCGTCAAACACAACGCCTACCTTGAACAGCTTCTTTCCGCTCCCTTCCCACGGCAAGAGATATTCCTTTGTGTCTATTTGTTCTAACGCTTCGCAGGCGGTTCCGTCAAGCTTAAATTCAAAACAGTACACAAACTTTTTTGTTTCCACCAGTGTATCTATACGCCCCTGCGCAATACGCACTTCGGAACGGCAGTTCATCCCCAGCATCGTGAATATCAGGTGGGTCGCCGTCTGGTAGTAGTTTTCCGTATCTTTAATTATATCGTAGGGAATGGACGCAAGAAACGGCTTCAGCGTATTCATCACCGCATCAACATCACCCTTTGCCAAAGCCCTCGGAAGCTGTGTGTACAAAGCGTTTGATTTATCATCCGGCGCCTGTAAATAATCTTCTATAAGCGACATGGAAAAAGCGGTGCGTACCTCTTCGTTTGGATAATCAAGGATAAATTGATTACATTCCTCGTCATAATCCGATATGGTCAGATAGCCGCTTTGATACAGCAAAGGCACCGCTTTCAGGGTTTCCACGTCATACTTGCTGAAATCGGCATATCCAACCCGCATATTATTCAGGTCAATGATATTTATTTTTTGACCGGCAATAAGTTTTATAAGGAAGGTAGGCGTTCCGGTATTATACCAATAGGACAGGAATTCTCCGCTCTTGTCAAAATGATTAAGCAAGCCGAAGGGATTGTAAACCGTAATGGGCTTCCGCGAGAACCGGTATCCGTTGTAAAAGCGGCGCAACTCCTCAATGTATGTTTCTCTGTTTTTACCGGTATCCTGCAAAACCGCATCAATCTCCGGCGCAAAGTTTCTTTCCATCTCTTCCTGTGTTATACCGCAGAGGTCTGCATAACGCGGATTCAGGGTCAAATCGTCAAGATGATTCAAATCCGAAAACACGCTTACATGGGCAAACTTGGTTACGCCGGTAAGAAATACGAACTGTAAATACTCATCATAAGATTTCAGAACGCCGTAAAACCCTTTCAAGGTATCCCTGATTTTATTATGTGTATCAGGCAGATCAATGGTGTTGAGCAAGGGTTTGTCGTATTCGTCGATGATGATTACCGCCTTCTCGCCGGTCTTATCACAGGATCTTTTTATCAAGTTTGTAAATTGAGTAATAACATCTGTTTCCTCTGGAAGAATATCTTGTTTTTCTGATTCCCTTTTTAACTCCCGGGAAAGCACTGAACGAAGCGCTTCTATCCCCTCGGAATACACCCCCGCATTCAGATCAAGCCGTATTACAGGGTGTTTTTTCCAGTCCCATTCAAGGGAGTCAATGGCAAGCGCCGGATGCCCCGCGATTTCTCCGAACAGCTCCCGCCGCCCTCCAAAAATCGCGCCCAATGTCGAGCACAACAGGGACTTTCCGAAACGCCGCGGACGGGACAGAAAAAAAGCCCTGCCGGAACCGCTTATCAAACAGTGAATCCGCTCTGTTTTGTCAACATAACAGAAACCTTCTTTGCGGATACTTACAAAATCCTGTATACCTATGGGTAAACGTCTATTCATATAACCAGTATAGCGGGAAGCCGACGGGAGGTTAAAGAGATTTTTTGGTATTTTTCATAATGCATATATTAACTCCTTGCGGCAACTATATGCACTTTTCCATGATCCTCATTTTCTATCCCCTTTCCTCTGTTTTCCATTCGCCGATATTCCTTTTACCAGGGTCAAACACAACGCCTACCTTGAACAGCTTCTTTCCGCTCCCTTCCCACGGCAAGAGATATTCCTTTGTGTCTATTTGCCCTAACGCTTCGCAGGCGGTTCCGTCAAGCTTAAATTCAAAGCAGTACACAAAATTTTTTGTTTCCACCAGCGTATCAATACGTCCCTGTGCTATACGCACTTCGGAACGGCAGTTCATCCCCAGCATCGTGAATATCAGATGTATTGCCGTCTGGTAGTAGTTTTCCGTATCTTTAATTATATCGTAGGGAATGGACGCAAGAAACGGCTTCAGCGTATTCATCACCGCATCAACATCACCCTTTGCCAAAGCCCTAGGAAGCTGTGTGTACAAAGCATTTGATTTATCATCCGGCGCCTGTAAATAATCTTCTATAAGCGACCTTGAAAAAGCGGTGCGTACCTCTTCGTTTGGATAATCAAGTTCATACTCGTCAAGTTCCTCATCGTAATCAACCACCGTCAGGTATCCGCTTTGATACAAAAGCGGTACCGCGCCCATGCTTTCCGCATCATACTTCCCAAATTCTACGCTGCCTACCCGCATATTATTCAGGTCAATGATATTAATTTTTTGACCGGCAATAAGTTTTATAAGAAAGGTAGGCGTTCCGGTATTATACCAATAGGTTGTAAACCTGCCATTCCTATCAAAATGCTGAAGCAAGCCGAAGGGATTGTAAACCGTAAGAGGCTTTTCCGTAAAACGGTATCCGTTGTAAAAGCGGCGCAACTCCTCAATGTATGTTTCTCTATTTTTGCCGGTATCCTGCAAAACCGCATCAATTTCCGGCGCAAAGTTTCTTTCCATCTCTTCCTGTGTTATACCGCAGAGGTCTGCATAACGCGGATTCAGGGTCAAATCGTCAATATGATTCAAATCCGAAAACACGCTTACATGGGCAAACTTGGTTACGCCGGTAAGAAATACGAACTGTAAATACTCATCGTAGGATTTTAGCACGCCGTAAAACCCTTTCAAGGTATCTCTGATTTTATTATGTATACCAGGCAGATCAATGGTGTTGAGCAAAGGTTTGTCGTATTCGTCGATGATGATTACCGCCTTCTCGCCGGTTTTATCACAGGATCTTTGAATTAAATTTTTGAACAGACTTACAACATCACCCTGATCAGGTAAAAGTCCCTGCTTATCGAATTCCCGTTTTAGCTCAGAATTCAGCACTGAACGAAGCGCTTCTATCCCCTCAGAATACACTCCCGCATTCAGATCAAGCCGTATTACAGAGTGTTTTTTCCAGTCCCATTCAAGGGAGTCAATGGCAAGCGCCGGATGCCCCGCGATTTCTCCGAACAGCTCCCGCCGCCCTCCAAAAATCGCGCCCAATGTCGAGCACAACAGCGACTTCCCGAAACGCCGCGGACGGGACAGGAAAAAAGCCCTGCCGGAACCGCTTATCAAACAGTGAATCCGCTCTGTTTTGTCAACATAACAGAAACCTTCTTTGCGGATACTTACAAAATCCTGTATACCTATGGGTAAACGCCTATTCATATAACCAGTATAGCGGGAAGCGGGCGGGAGGTTAAAGAGATTTTTTGGTATTTTTCATAATGCATACATTAACTCCTTGCGGCAACTATATGCACTTTTCCATGATCCTCATTTTTCTATCCCCTTTCCTCTGTTTTCCATTCGCCGATATTCCTTTTACCGGCGTCAAACACAACGCCTACCTTGAACAGCTTCTTTCCGCTGCCTTCCCACGGCAAGAGATATTCCTTTGTGTCTATTTGTTCTAACGCTTCGCAGGCGGTTCCGTTCAGCTTAAATTCAAAGCAGTACACAAAATTTTTTGTTTCCACCAGCGTATCTATACGTCCCTGTGCTATACGCACTTCGGAACGGCAGTTCATCCCCAGCATCGTGAATATCAGATGTGTTGCCGTCTGGTAGTAATTTTCCGTATCTTTAATTATATCGTAGGGAATGGACGCAAGAAACGGCTTCAGCGTATTCATCACCGCATCAACATCACCCTTTGCCAAAGCCCTCGGAAGCTGTGTATATAAAGTACGGGAACTTTCATCAGTTGGCTGAAAATACTGTTCTATGAGGGACTTCGCAAAAGAAGCACGCACTTCTTCGTTCGGATAATCGAGGATAAATTGATTACATTCCTCGTCATAATCCGATATGGTTAAATAGCCGCTCTGATACAGCAAAGGCACCGCTTTCAGGGTTTCCACGTCATACTTGCTGAAATCAGCAGATCCAACCCGCATATTGTTCAAGTCAATGATGTTGATTTTTTGATTGACAATAAGTTTAACCAAGAAAGTCGGTGTACCGGTTTCATACCAATAGGACAGAAATTCCCCGCTCTTTTTAAAATGCTTAAGCAGTCCGAAAGGATTGTAAACGGTAATGAATTTGCGTGAAAAACGGTATCCATTGTAAAAGCGGCGCAACTCTTCAAGGTATTCGTTCCTGCTTTTACCAGTGTTTTGCAAAATAGTATCAATTTCCGGCGCAAAGTTGTCTTCCAATTCCTTCTGTGTTATACCGCACAAGTCAGCATACTCAGGATCAAGGGTCAAATCATCAAGGTGATTCAAATCCGAAAACACGCTTACATGGGCAAACTTGGTTACGCCGGTAAGAAATACGAACTGTAAATACTCATCATAAGATTTTAGTACGCCGTAAAACCCTTTCAAGGTATCCCTGATTTTATTATGTATATCAGGCAGATCAATTGTGTTAAGCAGCGGTTTGTCATATTCATCTATGATGACTACCGCCTTCTCGCCGGTCTTTTCGCAGGATTTTTGAATTAAACTTTTGAACTGGCTTACAGCATCACTCTGCTCAGATAAAAGTCCCTGTTTATCGAATTCCCGTTTTAGCTCGGAATTCAGCACTGAACGAAGCGCTTCTATCCCCTCGGAATACACCCCCGCATTCAGATCAAGCCGTATTACAGGGTGTTTTTTCCAGTCCCATTCAAGGGAGTCTATGGCAAGCGCCGGATGCCCCGCGATTTCGCCGAACAGCTCCCGCCGCCCTTCAAAAATCGCGCCCAATGTCGAACACAACAGGGACTTTCCGAAACGCCGGGGACGGGACAGGAAAAAAGCCCTGCCGGAACCGCTTATCAAACAGTGAATCCGCTCTGTTTTGTCAACATAACAAAAACCTTCTTTGCGGATACTTACAAAATCCTGTATGCCTATGGGTAAACGTCTATTCATATAACCAGTATAGCGGGAAGCGGGCGGGAGGTTAAAGAGATTTTTGGTATTTTTCTATCCCCCTTTATTACCTTTTGTTCCTTTATTGTCCGTGTTTTGGTTTAATACCGCGCAGCTTGCTGCGCTCTTCGGCGTTAAACCAAAACACACGTACAATCATTTCCTATACAAGAGAGTATAACATTTAAGAACAAAGAAAAACTGCGAAAGCAGTTTCCTCCATTCGTACCAGTTAACCCGAACAAATGCATCCACCACAGCTTTTTGAAAAAAAGCTGATACCGCGTGGCTTGCCGCGCGGTAGTTCATTACCTTTTGTTCCTTTATTTTTTCTGTATAAGACGCACCACACCGTAGGGCAACAAATATTTTATTAAGCGACGAATGGTGAGATTTGGTTTGTTTTTTTTTTGTAATGATTCAGCAATTGGATCTAAGTAAGTATCTTTGCTTGAAAAAATAGGGTCTTGAATAATTTTGAGAAAATATGGAAATTCCGGATGATCTTTATTAAATACTGCGGCATCATCGTAAGAAAGAGAAGTTCCCCATGAAACATACGGTCTAAATCTTGCAATTGCGCCGTATTTTCTGGAAAATCTGACCATTTCCGGCATTTCCTTGTAATTTTTTGTTTGTATGACAAAATTAAAATATATTTTCTCAATTCTTTTGCTGTTTTTAAGTGCAAGAATAAAATTTAAGTTTTCGAGTAAAGTTTCCCACTTTCCGCCGCGCATTATTTCTTCATAAACTTCTTTTTTGATTGAATGAATAGAAACGATAACCGAATATATTTTATCATTTCCACTCCACAATAAGTCATAGTTTTTTTGCGTAAATAATTGTCCATTAGTATTTAAGATATATTTTATATCGGGATACGTTTCGTTAATTCTTTTTATCAATTCTTTATAATGCCTGCTGAAGAAAACCTCACCCCCGCTAGATAAAAGAACAATTTTTGCTTTTTTTAACAACGGCAAAATAACTGTGTCGATTCTCTCGTTGAGATATTCCAGTTGTTCCGGAGTATTGATTATTGTTTTGTCTCTGCATGTTGTACACATGAGATTGCATTCATCATCATGCGCAAGGTCAACCATTAGCGGATAGCCGCAATTTTCGGCATAATTGACTTCTTTGCCGTTAAAATAATCCAAACGGGCTAACATCAAGCCGATATTGCAAAAGGTTAAATCACAGTCCGAATAATCCTTTTTAAGGAGTTTTTGCCTAAAACTTTTTGCTTTATCGCCATTCCATACTTCTTCTATAGAGTGGTTTTCGTCAACAACGCCTATTTCGCTTTTTACCGCATCGGCACAGCAGGTATACACTACAAAACCATTGCCCCAATTATGGATTTTAGCATACACAAACGGAATCGGACATATCCCGCAAATATTTTTCTGACCTCCTTTTAGTGAATATATCACATTTCGCTCCCTAAAGGAGAATATATCCAGTCTTCGACAGTGTTATTTGATACTGCCCAGTTAAATGGTATACGTTCAACAAGGCAAAACCTACACAATTCATTCGGTTTAGAAAGATATTCATATATTTCCTGGCCGCTTGCTTTATAAAAATCTATACCGTCCGATGTCGGCAAATTAACGCCGAAAGAATTGTTCAAAAATTCATTATAACACCTTCCGCATAAATAAAGTTTTGATTTATACATGTTATGGTGTGCGGCATACTCAGCACGACAACGATTAAATGATTCGTAAACATCAGAGTCGCCATTAACATTGATAATATATTTAAACGAATTCCCCACAGTAATAAACCCGAGCTTTGCGTTTTTACTTTTTACTAATTCACAATAGTCATTTACTTTTTTTGCATTAACAGGGTATTGCGATATTTCTATTTCAATATTGTTATCCCGGGCGGTCTTCCAAAATTTTTTGTTCATTTTAGGAAGCAATATCCCATTGGTTGCTAAACCGATATGCGTTTTTGGAAAATATTGCCGAGCCAGTTTAAGAAATTTACTTACATCGGGATGCAATAAGGGTTCTCCGCCGAGCAATCTCAAAGATGTTATCCCTACTTTTTTTGACAATATTTTCATATCCTTCTTAAATATACGAATATCTGTAAAACGTTTTTGCGCTATTGGCGCATAATGCGAACAACCTTTGCAGGCAAGATTACAATGATCAACTAAATGGGTTTCAACTTTATCCAGAACAGGTAAATTCTTGTATGGAGGGATGGGGGTACTTTTGTATAACTGTATAAATCGAACAAATCCATAGGGTAACAAAAACTTTATGACACGGCGCATCATTAACTTTGGCGATTTTTGTGATCTTTGACTTATTGAATACGCAACTGGTTCAAGATAGCAGTTTTTACGTCTGAACACCGGTTTTTGTAACAGCTTGACATAAGACGAATATTCAGAGCAATTTTCATTTAATTCTTCATCTCTATCTAATACAGAGTGTTCCCATGGCCGGTATAAAGTAAACCTGACATCTGCTTTATATTTTTTTGCAAATTTAATAAAATCAGGCATTTCTTTGTAATTTGATTTTCGAACAACACATACAAACAGTATGGTATTTACTTTATTTTGACGTTTTAGCGAAAGCAGCCAATTAAGATTTTCGATTAATGTTTCGTATTTTACCCCCTTCATCATTTTTTCATATTTTTCTTTTTGCAATGAATGTATTGAAATAGTTACCGAATCAATCTTGTCAATAATTCCAAATTGTGTGCAATTTTTTTGATTAAGTAGCATACCGTTTGTATAAAGCGCATATTTAATATCAGGATATGTTTCGTTAATACGCGTTATCATTGTTTTGTAATGGCGGCTAAAAAATACTTCGCCTTCGACCGAAAACATAACCAGTTTTGTCTTTTGCAACATCGGCAACAGCACGGTATCCATCATTTTGTTAAGCGCGTTTATTTTTTCCGGTGGATCGGTTATTGGTTTACCTCGGCAAGTTTCACACGCAAGATTGCACTCTTGGCTTGTAGCAAACCGCACGACCATGGGGTAATCGCATACGGAGCTTAAATCTATATCCTTGCCATTAAGATAATCAAAAACAGGTTTCAGAACACCGATATTACAGTATTTCATATCGCAGTCGGAATAGTCGCTCTTGAGCATTTTTTCTCTAAATCGAATTGCCGCCTCCGAATTCCACACGCTCATAAAATCATGTTCATTGTCTACAATTCCGTACGTGTATGGAACAGTAAAATATGGGCAGCAAGAGGCAATCTCAAGCTGCTGCTTTCCTATTTGGGAACCCCAGTTAACGACTTCCGCATTAGTAAATGGGATAGGGCATATTCCGTGTATGTTTTTTTCGTCGTTTTTAAGCGTGTACTTCATATTGCATCCTTTTTATTTTGGATAAAGCGTACCAAGCCGTAGGGCAGCAGGTACTTTATTAGACGGCGAAGGGTAAGTTTGTTATTTATATTGTATGCTTTTCCTTTTCTTATACTTTCAAGTAGCGGGTCTAACAAACAATTGTCTGATTTAAAAATCGGGGCCTGCAATAATTTTACCATCTTTTTATATTCAGGATGCCCCGGCAAACAAACGGCATATTTTTCATAATCTTGATCTGTAGGAGCATCTACTGAAAATCCCGTTCCTAATTCCCAGAATCGTGCTCGTATATCTAAATTTTTTGCCAGCTGCATAAAGGCTTTCATTTCTTTATAGTTTATTGAGCTTACAGCCATTATAATTTCAACTAAAAATATTTTACCTTGCTTTTTCTGATCTGAAAGCCACTTGAGGTTTTTCATTACCCTCTCAAAATTGCCACCCTTAACAATTTTGTCATAAGTTTCTTTTGTAGAAGCATGGAATGATACAGAAACATTATATAATTTATCAATGATTCCAATTCGCTTACAATTTTCTTCATCGCACAAAATGCCATTGGTATGAATATGAAATTTGATCTGCGGATATTTTTCTATTATTCTTTGTGTAAGATTCAAGCAATGCCTGCTTGCAAAATATTCCCCAACTCCATTCATATATACGGTTTTTGCGTCCTTAAGTATTGGCAAATAATAATCGTCAATATAAGAATCCAACCTTTCGGAATCTTCTTTATTCATCATTCTTATTTTATTTCTACATGTTACACACGCCACGTTACAGGAATAATCATCATCGAACTTAACAATACTTGGGAATTTTGTAACGGTACCGTCAGCTTGGTAATAACCTTCAATTTTTGACTTATCAACAAATGTCGGAAAATGCGTATGAAAACGACAATCCGAATAGTCACATTCCCAAATCTTTTTTCGCAAATTTTTTGCCGCATCCGAATTCCAAATGGATGCAAAATCATTCTCAAAAAGATTTCCGATATGAAGATAGTGTCCTCTATCGCATCCTATACTCACATCACCTTTATGTGAAACTCCTACTTTTACAAACGGATTTCTACATACTTGTGAATATCTTCGTACCGGATACTTTTTTTGCGATAGATTACAATCCAATTCTGAATCGAACGTGTTAAACTGATTCATATTTTACTCCTTTTTCTTTGTATCAAACACACCATTACCCCTCTATCTTCTGTCCTATAAATGCTTTCATTTTTGGTGTAAGCCATTCTGCGCCATCTGCACATATCCTGTTTCGCATATCTGCGTAGGTTGGTGTTGTTTGATTTAAGTCCGGGATTGCACCTAATGTTAAAAAAGCATGGGCATTGTAACAATGCGATTCCGGGCAATTGCAGCCTATCGGTTCCCATTTTATGGGTTCTTTTATATTCTGATAAATGTTTTGCAGCCACTTTCCTTCGTAGCATTGTTTTAAATCGCCTGTTCCTAAGTTTACGGTTGATGTATAATCACCGGCATAACAAAAACCGTTTTGTTTTTCACCAAATACCGAAATTTTATAATCAAACAGCGCCGAATTAAAAGCGCTCCACATTTTTATGTATTCATCTTTTGATAATCCGGTCAAGATCGGCAGTCTGTCTTTGGTAGTGTCACGCCCAACGGTTACATGACAAACAGCGCCTGCGTTTTCCATGCATATTTTTTGTATGTCCTTGATATGCGGAATATATTCATCGCAGGGTGTCAACTCAACAGAAAATGAACATCCCGCTTTACGGATTCTTTTGATAGTATTAAAATAGGATTCAAGAAGATTTAAACGTTTTAGCTCCAAGTAGTGAAACGACATTTTAAATGCAAGCCGTTTTAACCAGCCTTTAGGCAGCTTGAGCAATTCATCAAAACGCTTAGTTATCGTGCCGTTCGTTACAACCCAAACATAATGCCCCGCCTTAAGCAATTCTCTAATAATAACCGTTGTTTCAGGCGGTAGCAATGTCTCTCCTGCGGCGCATAAATTCACATAACAAATGCCGCCAAGACGTTTCTTTGAAAACGCTGTACCAATAATTTTATCAAGATGGGGAAACCACGGAAGCTCATTGTTAAATTGACCTTGTTGTGTAACATAACAATAATGGCAACGCAGATTGCACGATGTAACCGGCACAAAACCATCTATCATCCGCTCAACACGGAGGGACCGAGGTAAAAAATCAATAAATCGTTTAATCCTGATCATAAATCACCTCACCCAAAAAAGTTTTTGTTACAATGCCATCAGGATTATACGCGGAATAATAAATTTCCAAAAACCGCTGGAATGACATTTCCAGATTAAATGCAACATTCGGCTTTTGATTTTTATTCTGAATATCAAGAGTATCAATTTCGGAAATATCAGAAATCATTCTTATAGTATTGAAATTGTTCATCGACTGTTTATACACGCCGGAAAGTTTTCCATAGCTATTATCCAAAAGATAAACCTGCTTACCAAGAAGGGCAGACACAATCCCTATATGCAGCCTATCGGTAATAATTATATCAAAATAATTTATAGCCTGAATAAACAGGTGTGACAATACTTTAACCAAACCCATATCTGTACAGGATATCCATGCAAAAGCCGATAAATCAATTATTTTAAGGTTTTTTTGGCGACCGCAGAAAACCCCGGTGGGATTTTCAGCGGCCGTTTTAATTTCTTTTTTTGAAAGCGCCGATTCTTTATCCAATCTTAACATACAGCCCAGTTTAAGATTTTTCCCCGAAAAAGTAACACTATCATTTATTGTATTTATTATTTTATCGGAGGTTATCTTATAATAACAGTAAGACTCGTACAATTTGCCGGAATATTTCCGATTAAAGATGTCTATATTATTTCCAATAATACCTTGATCTCTCAAAACCAGACTATAATCCAAATTAAAAGCCATGTCATGGGATAATATAAACCGGGCTTTTTTGTTCTCTGATATACAATAATTATAACTTCTTTCTTCGCGGCAAAAAACTATAAATCTTTCGTCAAAGACTCTTAAAACATCATCACATTTATAAAAACTGGAAGGCAGCACAATTATTTTTTTAAACTTCTTTTGCTTAAATATATTTAGTACATTTTGATAATTATATAATTCATGGAACAACCCGCCGCCGCCATACACATAAACCGAATGTTGCAATTGTTCATCAATAATTTCTTTATTGTTATATAAATCCATTACGGAATAATCAAGTTTTAGATGAGAAAAAAATTGGTATTCAGCCTCGGCGATTATTACATCGCCCAGGTTTCCGTTATTTGGGCAAAACAAAAATTTACCCAATTCTTTCATTTCGTTTGCGACTATATCATTGAATTTGAACGGTTTATAGACGGAATCCTTTATTACGGCCTCTGTTTTTTGTATATTTCTTGCAGTTTCATCGATGTGATCATCCACAAGATAATTTAGAAGTAAGGTTTTATGCTTCAGTTTTTTATCGCTATCTTCCAGCCAGCCATGTACCTGAGTGATTCTGTCGTGCGCACCGTCAAGCCACTTATGCTGTTCGTCCGCCTGGGCCTGTACACGTTCAAGCCATCCCTGGTTGCCTTCGACCCACTTATTGGTCTCTTCCAGCTTCCCGCGCGTATCTTCCAGCCAGCCATGTACCTGAGTGATTCTGTCGTGCGCACCGT
>BOBI01000040.1 GCA_026002305.1 Spirochaetia bacterium
TGTATGGGAATATTATAATAGGGGAAATAAATTTGCTCTTGTTTTTGCTAGGAATGAATTTATCTGGAGATTTGGAGAAAAAGACAAGTTAAGAGGCATTTTTTTCGATGGATGTAACGCCGTTCCCTGTAGTGACGGATGTTAGATTATCACAATCACGAAAAACATCTTGCCAATGGATGTAACGCCATCCGGTATTTTTACGGATGTCAGGTTACTTTTTCCACGAAACACTTTACCATCAAAGGATACGGTGCCTTCCGGTATTACAATATTGCCGCCGGGTCCGGTGTATTTCACAATTATCATGCCGCTTCCGTCCTCACCCGGTTTTGTCTCAAACCCATTTTCTAACGCTTCCAAAACAGGGCGAAACTTTTCAAACAACACATCATACTGGGCTTGTTGCTCTTTGTTTAACTGAACCGATGGAATAGATACGATTTTTTTTATACCGTTTACGTCTTCCGCTGTTTTGGCATTTGCGAGCATCCAGTCAATAGTCCGGGTATAATCAAATTTCACCGTTGGGAAATACTTTCCAAGATACTTGAAATAATCGCTGGGTGATGAATACCCCATGATTGGCGTAGCGATATAATTGTCGTGATTCCAAGACCTGTTTGTTAGAATAACCCTGGCGAGGTCTTCCTCAAGGGGAACACGCCCCTCGGTTACCGGCACAAAATCGTTGAAGAATATCATCAGATTGTTCAACACATTGAATGCAACCCGCATTCTGTTTCCAATTTCCTGATTTTCAGCCACGGTATTATTATCAGCGTCAACGAGTTTTGCCAATGCCGCCAGGGTTTTTTCAGAATCAAGCTCAGTGAGTGCTTCGCCATGCGCCAGAATCGATTTTTTATACTCGTTAGCCTCTTTCTGGGTTAACACTTTAACTCGGTTAATATGGCCAATCTGAAGACCGATAAGCTCCGCGAAGGCATCATAAACGCTTTTTGGCACATAGGAAATCTCGCCATCGTCCCCATAGGGAAGTTCAACAAAAGTTACTCCGCCTGCCTTTATAACTTTTTCAAAGTTATACCCGAAAACTTTAGTTCCTGACCGGAATATTGTATAGACAAAATACCACCAAATCTCTCAACCCATTTTTTGCCTTTTAATTCGTACATCAAAGGCAATATGATTTTATCATCCTCAATAGAAAAAATGCCTCTTAACTTGTCTTTTTCTCCAAATCTCCAGATAAATTCATTCCTAGCAAAAACAAGAGCAAATTTATTTCCCCTATTATAATATTCCCATACACCTTCAAAAGGGCTGGCATCAGGACTTGCCGGATCAGGTACTAATTCCTGACTAACATCAATGGTAGTTCTGGGGGTACCGACTATAGTAAGTTTCGCTCCTTGATTAACAGTACCCAGTGTTACAGCATAGATATAGCCCGGTAAAAAATCGAATGTTCCATCCACGGTATTCTCAGTTTCATATCCAATTCCGCCGCCTTTCTGGTAAACTTGCATAGTATGCTGTCCGGCCGGTATTTGAATTCGCTTACTTCCTGCTAATGCATTCATCTTTAAACCGGTTGATACTCCGTCAAATTTGGTGATCGCGCATTGGACGATCACGATAATACAACTTTCTTCCACCGGAACAGTCGGATCATACACAGCCGGTGCGCCAGTACTTGCACATCCTGCCAGAACCAATCCGAATGTTAGTACTTTTGCCAACATTCCTGCTGCCCTGCGGGCAGCTTGCACAAAAAATCTGTTTCGCTTCATTTTCAAGTCTCCTTATGTGCCTTGCACACACGCGGTCTATTCCCGCCGTCAAATTTGTTTATGTTTAACCGCACAAGCGGATAAAACCTTTGTCACGGTATCAATTCCGATACCAGCGGCCCCCACGGGCCTTTCTTGCCTTCATTTTCTATTTGCACCGCCAACCATGCCGTCTTCCCGCTGTCCCCGAAGTCGAATTCGATTACTTCTTTTTTCCGTTTGGCAAAGAATGATTTGTGTAATCATCGAGGCTGGCGGGAGGCGTTTCTCCTTGGGCTACCACGCTGTACCATATCCTGAAGCCTTTGTTGGCGGGGTCGGCGGGGTTTCCGGTAACGTAGATGATTTTTATGCCCAGTTCGTGCCGTCCCACGAGGTAGGTTTCTATGGTTGCCTGGGCGGTCGGGGTTCCGCTGGCAGTGGGGGTATGGTCGGGGATTTTCAGCCCCAGACTGACGAGGTCGGCATCGGTGAGCGGCGGCACATAGAAAAACCGCTTCTTCATATCCCGCATTTTGGCGATCATTGCCTCAAATGCGGTTTTGCATTGGGCGATTGCCACCGGAGTCCGGGTGGTTTCGTTTTTTTCTACAGCAATGGCATTCCCGGCATCTTCAACAAGGCCGGCCAGTTCGGCTTTGTCCGCTTCGGTGATTTTCCATGCGGCGCCTTCCGTTGCGAGAACGGCCAGCCAGTCTTTGGCCATTGCAAGCTGTTCTGTGCGTGTTTTAGGCAGCCAGTCTTTGTTTGTTGCCATGTGTTTGCTCCTTATTGATGTTCCCTTTTGGGGTGCGGGGGCTTCCCTTTGCAGTGAAGAGGCTCCCTTTTGAGTCGGCGGGACTCCCCTTGAGGCTGTTTTTGCCTGAAAACGAGGAATTTTGCGTAAAAAGCGGGTGTTTTGTAGTTCTGTCTAGTAGATTTTTTTGAGGCTTTTCTGTATGATATGAGCCGTGAGCCGTGAGCCGTGAGCCGTGAGCCGTGAGCCGTGAGCCGTGAGCCGTAGGGCGGTTTCTGGCTGTATATTTGCCATTACTTGCAACATGAGAATATTTTATCACAAATTTAAATAATGTGCATAGGTCTTTACAAAAAATGTGAAAAATGGCAGTTTTCTTTTTGCCGCCGCATATTGCGGCGGGGGGCTGCCTCTAGCAACCCCAAAACAGTAAAACCACACATTAGGGCCGGAAAAGGCTGTTTTTTTGGGAAATTCCCCTATAATTTACGCCAAAGGCGTACCCCATTATTTATTCTTCCGGTTAGCGGCGTAGTCGCTTGGCTATAATTATTATATTTTATTCTTCTTCTTAAAAAACAGTAAAGTTCCCCTGCCAAGGATGGCACGGTGCGACGAATACGTTGGGGCAAAATAATTTTGCGTTTGCGATGGTCTTTATAATTATTTCTTAAAGTTTTTTCTTTATTCCATTATTATTTTTATATTATTTACAAAAAAGCATAGGGTGGGCAATGGCACATAACGTGAAAGCTATACGACGTTTTTTCGTAGGCCAAGCCGCTACTGCGGCGCAGCGTATAGCGTAAATGCTGGTTAAAGTGCCGCTGGTGAGAAAAAAAAGATAACGTTCCGATAGCCCCTATGTTAGCGTCAAAGGCGTTTTTCTGCTTTTGCCGGGAAAGGCGGCGTGCGGTTTATGCAGCGTGTGCCCTTTGGCTGAATTACCCGACAAAAGCAGAGGTGCATTTAGTTCTGAAATTGGTACTATGATGCAAACGCTCGCAGGTTCCATCGTGGAATGGACAGGAGCTGCCTGTTTCTTCCCTGTGTTAGCGTCAAAGGCGTTTTTCTGCTTTTGCTATATAGGCGGCGTACGGCTTATGCGCAGAGGCATTTTTATTTCTGCTTTTCTCGGAACTGCGGTAAAAGGTCAAAGGTTCTATAGCGTAGCGTGAAGGATGTATTTGTTCGGGTTAGCTGGTACGAATGGGGGAAACAGCTACCGCTGTTTTTCTATGTTCTTAAATCCAATACGCTCCTGCGTTATGTCGGTTAAACCGCTACTGGCGATTAAGGAAAAGATAACGTCCGAATAGCCCCTATGTTAGCGTCAAAGGCGTTTTTCTGCTTTTGAAGTAGAGGCGGATGACGCTGAAAGGTTCCATTGTGGAGCGTATTGCGTCATGCCGGTTAAACCGCTTCTGGTGGTCAAGGGAAAGATAACGGCCGGATAGCACTAACGCGAAACAATGGGTTCTTTCAGCGTCATCTGTTTTTGTGTTAAAGGCAGAAAAATGTATTTGGAGCGGGGGATTTATTAGAATTCAAAATTGCTGTACTGCAATGCGCCGCCTTGACTTATCTTTGAAAACAAACATAAAATTTCTTAATGAGGGTTGCAGACACGCTTTCGCTTTCACGCATAGCATTCGCGCCGGTTTGGACGGCTGTTTATTTTTTATCGTTTAATTTTGAGCAGTCAAGATGGATAATTTTATCGGTGCTGTTGGTGGTTCTCTCCCTTGTAGAGCTTACCGATTTTCTTGACGGCTACGCGGCGCGAAAACTTAACCAAGTTAGCGACATAGGCAAGCTCTTAGATCCATTTTGCGACACGATACTTCATATCAGTATTTTTCTCTGCTTTACCGTTACGCGCCTTATGCCGGCTGTTGTTTTTTTGTTAATCATGTGGCGCGAATTCGGAATGCTCTTTATAAGAATGGTATGTATCAAAAACGGCACAGCCATAGCGGCACGCGCCGGAGGAAAAATAAAAACCGTTTTATACATAACATCTGTTTTTTGCGCGCTGGTCTGCGATATTATCCGCTCCGTTTTTACCGCTGGTACCTTTGAATTACAATTTCACATTTCCGCAGATGTTTTACAGATAACGTGTACAATCCTTTTTACGCTCTGCGCCGTTGCCGCATACGTTTCCTTTATCGACTATTTGATCCACTTTAAAAAAACAATCAGCAAATCCGTGTGATAATGAGGCGCTCCCGTAAATTCCGCGCTGCCGCCTACAGTGTTTTAGCTATAGCTTCCGCAGCGGCCTTTCCGTCGGCCATGGCACGGCATACAAGGCTTGCACCGTTGCGGCTATCACCCGCAGCCCATACCTTTGGGTTGGAAGTGTGAAAACTGCCCCTTGTGCGAATGTTGCCGCGTTCGTCGATGGCAAGACCTAAATCGGCGACAAGGCCTTCTTGCACAACATGGGTAAAGCCCATCGCAAGCAGCACCAGATCGGCTTCGATTTCAAAATCCGATCCGGCAACTTCTTTTGAAACAGGCCGCCCGTTTTCCGTACCCCATTCAACTTTGCAAACATTAACAGCCTGAACCGCGCCATTACCACCGGTAAAGGCTTTTGTGTTCACAGACCACAACCTGTCGCAGCCCTCCATGTGGGAACTGGAAGTCTTAAACAGAATTGGCCACAGCGGCCAAGGCTGGGAGGAGGGCCTGTGCTCCGGCGGCTTAGGCAGGACCTCAACCTGCGTAACCTTTTCGGCGCCCTGCCGGTTGGCGGTTCCAACACAGTCCGAGCCGGTGTCGCCGCCGCCTATAACAAGCACCTTTTTGCCGAAAGCGTTTACCGGGGCAAAGGCGTCTTTTTCGGTTGCCAGTGTCCGGTTTTGCAGGGAAAGAAAGTCCAGAGCCTGAACGATGCCGGAAAGCTCGCGTCCCGGAGCCTTTAAATCGCGGGCATCGCGGGCGCCTATCGTTATTAAAATTAGGTCGTATTCACTTTCAAGTTTTTTGGCATCGATAACCTCGGCGCCGCCGCCTGTTGTGCCGAAAGCGAAGTGCCCGCCGCCAACGCGGGTATTTGTCTTAAAAATCACGCCTTCGGCCTCTAAAAGGCGCACACGGCGGTCGATAAAGTCTTTATTCAGCTTAAAATTCGGTATCCCGTAACGCAAATAACCGCCAACCGTGCGATCGGCCTCGTAAACCACCACCGTAAAGCCCTGCCGGTTCAAAAAATAGGCCGTGGACAGACCCGCGGGCCCCCCGCCGATAACGGCGACCTTCTTTTTATTGCGTTTTTTGGGCGGACGCGGCGCCACAATGCCGTTCTCAAAGGCCTTTTCGATAACGGCAAGCTCATTTTGCCTAATCGTAACCGGCGCATCGTTAGCGCCCAGCACACAAGACGCCTCGCAAAGCGCGGGACACACACGTCCCGTAAACTCCGGAAATGGATTCGCCTCCTGCAGAATAGCCCACGCGCCAACCCAGTCGCCGCGAAAAAGCCTGTCCTGATACTCCGGCATCAAGTTTGCAAGCGGACACGCCCAATGACAAAACGGCACACCGCAATCCATACAACGGCTCGCCTGCGCGCGCCTCTCATCGTCGGGAAGCTGCTCCTCAACCTCGCTATAGTCGTTGATACGCTCCTCAACCGGCCTGTAGCCCGAAACTTTACGTTTTACGTGTAAAAAACCTTTAGGGTCGCCCATGGCTCCATGATATTATTATTGGCGGGGGTTGTTCAAGTTTGTTTCACCTACCCTATCAATGTACCGCAGCCCGAACTTGAAAAAAGCTCGGTAAGTATAGAGTGGGGGACACGGCCGTCTATAATGTGGGCGCTTTTAACGCCGCCTGATAACGCGAGGGCGCAGCAGTCGGCTTTGGGGATCATGCCTGTTTTAAGCACACCGGATTCTTTTAAGGCGGCAAGCTCCGCCCTGTTTGTCCTGCGTATTAAAGATGAGCTGTCGTGAACATCCTTCATTATCCCCTGTACGTCGGTTATCAAAACTAATTTTTCGGCCTGTAAAGCGGCGGCGATTTTTGCGGCGGCGGTGTCGGCGTTTACATTGAAAACCTGCCCCTTATCGGCGCCGCAACCCAGCGCCACGGGGGAAATAACCGGAATAATGCCGCTTTTTAAAAGGCTCTCTAAAAATTGCGGGTGGACGGTTTCAATTTCTCCCACAAGTCCTAAATCGGCAGTTTTAATGCGGTTAGCCTGTAAGAGGCCGCCGTCAATTCCGCAAAGACCTATTGCCTGCCCTCCGGTATTTTGCACCAGCGCGCAAATGTCCTTATTTACCTTGCCGCAAAGCACCATCTGAACAATTTCCATGGTCTGAGAATCTGTGTAACGGAGGCCTTGTACAAAGCGGCTTTCTTTTCCGACCGCTTTTAACATTCCGTCTATCTCCGGTCCGCCGCCATGCACCAAAATTACCCGTATACCGGCTTTTGTCAAAAAAACAACATCTTCGATAACGCCGGCCTTTAGCGCCGCATTTATCATCGCGTTGCCGCCATATTTTACAACAACTGTTTTTCCTGAAAGTTCTTTTATAAAGTCCTGAGAATAATCCGCACTATTTATTGCCATGGGGTAGTTTATTCCTACTTAAACGAAAATTTCAATTGACCTGTCAGCGGGTGGGCGTAGCTGTTTGAACCACAGGGCGCATCTACAAAGCCGCCTTTTAAACCGGACTTTGCGCAAAAGCCGTTGTTAATTGCGTATAACGCTATTTGTGTCCGGTGTTTTAATCCTGTCTTTTGTAGAATCAGCGAGATGTAATTCCGTATTGTAGATTCTTTTATATCGAGGGTTTTGGCAATTTCTTTATTTGAAAATCCGGCGCCTATAAATTTTGCAACTTGAAATTCCGCACGGCTTATAAAAATGGGTGTAATGGAAATACCTTTGTTGTTTAACGCGGGATCCGGCGCTTTGACCAGCCCTGTCTTTTTAACTATGTTGGTAAACAGACGGAATGTCTTGTTCACAATCTCCGCGCTGATATAACTTTCGCCGCTTAAAATAATCTGCACACAATTACAAAGTTCCGTAGATAAATTCTTTTTTAGAATATAGCCGCGTACATCATTTCCTGCGGCGTTTAAAACGAAATCTTCGCTAATATAATTTGTCATAGCAATTATTAACGTGCTGCTGGAACGAAGCCGTAACGAAGATATTACCTTTTCGCCATTTAACACCGGCAAATCCATATCAATTAGAAGCATTTCGGGATGTATTTCGGTTGTAAGTTTTATCGCTTCATACCCGTCCCGTGCAATACCGGCAGTCTGTACATCAAATTGAGTACACAAAAGATTTTGAATACAATTTGTTAAATTCTTATCCCCCTCCGCAATAACAATTTTAGCCATACAACCTCCTTTTGTAAAATTTGTTATTATCAATAACATTACAATATTTACAAAAAAACAATAAAAATATTGAGGTTTTGTGATATTTATAATCCGCTGTTAGTTGCAATTAATTAAACAATTAGTTTATACCTGCGTATCTTCAATAAATATAAAGAATTACCTCCTAATATATTGTCGATAGGTTTAGTAAGTTTCATTATAGAGAAAAATCATTCGCGGGTAGCCGCGATTGATTTTTCTTCAACGTGGGAAATACGTTTTTTTTGTTGCCCCAAAATTAAAATTTTATTATATTTGGGTCAAGCTCCACAACATAAGTTAAGCTAGATTATTTTCAAGGAGAAAAAAACATGAAATTATTTACATCCTCATGGAAGATAGCAGGTTTTAACCTGCTAACCGTTTTTGCACTAGTCATAGGGCTTGCAGCCTGTGATGCCCCAAGTCCGGGAGAACCAACAGATGCTTCCGGCGATTCCGCTGCGGGAACCACATTATCGGGAACAGTTACCATTGACGGCAAGTTGGCCGTTGGTCAAAAATTAAAGGCAAACCTATCCGCACTTGGGGGCGATGGCGCCATAACATACAAATGGACAAAAAATGGCGATTCCGCATCCATTGGTAAAACCGCAACCTATACCATTAAACCGGCAGATGATAATTCAAAAATAAAAGTAACTGTAAGCCGCGAAGGCTTCAGGGGCACAAAAAGTGCGACGGTTACCATCGGCATTCCAAATTTTTGGATGGTAGGCGAAACCGGGCCAACGGACGGAATAATAATTTTTGATAATACCAAGCATATTTTCGGGGATGATTGGGATTACATGGAAGCAGCGCCTGAAGATTTAGGGCCCCTTGCATGGGCATCGGCGACTGAAACAACCACCGAATTACCGGGAGGCTTTTCAGAGGAAGTTGGCAGCGGCAAGGAAAACACCCGGCTAATACTGAATGCGGCCGCAGACCCAAAAGCGCCGGCAGCAAAAGCCGCTGCAAATTATGAGTATAAAGGGGTTAAGGACTGGTTCCTGCCGAGTATCGACGAGCTTACCTTGCTTTATAATAATAAAACCGATACAGACATGGATTTTGCCGATGCCCCCTACTGGTCATCTTCCCAGAATGGCGATGAATTCGCTTGGTATCAGGACTTAAATGATGGCAGCAAGGATGACGAAGGCAGCAAAGACGAGGCATATTATGTCAGGCCTGTGCGAATGTTTGTAAAAGCTCCGGTTTCGATACCGACACCAACACCAACATCCACACCGGAAGCGTCTGCTACACCAACAACGTCTACTACGCCGATAGCGTCCGCAACGCCGACACCAACGGCTTCATCGACATCTACACCGGAAGCGTCTGCTACACCAACAACGTCCGCAACACCGACGCCTACTACAACACCGGCAGCGACGGCTACGCCAACAGTGTCCGCAACGCCGACTCCAACGCCAACACCGACGCCGACACCGACTCCAACACCCACTCCGACGCCGACACCCTCCTTTACGGCTGCGCCTGTCGTAAGCCTTACCCCCGGCGACAAACAACTTACCGTCAACCTGACCGCCGCCGCCAGCCCTGCGCCGGACAGTTACGACCTCTACTACAGGGCAAAAGCCACCGTTGGCGCCGCCAACTGGACCGCGGCGGAGCTTGTCGCAGGCGGTACAAGGGTAACCGGCGTTAGCTTCCCCTACACAATAAGCGGTCTTACAAACGGCGCCGCCTACAACGTAACGGTGTCGGCAAAGAAAACAGGCTATGCCGACACCGCATTATCCAATGCGGCAGAGGCGACACCGACGCTGCCTTCCTTTACGGCCGCGCCTGCCATCAGCCTTACAGCGAGGAGTGCCAGCCTTACCGTTACCATGACCGCCGCCGCCAGCCCTGCGCCGGACAGTTACGACCTCTACTACAGGGCGAAAGCCACCACCAGCGCAGCCAACTGGACCCAGGCGGAGCTTTTATCAGGCGGCACAAGGGTGACTGGCGTTAGCTTCCCCTACACCATAAGCGGTCTTACCAACGGCGCCGCCTACAACGTGGCGGCGATGGCAAAGAAAACAGGCTATGCCGACGGCGTGTCCAATGTGGCAGAGGCGACACCGGCACTGCCGGACCCTCTTGATATTACGGACTTTGGCGCTGCGGCGGACGGAACGCAAACCGCGTCTGCAGGCTTCGACCTTCAGACCTATCTAAACGGCCTTACCGCGGGGAACTATGCTGTAAACCTTACAGACGATCCGGCGGCATTTACCTCAGGCGGTGTTACCCTGCAAACCGGCGTCCATGTTTCCCTGCGGGGAAAATGGACCATAGCTGTAGACTTTGCCGGTACCATGTTTAATGTACCGGCCAACACGGAAGTTATAATCCGCGGGCCGGCTCTACAGGGAAAGAAGGGAGGCAACTCATCTTTGGTCAATGTCAACGGCGGCAAGCTCGTACTCCACGAAGGGATGATTAAGGACCATAGCTCCCGTTACGGCGGCGGGGTAAGCATTAACAAAGGTACGTTTATCATGAACGGCGGCTCGATAAAAGGCAATAATTCAGGCGAAATGGGCGGCGGGGTATATTTAATTAGTAATAGCACATTCACGATGAATGGCGGCACGATAAGCGGTAATACAGCAGGAAAATACGGCGACAGCGGTGCGCTGTTTGCCGCCACAGGCAGTACGTTTACCATGAACGACGGCGAGATTATAGACAATAGCGGCATCGGTGTGAAGTTTGACCTCAATACCGGTGATTGTACCATTAATAACGGCCTTATCGCCAGAAACAGCAAAGGCGGAATAAGTATACATCAATACTGTGGCACCATTATTTACAATGGCGGCAACATAAAGGACAATACCTCCTATAACGTCAGCGATGGTTACGGCCATTTCATCAACAAGAGCGGACTGCCGAACCCATAGGCTTTAGCCACGGCTTTTCATTTTAATGCGGGGTATTAAACCGCCCTGCGAATAAAACCATCTGCTAACCCAAGCCCCGCGCCAAAAAACGGCGCGGGACTTTTTTTTGGGCGGTATTGATGGAAACCCGTGAACGGCAGGAAGCGACAGATCGGCAAATGAAAGAAACCGACAAACGGGTTGGGGAGCTTACCAAATCACGGAGCCAACAGGCAGTTATCATCCGCATGAATGGTAATTGTTGAAGCTATAAACGATCCGTCTGTAAATCATGGTGGTGCCGGCTAAACTTTGAATTCCTGCATTAAGATAGCAAGCCGTTGACGACCACCCTATATTTTGATAAATTGAAGGTGTTGTAAACGGAGCGGTGACCGAGAGGCCGAAGGTGCTTCCCTGCTAAGGAAGTGTACCTCTAAAGGGTACCGAGGGTTCGAATCCCTCCTGCTCCGCTTTTTTTGGAGCGGTGTCCGAGTGGTTGAAGGAGACGGTCTTGAAAACCGCTGAGCCGCAAGGTTCCGGGGGTTCGAATCCCCCCTGCTCCGTGAAATTGAGGTTGTAGCTCAGATGGATAGAGCATCAGATTGCGGATCTGAAGGTCGCACGTTCGAATCGTGTCAGCCTCATTGTATGTTATTGTAGGGTATAGAGTTAGCGAAATTAAATAACCATGGAAATTTTAACCATCATAGAACAGCAGCTTCTTAACGGTCTTTCGTTGGGAGCGATTTACGCGCTTATAGCGTTGGGCTATACGATGGTTTACGGGATTGTGCTGCTGATTAATTTTGCACACGGCGACATTTTGATGGTGGGCGCTTATTCGGCGTATTTTGTGCTTACGAAATTCGGTGTAACGCCGCTTACCCTGTGCGCGTCCTTTGTGTTTGCGATGACGGTTTGCGCCTGTCTTGGTATGGTGATTGAGCGGCTGGCCTACAAACCGCTGCGTGCGGCGCCGCGCCTTAATTCGCTGATTACGGCGATTGCGGTGTCGTTGATTTTGGAAAACGGTGTGCGTGTGCTGCCGTTTATCGGGCCGAACCCGCGGCAATTTCCGCGCCCCGCGGTTCACAATATAAGTTTCGGTAATTTTTCAATTTCAAATATTCAAATTATTGTGATTGTGGTTTCCGCTATTATGATGATTGCGCTTAATTACATTATTACGTCTACAAAGCGCGGAAAGGCGATGCGCTCGGTGTCTTTTGATATGAACGCGGCGGCTCTTATGGGTGTTTCGGTGAACGGGACCATCGCGTTTACGTTTGCGTTGGGGTCGGCGCTTGCCGCTGCCGGCGGCATTCTGTTTGCGTTTTCGTACCCGCAGGTGTCGCCGACCATGGGTATGATGCCCGGCCTAAAGGCCTTTGTTGCGGCGGTTTTGGGCGGAATTGGCTCCGTGCCAGGTGCGATGCTTGGCGGTATTGTGCTTGGTGTTGCCGAAACATTAACCAAAGGCTTTATTTCGTCACAGTATTCGGACGCGATAACTTTTTCCATACTGATTATCATTCTTTTGGTAAAACCAACAGGAATTCTGGGCGTAAAGGCAAAAATAAAGGTGTAGGGCAGTAATTTTTATGACTGAAAAACTGAAAACTACGTTTATCCTTCTCTGTTTTGCGGTTTTCTTAACCGCCGTGCCTACAATTCTGATAAAATTAGACATTATTGACGCATATTTAGCGCAAA
The DNA here is from genome assembly GCA_026002305.1 of Spirochaetia bacterium. Taxonomy (GTDB): domain Bacteria; phylum Spirochaetota; class Spirochaetia; order Treponematales; family Breznakiellaceae; genus BNVA01. The sequence goes on from BOBI01000040.1 coordinate 12,522, forward strand.
TTATCACGGTGGCAAGCGTAAACGCCATTTTAGCCGTCAGTGTAAACATGATTACCGGTATTACCGGTCAACTTTCCATTGGCCAAGCCGGTTTTATGGCAATTGGCGCCTATTCGTGTATATTTTTCTCGATGGATTTACATTTGCCATTACCGGCCGGCCTGATCCTTGCCGCCCTCCTTACCGCATTTTTCGGTTTTATAATAGGTTTTCCTACACTCAAACTAACCGGCGACTACCTTGCAATCGTTACGCTGGGCTTTGGCGAAATTATCCGCGTCGTGTTGACAAACCTGCGCAACATTACAGGCGGGGCAAACGGCCGGCAGTTCCCCTCGATACTGTCATCGCCCTTTCATGCCGATCTGTCTTTTTTAACCGCGACGCTCTCGCTGGTTGTAATCATCGTTCTATTACAAAACTTTCTGCGCTCATCCTACGGGCGGGCAATTCTCGCGGTGCGCGAAGACGAAATCGCCGCAAACTCGAGCGGCATAAGCGTGTTTCGTTATAAAATGATAGGCTTTGTAAGCGCGTCGTTCATAGCCGGAATCGGCGGCGCGTTATACGCAATGGTTATCGGTTTTGTTAAACCGGACATCGCCTCGTTCAACAAAAGCATCGACTACCTGATATTCGTCGTGTTAGGCGGCATGGGCTCCATGACAGGCTCCATCACCGCCGCCTACGTGCTAACCTGCCTGCAGGAATTCCTGCGCCCATTAAAAGACTACCGGCTTGTGATATACCCGTTAATCCTCATCGTTGTCATGCTCTACCGCCCGCAGGGGCTTTTAGGCATGAAGGAGCTTTCATTCGTCAAGTTAGCAGGCAGGTTTGCCGGTTTGTTTAGAAAAAAAAGCGTATAACGTGCGTACCTCGCCGCGAAACAATTCCTCAAAGTTAACCGCATCCGCCTGTCATCCGATCATTCAATGTTTCACAGGTTCCGCAATTTTGATATTTTTCCGGCGAGTTTGTAAGCGCGTGAATTTCTTGTATAATTCAAAGTTTCCAAATATTCTGAACAACCGGGATTGTCATAGTAACTTTTTAACACCCCACCACAGTAATATCACCTGCTATGTCCCATGTAAGGCGATCATCCCATCCCGGTTTTTTGCCTTCGCTACGGCGGTCAAAAATTACCAAATAGGAAGAGGCGGATGAATCAATTGTATCACGGTATTTCGCGGTTTGCTTCAGTCCGTCATCGCGCACTTTTTTTATATGCTCAATAGTTACTGTGCTGTAATCATTTTCATTTAAAATACGCATTGTGGCACGCTTAAAAAGCGAATTAACCAACCAAGGCTGCCCGCATGATTGTTCCCAAACATAATCAAGCGCATTTTCTGTTATTTGCTGACCGGTTTCTTCTGTGCGCTGTAAAAATAAATTTTGTATATCCGTTTTGTTGAAATTACCAATCACCGCTGAATCTTCTTTGATATTAAAGGGGGATCCCGGGTTAACAGCTTTGCCGTCTTTAGAGGCAGTAATATAATCTTTTAGATCGCGCATTCCCACCAACGCGATAGAAATTGGAAATTTACCCACCTCGCGTTCAGCAAAACCGCCGCGTAATTGTCGTAAAAAACTAATTAATGCATCGCCTGAAATCACATCAACTTCATCAAAAAGCACTATAAGTGATTTTGGCGCTACTAGTTTTGCCCACCTTGCCAGAGTAATACTAACCAGTACATCCGAAGAACCATCTTCTATTTCCGGAACCGGTAATTTTGCCCAATTTGCAAATCTGCAAATCGCTTCATATATTATCTGATTAGCCTCGCCGCGCTCTAAAACACCCTGACATTCTTCCACGCTGACATAACACGCTACCGCATCGCTCCCCGCATTTATTTCCCGCGCCCATGTCTGCAAAAAAGTTGTCTTGCCTGTTTGACGCGGAGCATGGAGTACCCAGTACAGTTTGTCGCGTATATACCGGGCTAGCTGTGCCCCAATAAGGCGTTCTGCAGGTGGCAGCATGTAATGGTCATAAGGGTTACATGGGCCTGTGGTATTAAAAAATCTAACTTTACGTTTCGTTGTAACGCAGTTATCCATATATTTGCCCTCCGCTCTTTACCATGCAGTCTTTTCTGCAGAATGCAATGCCGTATTTAAGAATAGTTTTATAGCCTTCCTGTTCAAGTTCATGTATGTACATTTTGTCTTCAATTTGTTGTAATGCCTCGTCGCATTTTTTTGATAGGTCCTGCATTTTTGCGGCAGTTTTTAGTTCGAAAATTATGGCTTTGCCTTTGGCGCTTACATACTTCATAAAAATATCGCTTCGTCCGTTGCCGCTTTCGCGGTTTGAGCGGACCAAATAGTGTTTTGCTTTTGAAAGTATTCCGGTTAAAAAACCGTGATAAAAACTTTCGATGTTGTCATAAAAACTAATAGAATCAAGCAGCAAAACTGAAAGCTCATCTTCAAAAGTTTTTGCATCACCTTCAAGCACGGCGGTATACAATGTACTAAGATCGGTTTGCTCGATGCCTTCTTTAAACCATTCCTGTATCTTGTTTCTAAATATACAAAACAACTCCTTGTTTGGGATTTTCAAATCCAAAACAAGGTTGTCTGCACTATCTTTTTCTTCACCTACTTTCTTCAAGTAGCCTGTAAAAAATAAAAAGTTCCAAACATTGTCGATATTCTTTTCAACCTCGTCATAGGTAATATCTTCGTGTATTATCTTTTTTATTGCGCCGCCCGCAATAAGCGTATCAAGGCCGGTCTTTGCATCATCATCTGCTCTGTCAATTAATGTACGGACAATGGCATTGGAACTCGTGTTTGCCCAAAATGCATGCAATTCTGATTTTTTATCAACACATAATTTGCTTATAATATTTAATGTACTCCATGGATTATATACTTCCGAATCACCAAACAGATAACCATTATACCACTCTTTTAGAATATCTGAACATGAATTAAGATTATAATATTTAAGCATTTGTTCAACTTCATCTTGTGTAAAACCAAAATATTCCGAATAACTTTTACTTAGTATTGAATTAACCGCAAGATTATTAAGCCCTGT